>JAQUYU010000002.1:6339-28971 GCA_028691695.1 Sphaerochaetaceae bacterium | reverse complement strand
TCCTCGCTGTCGTCGGCTTCGCCAGTTGTGCGGGTGAAACAGCGATTCATACCGGTGATGGCGCTGCCCGCCGCCCAGATCGGCGCACCGCATATCATGCACTTCGCGCCCTTTTTCTTGGCGTCCAGTGTTTCCCGAAGCGTCTGTATCAGCTCGCGCCGATTGTAGTCCTTATTATTTTACGCCGTCAGCGAATTTTTCAATGGAGATCAGTGTCAACATCGGTTATTCCTCCACCTTTCCGGTTGCAACGTATTTCTGATTCCGGCTGTTGGGCTTTTCTGGTATTGTCATGTGGAGCTGCCCGCTTTCAAGCAGCGGTTTCAAATATACCTTGCTGAAACTATTGCGCCCGACAAGCTGGCAGAACGCTTGCATTTCCTGTCTGCTTCGCGGGATAGAACAATATGCAAGCAGGTCTTGTACCGTGACTTGCCCCGCGACTTGCACCGTACTTGTTGCACCTTTTGAATCTTTGATTTCCTCATTGCGATAAAACACAACAACGAAGCCGGATTTTAAGATTTTGAACTCATACCGGCACTCGGCGTCCTTGCAGGCGTCGGCAATCCGTTTCAGACCCGTGCCGAAGCTCTCAACATCCTTTGAATAGTACAGGATCGACGTGATTAGCGGATTTCTGCGGACAGGGCGCTCGTCGCGGATGATGAAGTCCTCCGGCTGGTAGCCCTCCGGG
The DNA here is from genome assembly GCA_028691695.1 of Sphaerochaetaceae bacterium. Taxonomy (GTDB): domain Bacteria; phylum Spirochaetota; class Spirochaetia; order Sphaerochaetales; family Sphaerochaetaceae; genus JAAYFO01. The sequence continues at coordinate 28,274 of JAQUYU010000002.1, read as the reverse complement.
AAGCTGCCCGGATTGTATATTTCCACTCTGTCTTTATAAATGGCGACTTCATTGCTTTGGCAAGCGCCGTAGTCCTTGTGGCAGAAAGAATTGATGAGCGCCTCGCGGATGGCGTCTGCCGGGATTTCGGGAATCTCCTTGCGCTGCAAAGAACCGTCGAATTTCACACGCCAATGGATATTGCTCATGATATATTTTTCAGCCAGCGCCACAAGGTCAAACACCGTCCCGCGCTGACGTTGAATATCCAAAAAGGTCAGCCGTTCCGTTCCAGCGAAAATCGCCATTTGCAGCTCAGCATACATACTTTCGCAGAACAACACCATACCGGCGTTCAGAAGCTGATTGCCATCGGTCAGCAGCAGCTTGTTCAGTGCGGACGCTTTATCTGTAAACTCAAACTCGATGCGCTTTGCCGCGTGTCCTCGTTCGACATACCGCGCGACGCTCTTTTCGTCTACCTGTTCAATGGTGAACGACGACACACGCTTCTCCCATGCGTCCTCCGTGCCGCCCTGCTTTTGCACAAAGGCGACAAGCTCCCGCTGAGACAACACCTTATCCTCATCGGCTACGCGGATGCGAGCAATATCATAGGCAAAATACGGCGTATTATACCCCTCAAAGCGGACAAGGATGCACTCGCGCTCGTCAATGCGAACCGTCGTAATTTCGGGAAAAATCTGCGGCTCAATATGATTGGAGATCGCCTGACTTATATCGCGCAAGGTCTTTTCCGTGATTTCCTGTCCGATGGGCGTACCGTCCGGCTTGACGCCGAAGTACAGCTCGCCCTTTTGATGCTTATTTAGCATCGCGCCGATGGAGATAACGCCCTCCTTCAGCTCGCCGGTGGATTTCTTAAATTCAAGCGTTTCGGTTTCTCTGCCGAGATTCATACCGCGTCACCCCGTTTCTTTTCGTCGCCTTCATAGGCAAAATCTATGCTATTTCTTTTGCAATATTCGCGGATCACAAACATGGTCATTTTGTTTGGAACGGTTCTTCCGTTCTCCCATCGGTTCACCGTAGCGCAGCTTACATTCAGCTCGTCGGCAAGCTCTTTCTGTGAAATCCGTATCTCGCTGCGTAGTTTGATAATAGAATCGGCAAAACTCATATCAGCCACACTCCTTTTGCATAGTATAACACCTGTCACGCCGTTTTACAACGCGCAGAAAAAATTGTTTGCAGAAAAGTTGCAAATAATGTTCCACTGAAACAATCAGGGAAAGGAGACAAATCTTATGGCAACGACCCGCATCATGCCGCTGCACACCGGCAAAGGCCGGAGCGTCGGCACAGCGATCAGCGACATTCTCGACTATGTAAAAAATCCGCAGAAAACGGACGGCGGCAGGCTTATCACAAGCGTCGGCTGCGACAGCCGCATTGCCGACGCCGGGTTTCTTTTTTCAAAGGGACAGTATCTTTCCATCACCGGCAGGACGCAGGAAAACGCGGTGATCGCCTATCACGTCAGGCAGTCATTTCGCCCCGGCGAGGTAACGCCGGAGGAAGCAAATCGTATCGGCGTAGAGTTTGCACAAAGGTTTCTCAAAGGCAACAACGCCTTTATCGTTTGCACTCATGTAGACCGTAGGCACACGCACAATCATATTATCTGGAACTCTACTACGCTCTCCTGTGACCGTAAGTTTCGCAACTTTTGGGGTAGTACAAAAGCCGTCCGCAATCTCAGCGACACCATCTGTGTGGAGCATCAGCTATCCATCGTGGAGAATCCGAAGCGGCACGGCAAGAGCTATAACAAGTGGCTTGGCGATCAGGCGAAGCCCGGACACCGCGAATTGCTGCGTGCCATCATCGACGGCGCTTTGGAGAAAAAGCCGGTCCGTGCGGACACCAAAGAAGCGGTGGCCCTGAAGTCATCGAAGCCGGGCGTGATTATTACCATTGCCAGGGAACACGGCTCCTCTGGAAAGGAGATTGGCAGGGTGGTGGCGCAAAGGCTGGGAATTCCTTTCTACTATAAAGAAATGATCGCACTGGCAGCTCGCGAAAGCGGTCTGAATCAGGAGTTTATTTCGGATATTCACAAGAATTCGCCGGATATTCTGCGTGATCTGTATTTAAGCACTCGTGTGGTACAGTACGCAGTTGCGGCACAGGAGAAAATTATTCGAAAAATATCAGATAATGGAAGCTGTGTGATTGTGGGCAGAGCAGCAGATTATGTGCTTAGAAATTATGACAATGTTGTTCGTGTGTTTATCCACGCCCCGAAAGAATACCGCATTGGCAGAGTGATGGAGATTTACGGCGACAGCAGACAAGAAGCTCAACGGAACATCCACCGCTCTGATAAGGCAAGAGCGGCCTATTATAAGCACATCTCCGACAACCGCTGGGGCGATGCGCGGCATTATGAGCTGATGGTAGATTCCTCTGTTGGTATAGAAAAAACGGCGGATATGCTTTTGCAGTATGTTTCTCAGAATACCAACGCAACAGGTTAGGTAGGGAAAGTGGGAATATCATCGAGTAGGAAAATTGCGGGAACTGTTGCGGGCGGGCGGTGCCTGCGCGGAATTATATAACAGTCAATTTGCGTAAAAATATGAGGAGGAATTTCAGTTGAATCAGAGAACAAAAGAATTGCTACATTACATCATCCCATCTGCGGGCGGACTTTGCGTCACCTACCTGTACAACATCGTCGATGGCATTTTTGTCGGTCAGGGCGTGGGACACCTTGCGCTGGCGGCTGTGAATATCACCGTGCCGTTCATTACGATCATGATTGCGGTATCGACGCTGTTTGCGATGGGAGGTTCCACGGTAATCGCCATCCGTTTGGGACGCGGCGACAAAAAAGGAGCCAACGACGCGTTCATGACGTCGCTTACCATGATGCTGTTTCTGTCAGTCCTGTTGCTGGTCGTAGGGACTGTATTTTCCAAACAAATCGTGCTGCTCTCCGGCAGCAGCGAAGCCATGCTGCCCATGGCGATTGAATATCTGTTTTATTACACGCTCTTTGCCGTCCCATTTTTGTGCAGCAACTGTCTGTCCATGTTCGTGCGCAACGACGGCGCTCCCGGGCTTGCCTTTTGGGGGATGCTCAGCGGCGCGGTGGCGAACATCTTCCTCGACTGGTTGTTCATTTTCCCCATGCAAATGGGGTTAAAAGGCGCGGCGATTGCCTCCGGCTTGGGGCAGGTGCTTTCCCTTCTGATTTTGTCCAGCCACTTTATCAGAAAACAGGGGCAGCTTCGGATACAGAAATTCTCTTTCTCCTTCGCTCTGATTAGAAAAGTATGCAAGCGCGGCGTGCCGGAGTTCTTTTCACAGTTAAATACACCGATCACGGTTTTTTGCTACAACTGGGTTCTCGTCAACACCTTAGGAGACCTTGGCGTATCCACCTTCAGTATCTTGAGTTTCCTCTATTCCCTTGCCAACGCGGTATTGTCCGGCGTCGCACAGGGGTTGCAGCCGCTGTGGGGCCGGTCGTTTGGGCGTCAGGACGCGGATGGGCTGAAACAATATCTCCACACGGGATTAAAGATCAACATCATCGGCTCTGTGGTTATTTATGCCGTTTTGTTCCTGTTCCGCGTTCCGGCTGTCGCCATCTTTAACAGCGATCCCGCTTTGATAGAGATGGCATCTGCCGCGCTGCCGGTATTCGCGCTCTCTTTCCCGTTTATGGCTGTCAACTTCATCTATACGGCGTACTTCTATTCGACGAAGCGGACAGGCAGGGCGAATATGATCGCCATCAGCCGCGGCGTAGTAGTAAAAATACTGGCAATCTTTTTAGTCCCTGTGATTTTCGGAAGCGCGTCTGTCTGGTGGGCTGTCGTAGTCGCTGAGGCTATCACGATGCTTTTTGCCCTGTTGTGCGTAAAACTGGAAAACAAAGCGATACAAGCCTGATATTGACGCGGTGAAAACCGGGAACGCTGTACGCTGAAATCAATTGAATAAAATCGTTGTCATCGGAGGACACATAGCCGTAGCTATGTTGTCGGATTGAAGATGTCGGGTGCGCCCGGTTATTGAAAAATAGCCGGGCTATTTCTATTTTACCGGCAAATACATCTGCCGCGTTCCACCGTTGACAGATGCTTTATATAAAAATAATTTTGAGAGGTTTTTTCAAAACTCGAAAACGGAGTTCTCAAATTGCATAAACATACAGTTTGCTGCCTTTCCATGGCAATCATGGAGAAAAGGGCGGCACCTATGCGTGCAATTTCCCATTTTTCTTAACTATCTTTTTGTATAATATGGAATAAAGTCTCGACTTGTGTTATAATGTATCTGTTAAAAACAATAAACAAGGAGACTTTATTCACATGAACAACCTTACCACCTTAGCCAGCCCGATGCAACTGCTTCTCTTCGATTCATCGGAGTTTTCCCGCTGCTTCTTCTCTTCGCCGACCAGGAACGAGCTGCTGTTCAAGTCATACATGGATGCCATCCGCTCAATCGTCCCGTCAGCGGTCAGGGAATCCAGGAAGTCAAGGACCGGCCGGCCCGAGTACCCGCTGGTCGACATCCTTGCAATCTGGCTCGTCAAGGAAGTCTTCGGATTCGCGACGGTCATATCCACCCTTGATTTCGTCAAGTCGAATTCCAACGTGCGCATGATCGCAGGGCTTGAGCAGGTGCCAAGCGCGGCGGTGATCAGCAGGAGAACCGGCTAGCTCAGGGAGGCGATGGGGATACGGCACATCAATGACATGCTTTGCAGGGATTTCTACAAGTCGAGGCTTGTATGCCATCTTTCGATCGACAGCACTCCGATAGAGGCAAGGGAGAAGCCGGTCCCGGCAGCCGAGAAGCCAAGGACGAAGCTGAAGAGGGGGCGCAAGAAGCGCGGGAGCCGGGAGTCCGATGACCTTGAGGCGAGGCGCGAGGAGGAAAGACGGATGGAGAAGCTGGAGGAAGCCGGGCCCATCGATGAATACCTCTCGACGCTGAACCAGAGATGCGCCATCACGGGAAAGAAGAATTCCAAGGGGCACATGCAATGGAGAATCGGATACAAGGCGCAATCTTGCTGTCGATGACCACGGGATCGTGGTCTCGTATGCCGTCACTGGAGCGAATGTCCATGACAGCAGGCTTCCAATCCCTCTCCTGCGAATGGCGGAAAAGAACTGCACATTCCTTTATGCACTGATGGACAGAGGATACAGCAGCGGGCGCATCGCATCGTTCGTCAGTGGGTCGGGCAAGGTCCCTGTCATTGATTTCAAGGCCAACAGGAACGGGGACAAGCCGGAAATGGATCCTGCGAAGAAATCCAGATACAGGTCCAGGACGACAGTCGAGCGCACGAACAGCGAGATGAAGGAGTGTTTCCTTCCAGCGAAGCTCTACTCACGAGGCAAGAACGCATTGCTTGAGATAGAACTTGCCATACTGCTGACAACCATGAAACGCATGGGCATGCTGCTGAAGAAGGAAAGCCGGGCGGCCCGTCCGCTCAAGGCTGTCTAGCGGCCCTTCACTGGAATCCTCAGATGAAATGCACCCTCGCTTGAAGCAAAGCGACGGGTTTGTGTTCCCTGAATAGACGCCGAACTACTGATAAGTCCCAACAAAGGAGCAGGTACTTGGATTTGCCTTCAGAAAACAGATACCGTGAATAAAGATTCACCATTTGTGAATATTTATTCCACCTCTTTGGAGTTTTGAAAAAACCTCTATGATATAAGATAAGGCGCATGGCGTTTGCAGATTTGTTACTTATCTTGTGTGCATCAGGAAGACAAATCAGCCAATCATTTATCATATCCTTTGTGATACGAGAAAGCTTTACTTCACCAAAAGTTGGTAAAATATGCTTCTCCATGCACATCAGATTACTTTTGCAAAGATCCTTGCTATAGTGTCCACCTCGCTTAATGACGTTTGTGACATAAGGACAGGTTTCCCATATCCAGAATGGTTTTGCGAAATCACAAAAAGTTACCTTACTGGAAGACACTGCAGAGTCTCTAAGCCTACCTGATGCTATGAGCTTATTTACATAAGCCACTGCTTTCTTCCGGTTTGTAAAACCAGTGCTTCTCCTCACCTTTCTGTGGGATTCATCATAGAAGTAAAAGTACCATACAAACCTTTTTCTGTCATCCAGGCCTCGTCTTTGATAAAGGACATAGTAAAAATCATCATCTGGAATCATGCTATTTATTCCTCCTTGGAAAATTCTGGTACACCGTTTGGGTACACCATTGTCGAATTGTTGCAGGAATTTTTGGGAAAAATAAAAATCCTCTGCAAGGCAAATATATACCCTACAAAGGATTGTTTCTTAGGATTTGCAATAGAATCCAGTTTGACAAGAAATGGGCTCACTAGGACTTGAACCTAGGACCAAGGGATTATGAGTCCCCTGCTCTGACCAACTGAGCTATGGGCCCTTTCCGTTCCGCCGGCATCACTGCCATAGGAAGAAAACTGCCTTATGATAGCAAATTTGAAAAACCGTGTAAAGGCAACCGCAATTGTTTTTGCTGGCCAATCCCTAATTCTTCCTCTTCCTTTGAACAAAGCTCAAAGACTGAATAGCTGCAGAGGGCTGGATTCTCATGCTCACGTCACAAGTTTCCAAGTTTTCAGACAACCCGAAAACCTCTGACATAGGGAATTGAAAAAAAAGATGAAAAATGAGGTTTTAGGGTCTATTTTAATTAAAAAACAGTTGTAAGTCATATAACTTTCGTAATAGACTAATACTAGTCGAACTGGAGACGCTGCTCGGGGCAGTGTCCATACATGTGGGGCATATATGAACAGATTAACTAGATTATCAGCAACAGGCACTGGAGGAAACTACTCATCGAGAAACAAGGACAGAAATGTGTCAGGGAAACAGACTGAGTATCCTGTCAACGACAGGGAGTTCTCCAACGTGAACAGCTATGTGGATCATCTCATAAGCCAATCGCCGTTCTGGAAGAAGTCCTGAATCGGGCATCCTCTTTCGCACTAAGCATCCTTCATCAGAGGGTGCTTTTTTGTTTTCAGCCCGTAGCCATTTCTGGTTCGGGCATGATGATTGAACTCAGTCGTCGCTGCGGCGGGCTCTTGGCCGGCGCACTGCACCCTGGCGGATCACAGGTTCGGCCAATGGCTTTATGCGGACGAACACAAGCTTGGTAAGCCCCTTGTTCTCATAGCGCATCTCGTAGGCATCAAGAGATTTGAGGAAGCTCGTCATCTTTGAGAAGCCGAAGTTACGGACATCGAAGTCAGGGTAGCGCTTGAGAAGAAGATCTCCAAGCGTGCTGCATAGGATCCAGCCTTCCTCGTCGGAGTTTTCCTGAACGAGGTAGCGTATCGCCTTGCGCACTGTGCGAAGGTCTGTTGCGCTTTCATCGCTCTTGTCAGAATCCTGATCGGAAGGCTGCTCCGATGCCTTTGAAATGGCATTCTTGTCATCATCTCGGGCATTGCGCTGGGCGTTGTCGAAGAGTTTGTCCAGATACTTGAACTGGTTGCATGCCTTGATGAAAGGACCGGGAGTCTTCTGCTCGCCCATTCCGATTACCATCATGCCGGACTCGCGAAGCCTGGCTGCAAGACGGGTGAAGTCGCTGTCAGAAGAAATCAGGCAGAACCCGTTCACCTTGCCGGTGTACAGGATATCCATTGCATCTATGATCAGAGCAGAGTCCGTTGAGCTCTTGCCGACGGTGTAGCTGTACTGCTGGATAGGGAGAACCGAATATTCCAGCAGCACCTTCTTCCATGAGTCAAGGGCGCCCTTGGTCCAGTCCCCGTAAATCCTCTTGTATGTGGCGATTCCTTCATTTGAAATCTCGTCCATTATGACCTTTATGTATTTGGCGGAAATATTGTCCGCATCGATGAGCACAGCAAAACGCTTCTCAGTATCCATCCCGGATGCCTCCGATGTCATTATAGTTCAAAACCAAGGCCAAAGGCTAGGTTATCAGAAATCGAGGAAGAACGTGGCGCCCATGATGAGGTTGGTCCATGGCGTTCCGGAATTCTTGGTCGGGGTGAGGATGTAGGCCACCTGGATCCCGAGGTCGATGAAATCCATGAACGACATCTCAAGCTGCGCACCGGTGCTTGCGAGGAAGTGCGATCCCTTGATGCTGCTGTTGAAGTACTCGCCGGTGTGCCAGCCGCAGTCTACGAAGAGGTTCAGGCGTGGGAATATTCCATTGAGGAAGCCGAGATTGAACATGCGGTCCGGGCCTGAGAAGCGGATGTCGAAATTATTCACCACTGTGAACTGGGTGTTGAACGACCCTGTGTTGAATCCTCTGACCTTGCGTCCGAGGGAAACTGGGCGCTGTGCATATACCGGGACGAACGAGCCGTCGGTCCAGTTGACGTTTGCCCTGTCGATCATGACGATCGAGAATGCATTGGATCCGTTTTCGAACTTTGTCTGGAAAAGCGTCTTGCTTGCCACGACATTGAGCGTTGCACTGTAGTACGAGATGCCGTCTGTTGACAATCCCGATGGAGCCCACTTGAAGTTCAGGTCGCCGAGGATTCCGTCGCTTGTGACGCCGTCGTCAGCCATGCCGTTGAGCTTGAGTCCGCCGTAGAAGATGCTTGCAATGATCTTCTGGTCTCCTGCAAGGTCTGCATAGACGCGGCTGGAGCTCAGCCCGCCCCAGTTGGCGAATGTAGGTACTGCATACTTGGTTTCCACCGGATTGGCGATGTCGTCCACTCCGTTGCTGCGCAACTTGCCGGCAACCATCGAGTCCACGTACTGTTCCCAGCGTCCTTCATATCCTGCATACAGGGTGACGAGGTCCTTCTCTGGAATCCAGCTTTCGCCGAGTCCCTGGAGGAACTTGAGGTTCCAGCGGGTCTGGATTGCATCATAGACGAAGAAGTCTCCTGAAAGTGGGCTGCCGTCCACAGGATCCTGATAGACCTTGCGCTGGGTGTAGCCTCCGCCTATGGTTGCCTGGATCTGAGTCAGGTCGCCTTCCAGCAGGTCAAGCCCGTTGTAGCCTGCACCTACGGTCACCAGTGTCGGCAGGAAGCCTGCGAGGATTTCCGGATGCTGGTCCAGTTCTGTGAACAGGAAGCTGAAGTCGCCTGCCATCAGGCAGGATGCAGCCATTACGGCGATGAGAACGATGGTAAGCAGTTTTTTCATTATTAACCTCTTTTCAGCTGGATGCTGAACACTTTGAATGATACCACACATAAGTGCATTCACGAAAGTGGAAAAATGGCAAAGTTATGGCATCTTGGTTCCAAGGCTGGCGAAGAATCAAGGTTTGGCCAGATAGCAATGTTGAAATAAAGGGGAGGTTCGTCTATAATCGCCGTTATGGAACAGAATTCATTGCATTGGGCGGACATATGCGCCGACAAGATCATACGTGAGAAAGGGCCGAAAGACCTGTACACATGCGCTTCGGGAATCACGCCTTCGGGCACGGTTCATATCGGTAACTTCAGAGAGATCATCTCAGTTGACCTGGTGGTAAGGGCGCTGAGGGCAAAGGGCTGCAACGTGCGGTTCATCTACAGCTGGGACGACTACGATGTATTCCGGAAGGTGCCGAAGAACATGCCGGATCAGGATGAGCTGGCCAAGTACCTCAGAATGCCAATCACTTCAGTGCCGGACATGATCACCGGAGAGAAGAGCTATGCAAGGGCCAACGAGGTCGCTGTTGAGAAAATGATGCCTCTTGTTGGCATTTCACCTGAATATCTTTATCAGAGCGACCGTTACAGGAGCTCGATGTATGCCGAGGGCATGAGGAATGCATTGGTTCACAGAGAGGAGATACGCAAGATTCTCAATGAGTTCCGCACCGAACCGCTGCCTGAGAATTGGTGGCCTGTCTCGGTGTTCTCCGGCTTCACCGGAAGGGATACTACTACAGTCACCGGCTGGGACGGAGAGTGGGGCGTCACATACCATGATGACGAGACAGGGCAGAGCGAGACTGTGGATCTTCGCAAGACCGGTCTTGTCAAGCTTCACTGGCGTGTCGACTGGCCCATGAGATGGGCTCGCGAGCATGTTGATTTCGAGCCTGCTGGAAAGGACCATCACAGCCAGGGCGGTTCATTCGACACTTCGCGCCAGGTTGTCGAGCTCTACAACGCTCACGCCCCTGTTTCGTTCAAGTACGATTTCATCACCTTCAAGGGAAAGGGCAAGCAGTCCTCGTCACTGGGCAATGTCGATACGCTTGGGGATGTTCTTCATGTGTACATCCCGGAGATTGCCCGCTACATGTTTGCAAGCACCAGGCCGTCGGCGGAATTCAGCATTTCGTTCGATCTGGATGTGCTCAAGATCTATGAGGACTATGAGAACTGCGAGAGGATCTACTTCCATGTGCTGCCGGTGAACGACAAGCGCTACGAGAAGGAGAAGAGGATATTCGAGCTCAGCCAGATAGACAAGGTTCCCGATGATATAAGCTACCAGATTCCATTCAGGCACCTGTGCAACCTGCTTCAGGTCCACGAGGGCGATATCGACAGGGCAATGGCCAGCCTGACTGATCTCAAGCCGAGCCAGGTCGACCGTCTCAGGGCCAAGTGCGTCTGTGCATGGCACTGGATCTGCGACTATGCTCCAGATGATTTCAAGTTCTCGCTTGCAAAGCCTTCCGACCCGCTTGCCTCCCTTTCCGATGCTCAGAAGAAGGCGATACAGGGTGTTGCAGCTGCTGTAGAGACTATGGATGGAAAGACTGACAAGGAGTTCACTGAGCAGCTTTATGCTGTTGCAGCCGATGCCGGCCTTGAGACTCCGGAGTTCTTCCTTACTGTCTACACTGTTCTGATTTCCAAGGAAAAAGGTCCGAAGCTGGCGCAGTTCATCAAAGCCTGCGGCCGTGACAAGATCCTTCCGATCCTGAGCCGTTATTGAGGCCGATGATGCAGGATCCGATCTCCTCCAGGCCTAGGGTTGTGCCCAAAAGCCTGGAGACTGGTTTCTATCGTCACTTCAAGGGCAATTACTATGAAGTCCTTGGAACCTGCGTCCACAGCGAAACGCTTGAGACGATGGTTCTCTACCGTCCGGTCGGTTCAGAGGTTCTCTGGGTCCGGCCGTACTCGATGTTCACCGAGCTCATTCCTGTGCCCACGATGTGCGGCGGCTTCACAAAGCCGGTTCCGCGCTTTGAGTATATAGGAAAGACTCTTCCTGCTATTTGATCAGCTTCTTCAGAAGCATGTCGTTCTGTCGCCATTGCGGCGAGGTCTTGACCCTGAGATCCACCTGGAGCTTGCAGCCTGGGAAGATCTTCTTGAGGTCCTTGAATGAAGCTATCCTTATCCTGCGGATGTTCTCTCCGCCGCGGCCTACGATTATTCCCTTCTGTGATTCGTGCTCCACATTGATGAATGCACGCACCCAGACTTCCTTCTTCTCTTCGCTGTACTGAAGGTCCGCAACTTCGACATAGAGCGAATGCGGCAGCTCGTCCTTCATTCCATCCATGGCTTTCTCGCGTATGATTTCGCTTACCCTGAACTCAAGGTCCTGGTCTGTGAAATCATCTTCGCCATACATCAGCGGGCCTTCCGGTGCCTGGGCAAACAGTGCAATGAGCACCTCGTCCAGTCCGTCGTCTTCAAGCGACGAGGCCTCAAGCGGTTCGCATCCGGGGAAATTCTCCTCCAGGAAATCCCTTGTCCTCTGGATCTCATCCTCTGATGCGATGTCGTTCTTGTTGATGCATATCACCTTGGGGCATGTGATCTTGGAGAGCATTCCTGCTATCAGGCGTTCTTCCGGTCCCGGTTCTCTTTTCGGGTCAATCATATACAGCACTTCGTCGCAGTCGTCCATGGCGGTCACTGATACTTCCTGCAGCTTCTTGTTGAGGTTTGCTTCAGACAGGTGTATTCCCGGGGTATCGACGAAGATCAGCTGCCCCCTTGTGTCAGTGTATATTCCCTTGATTGCGTTCCTCGTTGTCTGCGGGGTGGGCGAGGTTATGCTTACCTTCCTTTCGCATATGGAATTGAGGAATGTCGATTTCCCTGATGAAGGGCGGCCTATAATTGATACTGATGCGCATTTTGTCATGGAAGGGATTATAATGCAAACCTTCTGTCTTTGATAGTCTTTGCCTGAGCAACGTCCAAGCCGTCCAAGCCGTATACACCGTTTCCAAACCGTTCAAACCGTCCAAACCGTCCACACCGTTTTACCGAATTGCTCGAAGTAGAAGTCAAGCTGCCGGCAAGCATTAGAACTGTACTATTCAAAAGATTAAAAGATTGGTATTATGATGAACAAGATTTCGGAGGCCTGTTTTGGAAGACGACAAAGAAAAGAAACCAGTAGATGCGGGACTTGATGACAAGTTCATAAAGACACGCAACATAATGATATGCGGTGAAGTCTGCGAAGAGATGAGCGAGAGGATTGCAAAGCAGCTTCTCGTGCTTGAAGATGCCGGCAGCCAGCCGGTGAGGATCTTCATCGACTCTCCTGGAGGAGACGTCAATGCCGGCTATGCCATCTTTGATATGATAAGGTTTGTTTCCTGCCCTGTGACGATTGTGGGAATGGGACTTGTTGCAAGCGCGGCGGCATTGATCCTGCTTGCTGTGGACAAGGACCATAGGGTTGCAATGCCCAATTCATCCTATCTGATCCATCAGCCTTCCAGCCAGATGAAAGGCGTGGCTACTGATATCAATATCCATGCCGAGCAGATGGAGAAGCTCAGAGTCAAGATCAATGAAGAGATTGCCCGACAGACTGGAAAGACTGTCGATCAGGTTGAGAAGGACACGGACAGGGATCACTGGCTTGACAGCAATGAGGCTGTGCAGTACGGACTGGTTTCCAGAATCGTGAAGAGCAGATCGGAGCTTTGAACGGGAGACATAGGTGCCCACTAAATTCCTGAATGATCAAGAGAAGAGATTCGGACAGAAGCGTATGTTCTGGGCCGAGATCTTCAATGGCTTCAGCTCGATTTTTCTTGGTGACACTCTGGTGTTCCTCCTTGCAGTTTATTTCAATGCGGGCAACGTGGTTCTTGGATTCATTTCGTCTGGAGTGTATGTTGCGGGAATCGCAATGCCGCTGATGATGAGGGTATTCGAAGGCCGCTCTCAGGAAAAGTGCCATGCGTTCTGCTGGCACATGAGAGGCATAGTGAGCCTCGGGTACGTTGCGCTGTTCTTCATCACAGGCAAGTCGGCAGTTGCCGTGCTGGTTCTGACTTATTCGCTTTTCTGCGTGTTCAGGGCGCTTGGAGTGGTGTTCAACGACATCACGAGCAAGAACGTAAGCAGCATCCAGAACAGGGGAGCTGTGCTTTCCTATGTGAATACAGGATATCAGGGCTCTTCGCTGGTGGCAAAGGTGATGAGTGCTGTTGTCACCGGAATAAAGGGCATCTCGACTTTGGTCGGAATCATCGGTCTCCAGATTTTCGGAGTGATTGCCAATGTGTTCGGCTCGATCGAGTACCACCGTATTCCATGCCGCAGGGCAGTTGAGAAGAATACGGTTCCGCTTCGAAAGATGATCCGGGACAATCTCAAGAATCCGGCGATTTCCCATCCGCTGTGGCTCAAGTCGATCTATATCTGCATACTGATCATCATCCAGATGGGTGTGCCTTTCCTGAGCAATTCGCTCGGCCTGAACAACAACCTCGTCCTGATCTATTCGATCGTGGCGGCCGTCGGGATGATGCTTTCAAGCGTCGTGATGAGGTCCTTTTCAGACAAGATCGGAGCCAAGCCTCTGATCATGATCAATACCATACTTCTGGGCATTGTGCTTGCCATATGGATAGTTCTTCCTTCAACTGTCCACTTCATATTCTTCTTCTTGCTGGGATTCCTGGCCAACTTCTTCATCAACTGCATCAACCTCATGTGCGGGAAGATGGTGGCGGTGATCCTGCCGGAGGAGAATGCCCTTGGGTTCAGCTCGTTCGTCAACTTCCTTGTGGCGATCTGCTCGCTGGTCTGCGGAATAGTGGCTGGCTATGCAGTGGACCTGGGAGGCTTGATCGAAGGCAGCTTCGAGATCGAGCAGCTTCCGCTGGGGAACCATTATTCGTTCTGCTTCCTGATTGCTTTAGTTCTGTGCATACCTGGCTATATCCTGGCTGTGACAGTGAAGGAAAGGGGAAGTCTGTCCGCCGGAGAGGCTGCTCAGGCGCTGTTCTCCATGCATGGCCTGCGGGCTTTCTCGATGATCGATAAGATAGACAAGACGAAGGACCCGCTCCGGAGAAGGATCCTGCTGATGGCTCTTGGAACTAACTACGCAGGCGTGGCGACGAGCGAGCTTCGGCTGAAGCTGGCCTCGCCGTTCTCTGCGGACAAGGTTGAGGTGATCAGGGCCCTCGGCGATTGCCCAAGACCTGCTTTGGTCGGAGATCTTGCAAAGATAGCGCTCAATGATGACTCGTATGTTCAGCTTGATGCCATCGGGGCGCTCGGCGGATACGTCGATGATCCTGTTGCCCGTGATGCCCTTCAGGTTCTGCTTGACTGCAAATGGGGCTCGTCGCGCTCGATGGCAAGCAAAAGCCTGTCGAGGTTCACAGGTTCGGCCGAATATCTTCCAAAGGTCAATGAACTGAGCCTCGCCGCCCGTCATATCGATGAAGAGATCGATTACCTGATGGCCAAGCGGAACATGGACAAGGAAGGTGCATTCTACAGGGATTTCTTCATTTCGGTGGAGAAGATGCACAGCCCTGGGTACAGGCAGACAAGATATGCGCTTCTTGCCAGCTTCCTGAAGTTCGGCTCTCCGCGGCTTGCCCATCTGTACGAGCTCATGAACATCGGAACTGTGGATGATTTCCTTGATGATTTCCTTCCTGAAGCGAGGGATCTTGAGGACATAGACAGCCATTTCGATGAGATTCTGAGTGCATTCCAGCGCAGCGACCGCGAAGCCATCGTGAGCTTCTGCATGGATATGGTCCAGCGGTCGGAAGTGGCGTATGACAGCAGGTTCGAGAATCTCAAGGCGGGGCTGCTGAAGGCGTCTGGGATGAATATCAACGACTTCGATGTTCAGGACCTTCTGGCGATGCTGTACTTCGGATACAGCCTCCGCAAGGTTTCAAAGTCTTAATGGCTTGATTTACAAGTTTTTCAACGTTTTCTCATTATAGATGTAATTTTAGGCTATCGTTAAGAATTGTCTCAGCAGAAACTCACCTTTTGGGATTTATAAGGGTGGAGGCTATATGGCATGAAACAAAACTTGAAAGCGAAGATCAGAATGGCAATGGCGGCTGTAATGCTGGCTTGCCTTGGTGCAGTGACCGGGTGCGGTCAGATTGATTCAATTCTGCATCCGCAGAATGAGGGGCTTTGCATCGTTTCCTGGAATGTGCAGAATCTGATGGATGGTTCAGTGCAGGGGACCGAGCATGCTGAGTTCCAGCAAGAGGGAGCATGGGATGAGAGTGCATACAAGGACCGGCTCCGCACTATTGCTGCTGTGATTCTCAAGATGAATCCGGCTCCGGATCTCATTGTGTTCGAAGAAGTGGAGAACGACGGGGTGCTTGGGGATCTGTGCCGCAGTCACCTAGGCCGGCACGGGTACCGCTGGTATGGTGCGACAAGTGACCTTGGCAATGCGATCCAGATCGGATTCGTATCACGCATCGAGGTTGCACCAGATGATGTGAGAATTATCGGGGTTCCTGGTCAGAGGTCGATTCTTCAGATCGGGATCGGGACGGATGAAGGCTATGCAGTTGTTTTTGGATTGCATGCAAAAAGCAGGATAGGCGGAGCCGAAGCAACTGAACCGGCGAGGGTCAGGACGGCAAAGGTTCTTCTTGAAGCGGCCAGGGCGGCAAGGCTGTCGTTTCCAGGTGCGGTGATTGTGGCCGCAGGTGATTTCAATGAGGACCTGGATTCAGATGGGGGACAGGCGCTGTGCGATGCAGGACGCAATCCTGATGATGGTGTCATCCGCATTACAGGAAGCCGTGGAGCGGATTTCTGGCCGGCAGAGACGTGGTATTCGTTCTGGGAGGATAGCCAGGTTCCCAAGTCACGTCTTGGTTCGTATTGCTACAAGGGGCAATGGGACAGATTCGATGCGATTCTGTGCTCAAAGGAGGGCTTCGACGGGACCGGCCTGGATGTTGAAGATGGCGGAGTGCATAGCCGCTGGATGCTCTGCGATGGCTCAGGAGAGCCTTCTAGGTATTCAATCAAGATGCGTTCGGGTGTTTCCGACCATCTGCCTGTATGGCTGATGCTTAAGTGAACGGGCAGGCGAAGCATGAGGGTTTGGCCAGAAGATAAATGGTTTGAAAAACTTGTTTTATTTATTGTTTCAGTTGAGTTTTTTGATTTTTCAGTTTACAATCGAATATTGTGAGATTTTTTAGGAATTGGAGGTTCCATGTCTGAGAAAAATGAATTGAAATTTTCTGATTCGCTGATGCAGTTCATTAACGAATGGAAAGAAAAACCGGGGAACTTGATTATGGTTCTCCACAAGGTGCAGGGAGAACTGGGGTACGTCTCCAGAGAGGCCGCAGAGAAAGTGTCTGAGCTTCTGGACGTTCCCCTTGCAAAGATCTGGGGAGTGGTGACATTCTATCACTTCTTCAAGCTTACCAAGCCTGGCAAGTACAACATTGCAGTATGCCTCGGCACTGCATGCTACCTGAAGGGCGGAGATAAGGTCATCGAGACTGTCGAGCAGACACTCGGCATCGACTGCGGACAGGTCACCAAGGACGGCAAGTTCTCCCTTGAGTCTGTAAGATGCGTCGGATGCTGCGGGCTTGCTCCTGTCATGACAGTAGCCGGAGAGGTTTTTGGGAAGCTTACCAAAGATATGGTTCCGACTATTTTGAGCAGATTCGAGTAGGTCAGAAAGGGAAAAATGCACGTATTTCTTTGCGATTTCCTTCTTGATATTGCCCAGAACTCGCTGGAAGCTGATTCCACTTTGGTTCAGATTCTGATAAGCGAGACGCCGGAATCGATAAGATTCCGCATCGAGGACAATGGAAAGGGGATGAGCGAGGAGACTCAGAAGAAAGTCACCGATCCGTTCTATACGGATGGAGTGAAGCATAAGAAAAGGAAGGTCGGCCTTGGCCTGCCGTTTGTGATACAGACTGGCAAGGACTTCAGCTTGAATTCTTCTTTGGGAAAAGGAACGGTCGTCCAGTTCAGCTTTGACTTGACGGACATTGATGTTCCTCCGCTGGGCGATTTGCCCTCTACGATTCTTGCGATCTTCTCGGGAGCACCGGATGATTGCGATGTGGTCGTTACGAGGGAGATTTCCTCTACCCATGGAGATTCGGGCTACAAGGTTTCAAGGTCCTCTCTTATTGAGGCTTTGGGCGAGCTGAGGACAGCTGGCTCTCAGAATCTGGCCAGGCAGTACCTGGACGGTCTGGAAGAAGACCTCAAGCCTTACTTTTCTGAGCACGTGTTCAGAATTCCTGAATGATAACAAGGAGATTATTATGGCAAAGATTACATTGGAAGAGCTGAGGAAGCTCAGACAGAAGAAACAGGATGATCTTCAGAAGCGTGATATTGCTGGCAAGGACTGCCAGATCATCGTCGGCATGGGAACATGCGGAATCGCTGCTGGCGCAAAGGTTGTTCTTGATGCGTTTTTGAAGGAACTCGATGCAGAGAAGATCGAGAACGTCGCTGTTACACAGACCGGATGCATGGGCCTGTGTTACGTTGAGCCGACTGTAGAGGTCGTTGTCCCAGGCATGCCTGATACGATCTACGGAAGGGTCGATGCCGACGTTGCACGCAAGATTGTCAAGGATCATATCGTAGGAAAGAAGCTGATCACCGATCATATCTACGACAGGCCGTCCGTTGACATCATGAAGAACGGGGGCAAGTAATGGCATTCAGAAACTACATTTTGGTCTGCGGCGGAACCGCTTGCGAATCAAGCCGCAGCAAGGAGATCTACGAGAATCTCAAGGCAGAGGCTAAGAAGCAGGGCGTCGAAGACGTCGTTCAGGTCGTACAGACCGGATGCTTCGGATTCTGCGAGCAGGGTCCGATCGTGAAGATCCTTCCTGAGGATTCGTTCTATGTGAAGGTTCAGCCTTCAGATGCTGCAGAGCTTATTGCCGAGCACATAATCAAGGGACGTGAAGTCAAGCGCCTTCTTTATGACAAGGACAAGGCTTCGAAGCATGCTCAGGTAGAGGATATCAAATTCTACCAGAAGCAGTTCAGAATCGTTCTGAGAAACTGCGGATTCATCGATCCTGAGAACATCAATGAGTACATCGCCCGTGATGGGTATGCTGCTCTTGAGAGAGCTCTCTTCGATATGACTCCGGATGATATCATCGCAGAGCTCAAGACCGCAGGTCTTCGCGGACGCGGCGGTGCTGGATTCCCGACATGGATGAAGTGGAACTTCTCCAAGAACGTCGAGTCTGAGATCAAGTATGTTGTCTGCAACGCCGATGAAGGCGACCCGGGCGCATACATGGACAGATCCACTTTGGAAGGTGACCCGCACTCGATTCTCGAGGCAATGACCATCTGCGGAAAGTGCATTGGCGCTCACAAGGGATTCATTTACATCCGTGCAGAGTATCCTCTTGCAATTCATAGACTAGAAGTCGCAATGAAGCAGTCCAGGGAGCTTGGTCTTCTCGGACATGACATTCTCGGAAGCGGGTTCGATTTCGATATCGAAATCAGGCTCGGTGCCGGTGCATTCGTCTGCGGCGAAGAGACAGCGCTTCTGCAGTCCGTCATGGGACGCCGTGGAATGCCTGTTCCACGTCCGCCGTTCCCAGCTGTCAAGGGTCTTTGGGATCAGCCGACTGTCATCAACAACGTTGAGACATGGGCAAACATCCCTGTGATCATCCACAAGGGCGGCGAGTGGTTCTCCAAGATCGGCGATGCCGATTCCCACGGAACCAAGGTATTCGCTCTTACCGGAAAGATCTGCAACTCAGGTCTGGTCGAAGTCCCGATGGGCACTACTCTTCGTGAGATCGTGTTCGACATCGGCGGCGGAATCGCCCATGGCAAGAAGTTCAAGGCAGTTCAGACCGGCGGACCTTCAGGCGGCGTGATCACGACCGAGAACCTCGATACTCCTATCGATTTCGGTTCTCTGATCAAGATCGGCTCAATGATGGGCTCAGGCGGAATGATCGTCATGGATGAAGACGACTGCATGGTTGACGTGGCTAAGTTCTACCTCAATTTCACAGTTGATGAATCATGCGGAAAGTGCATGCCGTGCCGTATCGGCGGAAAGACGATGCTTGGAATCCTGGAGAAGATCACAGCCGGAAACGGAACTATGCATGACCTTGACCAGCTTACTGAGATCGGCGAGACGATGAAGAAGTCGGCTCTGTGCGCCCTCGGTCAGACAAGCCCCAACCCGGTTCTGTCTACAATGAGGTTCTTCAGAGATGAGTATCTTGCCCATATCGTGGACAAGAAGTGCCCGGCTGGAAAGTGCAAGAAGCTTGTGACCTATTCGATCGATCCTGCGAAGTGCAAGGGCTGCACAGCCTGCGCCAGAAGATGTCCTGTCGAAGCCATCTCCGGAACGATCAAGCAGCCGCATAAGATCGACACTTCAAAGTGCATCAAGTGCGGAGAATGTCTGAAGACCTGCAAGTTCGGCGCCGTTTCAGTGCACTAGAGAGGAGGAAGCAATGAGTATTGTTCATGTTAAAATAAATGGTATTCCGGTAGAGGTTGAAGCTGGTACTTCGGTTCTCGATGCCGCAAAGGCAGCGGGAGTCAAGATTCCGACTCTCTGCCATCATGAGGACCTCAAGGCCACTGCTGCATGCGGGCTTTGCATCGTGAAGATGGAAGGTTCCCCTAAGATTCAGAGGGCATGCGCTTCTCCTGTCCAGGAAGGTGCAAGCTACATCACCGATGATCCAGAGCTGTTCAAGGCAAGAAAGACTGTCATTGAACTGATTCTTTCAACTCATCCGGCACAGTGTCTCACCTGCATCCGCAACCAGAACTGCGAGCTTCAGACGCTTGCTGCTGAGTTCGGAATCAGAGAGCAGCCATTCGAGCCGAGAGTGAAGAGAATTCCGAAGGACGAATCCAGCCCTGCAATCATCACCGATCCGAGCAAGTGCATCAAGTGCGGACGCTGCGTCGAGGTCTGTCAGGATCTCGAGGGTGTCTATGCTCTTGAGTATATCGGCCGTGGCGATAACACCCAGATGGTTCCGGCCTGCGGTCTGAATCTTGATCAGTCTCCATGCGTCAAGTGCGGCCAGTGCGCTGCGCATTGCCCGGTTGGAGCAATTTACGAGCGTGATGATACAGAGAAAGTCCGAAATGCGATCTTCGATCCTGATAAGGTCGTCATCGCTGCAATGGCTCCTTCTGTACGTGTTGCAATCGGCGAGGGCTTCGGTCTTCCTGAGGGCACAGTCACAACCGGCAAGATCTACACAGCTCTTCGCCAGCTTGGCTTCGACAAGGTGTTCGATACCAACTTCGGTGCTGACCTCACCATCATGGAAGAGGGAAGCGAGCTTGTTCATCGTCTTACCCACAACGGAGTCCTTCCGCAGCTGACAAGCTGCTGCCCGGCATGGACCGACTACATGGAGAAGTACTATCCGGATATGATTCCGAATTTCTCCACTGCCAAGTCGCCTATGCAGATGCAGGGACCGATCACCAAGACCTTCTGGGCACAGAAGACCGGCACCGATCCTGCGAAGATCGTCAATGTCGCCATCATGCCGTGCACAGCGAAGAAGTTCGAGATCGGCCGTGATGATAACATGTCATCTTCCGGCTACAAGGACAACGATATCGTAATCACTTCCAGAGAGCTGATCAGAATGATCAAGCTCAAGGGCATTGATTTCGCCAACCTTCCTGAGTCTGAAGCAGACAGCCCGATCGGTGAGTACACCGGAGCTGGAACTATCTTCGGATGCACCGGAGGCGTCATGGAGGCAGCTCTCAGAACTGCTTACTTCGAGGTCACCGGCAAGGAGCTTGCCAACATCGAGGTCGATTCTGTCCGTGGTCTTGAGGGAGTCAAGAAGGCTACCGTTGATATCAACGGGCTTAAGCTCAGAGTTGCTGTCGTCAGCGGCCTTGTGAATGTGAAGAACGTTCTTGAGGAAGTTCGTCAGGCGAGAGCCGAGGGCAAGGAGCCTCCTTATCACTTCATCGAAGTCATGGCCTGCAAGGGCGGATGCATTTCCGGCGGTGGCCAGCCTTATGCCAGCAACACCAAGAACCGCATTGCAAGGTCCGAGGGTCTGTACGAGGATGATGAGCACTGCAAGATCAGATGTTCCCACCAGAATCCTTCGATCCAGAAGCTCTACAAGGAGTTCCTTGGCGCACCGCTTTCAGAGAAGTCTGAAGAGCTGCTGCACACAACCTATCAGCAGAGACCTATTTACAAATAGTCTGCTGAACACTGAATTTCAGAGGATGTCTTCTTCGGAGGGCATCCTCTTTTGTTTTGTTGTTTGCCCGTCAAGAACTATTCTGACGTATTTGCTTCATCATTTGGATTATTCCGTATTGCTGGGGAATGCGGGATTGGCCAATCCCTGATGTTTCGCTTGGTGTAATTTCTGTACTTCTGTTAGAATCGATTTAGTTTCTGAAGTTTCCGCACTTTCCGGACTTTCTGTACTTCCGTTAGAATCGATTTAGTTTCTGAAGTTCCCGAAGTTTCCGGACTTTCTGTACTTCTGTTAGTTCGGCAGTTCGCTTCCAGTTCGGTTAGATTGGTTAGTTCGGCAGTTCGGCAGTTCGGCAGTTCGGCCATTTGTACAGTTCCAGATTGCTGAGGAATGCGGGATTGGCCAATCCCTGATGTTTCGCTTGGTGCAATTTCTGTACTTCTGTTAGAATCGATTTAGTTTCTGAAGTTTCCGCACTTTCCGTACTTTCTGTACTTCTGTTAGAATCGATAGAATCGATTTAGTTTC
>JAQUYU010000002.1:0-6239 GCA_028691695.1 Sphaerochaetaceae bacterium | reverse complement strand
ACTTTCTGTACTTCTGTTAGAATCGATAGAATCGATTTAGTTTCAGAAGTTTCTGAAGTTTCCGTACTTTCTGTACTTCTGTTAGAATCGATAGAATCGATTTAGTTTCAGAAGTTTCCGCACTTTCTGCACTTTATGTACTTCTGTTAGAATCGATAGAATCGATTTAGTTGCTGAAGTTTCTGAAGTTTCCGCACTTTCAGGACTTTCTGTACTTCTGTTAGAATCGATAGAATCGATTTAGTTTCAGAAGTTTCTGAAGTTTCCGTACTTTATGTACTTCTGTTAGAATCGATAGAATCGATTTAGTTTCTGAAGTTTCTGAAGTTCCCGCACTTTTCGGACTTCTGTTAGTTCGGCAGTTCGGCAGTTCGGCAGTTCGGCAGTTCGGCCATTTGTACAGTTCCAGATTGCTGGGGAATGCGGGATTGGCCAATCCCTGATGATTCGCCGCAGTGTATTGTTTTTCATTGTTGGTGACTGTACAATGTGCTGGGAGCTTGATATGAACATTGGAATAATCGGAGCTGGAAGCATTGCATGCAAGATGGCTGCAACAGTAAAGGCGGTGGGCGAGAACCTCTATGCAATTGCATCGAGAAGCCAGCAGAAAGCCGATAAGTTTGCCTCGGATCATGGGGTTCAGAAAGCCTATGGATCGTATGAACAGCTTGCCAGCGATCCGGCTGTGGACCTGGTGTATATAGCCACGCCGCACAGCGAGCATTATGCAAACATCATGATGTGCCTGGAGCATGGAAGAAACGTAATCTGCGAAAAGTCGTTCACGATGACCTCTGACGAAGCACGCAAGGCTTTCGCATATGCAGAGTCACATGGGCTACTTCTTACTGAGGCAATCTGGACACGGTATCTTCCGACACGGGCAATCGTGGATTCATATGTTCAAAGAATCGGAGAGCTTAGGATGCTTACTGCAAATCTCGCCTATGATATATGGAATGTGCCTAGAATCTGCCGTGCAGACCTCGGAGGCGGAGCGCTTAGGGATGTCGGCGTTTATACGCTGAACTTCATGGCAATGCATTTCGGAGTGGATTTCTCATCGTTTGAATCAACGGCTGCGATCAAGGATGGAGTAGATATTCAATGCCAAGCGGCTTTCAGCTATCCTGACGGGAAGATTGCCCAGCTGTTCTCCGGGACACAGTGCCTGTCAGACAGAAGAGGCATGATCTACGGCACGAAGGGCTTCGTGGAGGTGGACAACATCAACGAGCCTGAAGCAATCATGCTTTATGACAATAGCCGCACGCTGATTGAGCAGGCTGCGATTCCAAAGTCGCTGACAGGGTTCGAGTTCGAGCTTGAGTCCAGCCTTAAGGCAATACGCGAGCATCGGACTGAATGCCCTGAGATGCCTCATGGCGAATCAATCCTGATGATGGAAATCATGGATGCGATGCGTGAAAGATGGGCTTGCTCAGTGAAGCCTTGAACGGGCGCACACAAGCTCCAGGACTCCGCCTGCTATGGTGCGTGCCTTGTCGCTGATGGAGAAAATATAGGAAGCCTCGTCCCGTGGGTCAATGTCGGCCACTTTCATTCCAGTGAAGACTTCAAGCCCGCCATGCAGCAGTCCTCTGAGACAGCCGTTTATTGTGGCTTTCACATCTTCAGTTCCGCCTTGGCTCAGGCCGACCTGGGCAATTACCTCTCCAGCCTTGACGCTGTCACCGATGCGGCGGTGCTCGATGAATACCCCAGAGGCAGGACTGTGAACCACTCGCTCTTTGCCGACTCCACCGATGATGCCGGGGATCCCGGTGTTCGGCGCAGCTGAGCCTTCGCTTATCACCCGGCCCAGGTCGTGGCCGCGCTGGGTCTCTATCACATAGTGGCAGTCTGTTCCTGCTGTGAACCCCGGTCCAAGGGCGATTACAAGAGGAGCCATGTCTATGCGCGTTCCGAGATTCCGCTTTGCAAGGATTGCATCAATCAGAATGTCTGGATGGATTTCTCCAAGGATGCTGCAGAGCGGATCAATCATCACTGGGATAGCTCCTGATGAGATGGCTTCAAGCGCTTCTGGAATATTCTTGGCGTATGTTGCCTGGATTCCTTCCACAGCGAACTGGTCGTCATACAGGGCCTCGGCGAAGCTTACCGTGCGGCGGATGCATGTAGGTTCATCCGATTCCAGGGCGATGACATGAAAGCCTGCACGATGGAGCATTGCAATAACTCCGGTTGCCAAGTCTCCGGCTCCGCGGACTATGATGATTTCATTGCAGTTCAATCCAGTTCTCCTTTATGCTTGAAGCGTATATGCTTCCAAAATACTTTCTAATATGGGAAAAATCAACGGTAAGGCCTTCCGCCTGGTTTGCCAGCACCAGCGTCCTTCCTTTTGCATTCTTGAGAATGCCATTCTGGTCAATCATCAGTTCTCCGATTAGCTTTTCGTCAATGATGCGCCCGTCGTAGGCCGATGTGCAGTTGAAGAAGTTCTCCTCGGAGACGGTCTTGCCCCAGTTTCCGATGCCGGCAATGGCTATGGTGGCGCTGGTCTGATCCAGAACCACCGGTTCGTTATCCCGATGAAGCTTAAGCGGCATGTGCCTTGCTCCGTCGGCTTCGCAGAGGACTATGTCATACTGCCGGATGGCATCGGACAGCACTTCAAGATCAGGGCAGCAGACCTTTTCGCTGGAAAACGGGTAAGCTAGGAAATCCACCGAGCCTCTGGATGGGTGCATTTTGAGGATTCTGTCGTCGAGGTATATGGAATTGACCTGATAATCAACAAGGTGCGGAGCTCCGAGCTTGGTCGTCGTCGTGATCAGAACCGACTTGCCCATGGCTTTCTCATGCTGGGCAAGCGCAATCAGAAGCGATGTCTTTCCGCCGCTGCCGGTGATGCTTACCAGACCTCCGGTGATGTACGAATCAAGGAATCCGAGCAGTTCAGTCCTCATCTGATGACCTCGAACAGGACTTTGATGGTTCCCCAGCAGCTTGAGTCAGCGGCATTGTGCTCGAAATCCTTGAAATGAGGCTTGTCATTGGTTCCAAGCATTCGGAAGGCTTCTTCTGTGGCAAGGCTTTCCACTTGACCGCCTCCGATTGTTCCGGTGAATGTCCGGTCCGGGCGCATCAGCATGAAGCCGCTTTTGCGTGAGACCGAACCGCTTGTGCTCATGATCGAGCAGACGACCGAACCTTCCGGTGCGGTGCAGATGTCATCGATAAGAGTGCGGGAGATCTGGAATTCATGGTTTTGCTGCTTTGTCTTTTCGATGATCTGGGCAATGACGGCGACTGCTATTTCGCTTGGAGTTTCGCTTCCGATCTGAAGTCCGATCGGGGCACAGACTTCTGCAAGCTTTGCATCTGAGATGCCTTCGTCTCTTAGAATCGAGAAGAGCTTGCCCGCTTTAGCCTTCGATCCAAGCATTCCAATATACTGATGAGGCTTTCCAAGACCTGCTCTGAGGCATTCCAGATCTGACTGGTGTCCTCTGGTGCAGATCACAAGGCATGCGGACGGAGAAAGAGACAGCTCTGACATCACCTTTGTGAAATCACCTGTGATTGTCTTCAAGGCATCAGGAAAAAGTTCTTTGCTGGAGAACTCAGGGCGGTCATCAACAACGATGGTATCCATCTCGATGAAAGAAGCAAGCTTTGCTACCGCCTGACCCACGTAGCCACCGCCGAGAATCACGCACATGGGCCTTAGACCGATGCGCTGGCACATGGCAGACGCTCTGGGCTCGAAGCTGTGAAAGCCATCGGAAGAAGTGTAGAAATCAGCAGGCCCGTTCTTGAGCCTCTCTCGAAGTTCGCAGTAGATGTTCATCCTGCAATTGTACAACGAATCCGGCTTCGTGCAAACTGGAAAGATCAGACTGAGAACAGGATATCCTCATAGGTAGGAAGGCTCCAGCATTCCCTGCTGCAGACTTTCTCCAATGCATCTGAGTATTTGCGAACCTCTGCCATCAGTACCAGCAGCCTGGTCTGGCACAGAACTGCTTTTGAATGGATATCAGTTTCTGCTTTTGCCGCCTCTATTGCTTCTCCAAGCATCCGCGCTTCTGCGCTCAAGCTCTCAATGTTGTTCTGCATTGTCCGTATCTGAGTCTCGTTTGATGTGCATGCTGCATCAGGCACGGCTGCCTTGATTGCAATGACAGAATCGCAGATCTGCTTGAGATACTTGCTTGCCGATGGCATTATGTCCTTCAGAACCATTTCCAGCAGCGTGGATGCATCAATTATCACAGTCTTGGAGTAGTTCTCAAGGATCACTTCGCGCCGGCTTTCAAGCTCGGCTTCGCCAAGGACGCCGTATTTCTTCATCAGTTCAATTGTCTTGGGGTGCCTTAGCACATCGGAAGCCTCGACTGTCGATGGATAGCACTCAAGCCCTCGCCTGGCTGCTTCTTCAATCCAGTCCGGTCCGTAGTTGTTTCCGTTGAAGATTATCCTCTTGTGCTCTTTGTATGTCCTGCTTACTATCTCATTGAGCGTCTTCCCGAAGTCATCAGAGCTTTCAAGCTTGTCAGCAAACTCTTCAAGCACGCTTGCAACAGCTGTGTCAAGCACGATGTTCGGACCTGCTGCATTGAAGCTTGAGCCCAGCATCCTGAACTCGAATTTGTTTCCGGTGAAAGCCATCGGGCTCGTCCTGTTGCGGTCGGTCGAATCCTTTGGAAGATCTGGCAGGACATGGACGTTTATGATAAGCTTCTGGCTCCTGTTTCCATTTGCCTTGCTTCCAGTGCCTATGCAGTTGAGAATGGAGACAAGCTCATCTCCGAGGAACATCGAAATCACCGATGGCGGGGCTTCATTTCCTCCAAGGCGGCAGTCGTTGCTTGCACTTGCCACAGTCATTCTCAGCAGCCCTTGGTATTCATCGACGGCCTTGATCACTGCCGTGAGAAACAGAAGGAACTGAGCATTCTCCGATGGCGAATCTCCCGGTTCGAAGAGGTTCACGCCCTTGTCAGTCTGAAGTGACCAGTTATTGTGCTTCCCGGATCCGTTGACGCCTTCGAATGGCTTTTCATGGAGCAGGCATGCCAGGCCTAGCGAATCGGCTGTCTTCTTCATCTCTTCCATCATGAGCTGGTTCTGATCGACTCCCAGATTGACTGTCGAGAAGAGCGGCGCAAGCTCATGCTGGCTTGGTGCGACTTCGTTGTGCTCGGTACGTGCAGGAATTCCGAATTTCCAGAGTATCTCGTCCAGCTTCTTCATGAAAACTGCAACACGCGGCTTGATTGCACCGAAATAGTGGTCGTCAAGTTCCTGTCCCTTAGGTGCAGGAGCACCGACAAGAGTCCGACCGCACAGCTTCAGGTCCGGACGCTTGAGAAACACCTGCTTGTCTACAAGAAAGTACTCCTGCTCAAGGCCTACGGTTGGACATACTCGCTTGACTTCGGTGTTCCCGAAGAGCCTGAGAATCCTTACTGCCTGCTCGCTCAGCACTTCCATAGATCTCAGGAGCGGAGTTTTCTTGTCCAGCGCTTCGCCTTTGAATGAGCAGAATGCAGTGGGAATGCAAAGGGTGCCTTCTTTGATGAAGGCATAGCTTGTAGGATCCCATGCAGTGTAGCCGCGGGCTTCAAAAGTCGCCCTAAGCCCTCCTGATGGGAAGCTTGAAGCATCCGGTTCGCCCTTGATGAGCTCCTTTCCGCTGAATTCCATTATTCCGCGGCCATCCTTCTGCAAAGCCATGAAGCTTTCATGCTTCTCGGCAGTCGCACCGGTAAGCGGCTGGAACCAATGTGAGAAGTGCGTTGCGCCGTTGCGGACGGCCCAGTCCTTCATGGCGTTTGCCACAACGTTGGCTATCTGGAGGTCGATGTCCTTTCCCTCGCGGATTGTGGCTTTCAGAGTCCGATAAGTGTCGCTTGGAAGAGTTTCCCTCATTGCTGCATCGCTGTAGACAAGCGATCCGAATGTTTCTGCTGCGGATTCCATTTGTTTCTCCAATAAAGAGAAAGGCGCCGCAGATATTCTGCAGCGCCTTTGCTGTTTGAGAAAGTTTTATACTAAACCACGAAGCCTGTCAATTGCCGAGATGTTTTTTCTGATTTTTTGTTTCGCAGCTATTTACAAAAAAAGCCGTTTTGCTTTATTATCCACAGCATATTGAAACAGGAGTGCATCATGAAAGCAGTATTCAGATGCGGCATGCTCCGTCTGGTGCTTGAATGAGACGGATTCTGCTGGCAGTAAGAGATGATCGAGAGTATGAGGAC
>JAQUYU010000165.1 GCA_028691695.1 Sphaerochaetaceae bacterium | reverse complement strand
GTCGAAGAAGGCACGGGTGGGCTTCTGAGCTCCAATAGAAGTGGAGATGAAGCATTTCTCGAACAGGTTCGAGAAGCCGGCATTGGCAAGCCGGCTCTGCTGGATCCAGTCGATCCCGTTTGAGATTACAAACAGGCGGCAGGAAGAATGGAGACAGGCAAGAACCTCAGGAGCATGGGGCATGGCCTCATCTCCTTGAGCAAGCAGTTTCTGGTATTCCAGTTCCCACTCTGCACCATCAACAGTGATCCCAAAGTCATTCATAGTGCGGGAAAAGCGTGTATTTCTCATGGAGAGAATATCATTGCTCTTTGCTGTTACTTCATAATCATGCCACATTGCAGAATTGATCTGCTCAAAGCGGGCGAGGTATTCGGGTTTGGCAGGAAAACCGAAATGAGAGAACAAAGCAGCAAGAGATCGCTTCTTGCAGGACTGGAAATCGAGAATCGTGTCATCAAGGTCGAACAGGATCTGGGTGTACTTCATTTTCTTCCTTGCGGTCGAGGCGATAAACAGACCATGTGCCTGCGATTCCAATCAAAACCAGAATGCCGGAGATCGGCCAGAGCCATTGAAGCCCGATGCCATCGCTGATCAGTCCAGCGGAAAGCGGACCGAATGCCGAGCCGCTGTACATTATGACAGGCAGCACAGACTGAAAGCGGGCACGATGCGTTATAGGAGTATTGTTGGCTACATAGAAGCGCGAGCTTGTAGATTCAATGACCTCCCCGAGGGTATAGATGATTGCACAGCCAAAGAACATCCACGCTTTGGGCATCAGGCCGAGAAACGAGAAGCCGGCAATGTAGAACAGGCCGCCTAGCATCACGTTCCGAAGCGGATGGCGCTTGTGCAGAAGCGCTACGACTGGAGCGGTGGCAAGCACGCAGACAAGCCCGTTGAGTGAGTTGACCGTCCCGAACAGAGTCGAGCCGATTTCTCCGAAGCGCCTGACAAGCAGTAGAGGCAGACCGAACAGAACCTGACGATAAGCCGTGGAGACGAACATCATCGATGCGGCGAACACAAGAAGGCGCTTTCGTGAAGCGAGAGCCTTGAGAAGTCCGCCGTCTTCCGCCTTGTCTGTTCCTGATGACTGGCGGCTCTTTTCGATTGCAGACTTGTCAGGCTTGGATTCAGGTATGAACAGCATCAGCACGAGCAGGGACAGTGCGCTTGCTATTCCTGTTCCCCAGAATATCCAGCGGATTGCCCTGAAGAACAGGATTCCGGCAATGATAGGCCCTATTATGTAGCCTAGATTATGAGCCAGGTACATCAGGCTGAAGGCAGCCTGCCTGTTCTCGATGGTGGTGATGTCCTGGGCAATTGCATCACGGGCGGGATCGCAGATTCCATCAAATACTTCCATTGCAAGAAGAATCCAGAGCATGATGGACTTGCCTTCGAGGAATCCGCATGCAAGAAGGACGACTGATATTCCAAGCTGTGAAAACAGAACGGTGGTCTTTCGATTGAATTTATCAGCGATTCTGCCGCCGATCAAAGATCCTGGGACATAGCAGGTAGAAAGCAGCATGATGAAGAAACCAGCGCTGCTATCCGACAGCCCAAGCCGCTGTGTAAGATAAAGAGTCAGAAACGGAAAGATGAATGACCCTATTCCATTGATAAGGTTACAGATGAAAAGCATCAATACAGGCCGCGGAAGTCCCTTGTACAGGGAAAAGGAATCCAGAATCTTCTTCATTGGACTGAAGGCTGGAGTACGAACTTCTCGATTGCCTCGGCAAGACCGCCTTCCCGGCAGGAGGCTACTACCGTTCCAGCCACTTTCTTCACATCATCAGGAGCTTCGCCTAGTGCAGCCGAGTAGCCTGAGACCTTGAACATTTCGATGTCATTGTAGAAATCACCGACGCTGAGGACTTCGCCCTGCCTGATTCCCATGAGCGAGCACAAAGTCGCTATTGCAGTGCCCTTGCTGATTCCGGCCGGGTTGATTTCCATCCCGTACTGGAATGAGAAGCTGGTGGTAATATCATTCGAGAAAGAAGCAAGGCTTTCCCCGAACTTCTTCATCAGATCCTGATCGTCAGTCAGGACAAGAAGCTTGTGAGGGTCATGATCCTTGAAATAATCGGTGGGATTGAACAGCTGGCCATCTGTCATGCAGGCACGTTTCTCGCTATCGAACCATGGGTCAATGGACGAAGAGCACCACTCCCTCTTGCAGAAGGAATGGACGAAGAGGCCCATTTCAAGAGCCTTGAGGGAAATCTCAAGTGCAATATTGCGGTCAATGACATGGCTGTCCACAATCGATGCGCCGCGGAAGATCAGAGAGCCGCCGAGCGTTACGATGTATGAATCCTCCGGAAGCTTGAGTATGTCGCCATAATGCTTCATCGAATCGTAGCTGCGGCCGGAATTGAGCACAAAGGCAACTCCACTGTCCACAGCCTTGCGGACTGCATCGATGTTTCTCTGAGGGATGCTCCCCATGGAGGCATCAAGCAGCGTATGGTCAATATCGCTGCAGATAAGCTTGATCTTGCTGTTAGTCATTGCAGTCCAATCTCATCACAAAACCGGCTTCAAGTCAACATCGACGCCGCTGTAGGCCTTGATAAGGGCATCATCGGCAGCCTCGATCACCCCTTTGGCCTTGCGTTTTCGAGTGAATTCCTCGGACAGCACTCCGACGTATCCGAATATCGAAGAAAGCAGCATTCCCCTCTTCTTCAGCTTGAGGCAGTGCATGATGATCCGGCTGAGAGAAATGGTGCTGGACAGAAGGATCCCCTTGCCCAGTCCTGAAGTCAGAGCACCTAAGGTTATATTGAATTTTCCTATTGAGAAGAGGACTTTTCCATATGGACTCAGCAGGGACAGCAGCGCCACTGCCGCCACCATTATGAC
>JAQUYU010000050.1 GCA_028691695.1 Sphaerochaetaceae bacterium | reverse complement strand
ACTTCATAAAATGACTGAATCATGATAAACTATGGCTAATGAAAACAATAAGCACTTCAATAAGTTCATTCGAGTCTCTGATAACAAGCAATTATCTCTATGTCGACAAGACAGAGTACCTTTACAATCTGATTGCTCCAGGACCTGGAATGTATTTCTGTGCACGTCCAAGAAGATTCGGCAAGACACTTTGGAGGCAATCTTTCAAGGAAAGAGAGAATTATTCAAGGGGCTTTTCATTGACAGTACCGATTATGAGTGGAAAACCTATCCAATAATACATATTGATTTCGGAAACTGCCAGGCATCGTCGGCGTCTGAATTGAAAGGCTGGCTTCAGAGACTTCTGGAAAAAATAGCCTTGAATTACTCATTGAAGGTTGCAAAGGGTCTTCCATACTATGAGACATTCTCAAACCTGATTCAGCAGCTAAGCAAAATTGGAAAGACCGTAATTCTGATTGATGAATACGACAAAATCATTTCGTCTAACATCTTCAATCCTGAAGTAGATGAGATACGTGAAATAATGAGAGGCTTCTTCGAAGTAATCAAAGCCCAGAATGCAAGCACTCGCTTTGTATTCATTACCGGAGTTACAAAATACGCCAAGCTCAGCGTATTCTCTTCAATGAACAACCTGACGGAAATCAGCATTGATGAACGTTATGCAACCATGTTCGGATATACACAGAAGGAACTGGAAAGCAATTTCGCTGACTACATTGAATCTGGCATGAAAGCCACAGGAATGGACAGGAAAGGATACCTTTCCAATCTCAAGATCCAATATGACGGCTTCTGCTTCTGCTTGGATTCCGAGACAGTCTATAATCCTGTCTCGATTGGACAGTTCTTTTACTTCGGCGGAAAAGACTGCACAGACTTCTGGGTTGAAACAGGCAGTACAAAACTTCTAATGGACATTGCGAAGAAAGTGGATTTCAGCATTGCAACTGACATTTCTCAGCCCATGGATGCTGCCAGCCTTAGAACATTCGATATCCTTGAACTTGCATCTGCATCGGCTAATGTCTCGGACTTGAAGGCATTGCTTCTTCAGTCTGGGTACCTTACACTTAAGTCCAAGTCAATTACAGGGCGTCTTGTTTATCTTGGGTTTCCGAACGAAGAAGTCTCACGAAGCTTTACATCATCGCTTATCAGATGGAAAAGTCATGAGCCTGAAACATGGCAATCACTGTAATACTATCAAAAGAATACGCCGCTAATCCAAAGACAAAGACATACTCATCTGATGAAGTTTGACTGAATGAAGCTGACTTTCTTGTCATTCCATCGGATTGAGCAGGAAGTCATCAATGGTTCCCCAAGCCCCGCCTCCGGACTGGATCAGGACACCAGCCTTGATCTCTGAACCATTGCAGGCAATATTCTCGATCACAGGGTTCTGCCAGACGCGCCATCCGTCGAGAGTGAAGCTCTGTTCATAGCGCTTTCCATCGGACTCGGCAAAGATCATCATCACTGCCCCTTTGGGAACATCACCGCCTTGAACTTCAACTGAGAAACGGTACAATCCGCTTCTAAGCCCCGTCGCAGTCTGGCTCACCTGAAAGTCAAGCTTGTTCTCGTTCCAGAAATGAAGCGAAGTCTCGCCTGTGAATGCATCGGTTTTCTTTACCTGGAAGTCTGACTGGGGAAGAGAAGCAAAGTTCTCGATCTTCCACATCGAATTATCACCGGACTCGAAGCTGTAGTTGCCCATGTAGTTCTCATCGACAATGCTCACAAAGCAGCTGACGGTTTTGCCATCCGCCTTTCCCGTGACCTCATACGTCCCAACTGGAGAGCAAGAGATAGCCTCAAGATCAATATCTGTATCCCAATTAACTGCAACCTGTACTTTGGAGCCATCATTATATACGGCATCCACTGCAGCAGGAAGAACCACAGGATTGTTGCGCAGAGTCTGAACATAGACATCATCAAGACAGTCTACAGCAACAGGCACCTCGTTTCCGGTACGCACCAGAGAGAACGTCCTAAGTGACTCCAGAGGCATCCCGTCGGAATCGAACAGAGCCTGATTGTCACATGCACAGCCGCCGTAGTACTTGCCTGCATCGTCAGGATCGTAGCTGGCGCTTGCCGAGCTTGCCCATCCCGAGCCGAACTCTTCCCATTTAGCAAACCGCTCTTCATAGCTATCCCCTGGAACTGCTATCCATGCAGGCTCCCAATAGAACACCCCGGCGCCTGCACTGCCAAGCGAGGCGACAGTCCGGATCACATCGGCGATCTCGGCCGACTGCCCCTGAACTGAAATGGGGTAGCTCTTCTCGTACGTAAGCTCCTCTCCAATTGTATTCGGCTGTCCATCGGAATCATCCAGGGTATAGGCATATGAAGTCTCGGCAACCATCACAGCCTTGCCATATCTGGAAGCTACATCCTCAAGCTGCTTGGATAGGTTCTGAAGAGTCGAATGCCAATAAGGATAATATGAAGTTGCGAAGATATCGTAGTCCACCTCATTGACCTTGAGCTGAGCGGCATACAAGCCGTACTTGCCCGATTCCGGATTGGTGTAATGAACTGCAATCCTTATCTCAGGATCAAAGTCCCGCACTGCCTTCGAAGCTGAGCGAAGCAGCCTCAGCACCCTTGGAGTGCTGGTCTCGGAGCAGAGTCCTGTAGTGGTTTCATTGCCTATCTGGACAATCTTCACCAGAATCTTCTCATCTTTCAACCGTTTCAGGACATCAGTAGTGTAATCATAGATTGCGCTCTCTTTCTCGTCCATGCCCATCGAAGCCCAGGCTTTTGGGGCCTGCTGCTTCGAAGGATCGGCCCAGAAGTCCGAGTAATGGAAATCCACCATCAGAGGAACCCCGATTGCGGTCGCCCTCTTGCCTATTGCAACTAGATTCTCGATATCGCAGTTCCCGCCTCCGTATCCACGGCCTTCGCTGTCGTAAGGATCGTTCCAGAGCCGGATTCGGAAGCAGTTGACCCCAGCATCTTTGAGAATGCTCAGCAGATCATCAGGGTTTGACCCGAAATCGTGGAATACCACGCCGCTTTCTTCAAGAGAGACCAGGCTCGAGACATCAGCGCCCATCAGGAAATCATCGGCCAAGCCCTCGATCTTCTTCACGTAAAGCGACGAACTCTGATCCAAAGTGGAGCACGAGCACAGCAGCAGAGCCGCAAGCAGGACAAGAATGGACAGCTTTCGCATCGCCTACCCCTTTGCTGAACCGCTCGTGATGCCTTCGACGTAGAACTTCTGCATGACCACGAACAGGATCGAAATCGGAATCGAGACAAGCACGCCGCCTGCACAGAACTGACCGAAGTACAGGTTCTTGCGGCTCCGGTCAAGCATTCCGTACAAGCCCAGAGCCACTGTCCAGTCCTTTGCGATTCCCGAGTTGAGCATGATCTTCGCAAAGATGAAATCAACCCATGGCGCCAGGAATGCGCTGATCGACGTATAGACGATGATAGGCTTGGACATCGGAATGATGATCCTGAAGAAGATGGAATTCTGAGACGCACCATCGATCTTCGCAGCCTCGCACATCGAATTCGGAATAGTGTCGAAGAAGCCTTTGGCTATCAGGTACCCCATCCCGGAAGAGGCCGAATAGACGATGATCATTCCGATATGGCTGTTTGTTAGGTTGAAAGTCTTCATGATGAAGTACACGGCTATCATCGACAGGAAGCCAGGGAACAGCCCAAGTATCATGCCGATGTTCATCAGGCCTTTTCGTGCGCGGAAACGCATCTTGCTCATCGCATAGGCCACCTGAAGCACGAAGAAAGTCGAAATCAGGCAGTTGAATGCCGCAATCAGGAAAGTGTTGAGCATCCATCGCGGGAACTGGTTAGCGGCATCAGTCTTGAACAGGAGGTTCTTGTACTGGATAAGCGAAAGCTTTTCAGGGAAGAAGTGACTGATGCTCATGGAGTTCGAGGTTGAGAACGAGCAGAGAAGAAGCCAGACTATCGGGATGAGCCAGAATATCGCAAGAGCGAGCAGCACGATGTGCCTTACCGGATAGAAACGTTCTTTCATCATTGGCTGATTGCTGTTTTTCATAGCTGCATTCCCTCCTCTTTATTACCACGGATGACAAAGTTGAATGCCACCAGAGTAATCACCGTACAGACGACGAAGACCATGATTCCTATCACTGATGCCATCTTGTAGTTGTAATATTCATTGGTAAGCCTGAACAGCCAGGTGACAAGGAGGTCAGTCTCCCTTGCGTGGGAGTTGGCCAGAAGCTGATCCGATGTCTCGAACACGTTGTTTGTCAGAAGATAAATCACGTTGAAGTTGTTTATGTTCTGAACAACCGAATTTATCAAGTATGGGCCTGTTACAAACAGCATGTACGGCATCGTGATTTTCCTAAACTGCTGGAATGAGTTGGCGCCATCGATTGTCGCCGCCTCATACAGATCCTGAGGTATGTTCATGAGGATTCCAGTGGCAATCAGAAGCAGATACGGCACACCGACCCAGATATTGATCATGATTATCATGAACTTCGCCCAGTTCGGGTTTGTCAGGAACGGTATGTAGTTCAGGTAAGCCGGAACCAGCCCGATCTTCTTCAGCAGCGAAGTAAGTCCAATATTGGAACAGATCGTGTTGACGATTCCCTGATCGGCGAAGAAGTTTCTGACAAGCAGCAAGGTCACGAACTGCGGAACGGCCATTGCGATTATGAAGCATGTCCGCCACATCTTCTTCCATCGGGTGCGCTTGTTGTTGATCAGCATCGCCAGCATTATCCCGCCGAAGTAGTTGGTGAACGTCGCAAGAACCGCCCAGACCAGAGTCCAGCGGAGGATCTTGCCGAATGAGTAGCCGAATGTCGAAGTCAGCGATGTAGTGAACAGCTGCTTGAAGTTTGCCCATCCTACCCAGGTGAACAGAGCTGCAGGCGGCATGTGCTGCTCATCGTAGCTTGTGAAGGCTATGCAGATCATCACAATCAGCGGGATTATCGTGAACAGGACTATTCCGCCGACAGGAACGGCGAGCAGGGTCTTGTAGTATTTCTCATTCATAGCGGATGAAATATCATCCCTTATCGTAGGGGGCTTCTCCCCCTGCTCATCCATCTTCTGAAGGCTGTAAGCCCCCTTTATGCTTGAGATCCAGATCAAAGCGAAGATCAGGATTGCAACCAGGCTTATTATGCTGTACAGAAGAATCTTGAAGCTATTGTCAAAGTCATTCCAGACATTCGTGAAAAGCACATCGTCGAAGTGCATCTCTGCCTTGACTGTGCCGAGCGTGCCGAACTTGGCAAGATTAGGTGCAATGAAAGTTGCGGCAAGAAGGATGAAGAACACCTCTATTGCAAGCAGGAACACTCCATAAAGGTATTTCCTGCGCCTGATGTATCCAGCTCCCATGAATACAAGCGAAAGCTTGACAGACCAATCCCCGTGAACCACGGCAGCCCCGAAATCGGAAAAGTAATGTCCGATCGAGCCTAAGAACTGTTTGAATTTTCCTTTCATGCGCACTCCCAAAAACTAAGCATCAGCCCAGGCCTTGCGGCCTGAGCTGAAGAATGATCGTCATACAACAGGAGCTGTGATTCCAGCAACTGCGGTAGAAAGCAGATCAGACAGAGCAGTCTTCTCTGGATTTCCCTGACTGAGAATTGTTCCAAGCGTTGCAGCTGGAGTCCAGTAGTTTCCACCGACTCTCTGAACTGTCGCGAACTGACTCTGTGTTGCAAGAGCGGCGATAGCAGGGTTGGAAGCAACAGAAGCGGAAGCAGCAGCCTTGATGTTGGCAGGTCCGTCTCCATTGGACTCGAAGCGGGCAACCTGACTCTCTTCGCTTGTCATGAATGAAGCAAAGCGCATTGCCCAGCCTACGTTCTTGGAGAACGGATTGACTCCGATGAGCTTGTATCCGGCAAATGATGCCATCTGGACATCCTTTCCGCTTACGCTGAATGTCGGAAGCTTGCAGCATGCATAGTTGTCCTTGTATGCTTCCATGATCGGATTGGCATCCCATGTTCCGTCAACGAGAGCGACCACTGTGCCGTCCTTGGCAGCGGAAACGAGGTTGGAAGTGGAATCGGCATAGAATCCGCCTGTTGCAACCAGGTCAAGAATGCCCTTTGCAACGGCTTCTCCGCCCTTGCTTGCCCACTCGCAGGAGTTGGTCATTCCATCGTCGTTGATCTTCATATCCAGGCCAGCGCCCTTGAAGAAGCTGTACAGATACCAGCCGCCATCAGCTCCGAACTGCATTCCGACTTTCTTGCCGGCCTTTGCAGCCTTGACAGCCATGGTGTTGAGGCTCTTCACATCATCTTCGGTGAAGAATGACTTGTCATAATACATGAAGTAGCCGTTTGATGCTGACATCGGATAAGCATAAAGCTGTCCATCGACGATTGCTGCATTCACAGCACCTTCGCCGTTCTCGGTCTTCACCTTGTCGGCATCAACTGTCGCAGGCTGGATTGCAGCGGCATTGACAAGGGCAAGAAGCTGGTCATCGGCGAATGTGTAGACATCGGCCGCAGCTTCAGGATCGGTGAGAACCGTGTCCTTGCATGTTGACTCCGATTCGATTCCGACTGTGATTTCGAAAGTCTCGTCAGGATAAGCAGCCTTGAATTTCTCGATGATCTTCTCGGTCACTTCAGTGTACAGGTCTCCGACCCATACTGTGAGCTTGATCGTTTCCTTGGGCGCAGCAGTAGCAGCAGCAGCCGGAGCTTCCTTGCCGCCCTGAGCGAATGCACAAGTCAGTGCAATGCAGAGAACAACCAAAATTGCAGAAATTTTCTTCATAATTTCCTCCTAAACTATTTTTAGCGCCAATGGCGACTAAATTCCTTTATAGCATCAAGAGCCGGAAGACTCTGTCCGCAATAATCGAACAGGCATTGGTTTGCCCACTGATTTCCCATCTCTGCCGAATCTTGTTCAATATAGGCAAGACCAGCATTCGACGCCCAGGAAGTGCCAGGAACTGCAAGCCATCCCGGCTCCCAATAGTATACCCCGAGGCAGCGATAATTGTAAACTTTTATCGATTCTTCCAGTAATTCAGAAATGAACTCAGCCTGCTTCTTCTCCGAATAAGAGCTTCCATCCGGCTCGTTCTGGATCGAAAGAGGCGGCTTGCAGCTTTCGCTGAAATGATTGGAAGTGAATGGATAAGCAGTCTCAACGATCATGAATGGCTTGTCATACCGATCACAGCATGACTTCATATTTGCAAGCATTTCATCCATGCTTCCATGCCAGAAAGGATAATAAGAAGCACCAATAATGTCATAATCAATGCTTCTACATGCAAATTCATCAAGAAAATGAGTCCACAGGCTTTTATTACCGCTCTGCTCCAGATGAAGCATCACTTTGGAATCACTGTGCCCGCGCACTGCAGTGCTGCCAGCTTCGAACAGCCTTGCAACAGGATCAAACCCATTCTCTGCGATCTTTCCTATAGGCCATAGCATTCCGTTGGTGATTTCATTGCCCACCTGCACTGCAAACGGATCAATTCCATCGCGATGAAGCGAATCAAGAACGCCTGCAGTATAATCCCCAACGGCAAGGCACAGATCATCAAGGCCAAGAGCACTCCACTTCTTCGGGATGAACTGCTTGGCAGGATCACACCAGAAGTCCGAGTAATGGAGATCCAGCAGAATGCTCATATGATGCTCCATCGCTCTTCTGGCCAGCTCTTTCACCGTTTTCAGATCCGATGTCCCGCCCATGTATGGCTGTCCGCTTTCCGAATAAGGATCAACCCAGAGCCTGAGCCTCACTGAATCGAACCCGCAATCAGCGAGAATTCCAATC
This sequence comes from Sphaerochaetaceae bacterium, assembly GCA_028691695.1. Taxonomy (GTDB): domain Bacteria; phylum Spirochaetota; class Spirochaetia; order Sphaerochaetales; family Sphaerochaetaceae; genus JAAYFO01. Next base: position 5,512 of record JAQUYU010000050.1, on the reverse strand, counting down.
AGATCGCCCCTCTGCCCATGGCAAAAGAACTTCCCGCCCAGGGACTCGACTTCTGAAAGGGTTGAAATGTCAGCGCCGATCTTCATTTTCTTTCCTTCTGTCCATCATCATCGAAATCAAAACGCTTGAGCATGCTCTTGTACCTGAAGCGTGCCATCTGATTCTTCTGTAGCACATCCTCTTCGCTGCCATGGTAGCAGCAGCGGATGCAGTAGTACTCTTTCTTGTCTTCGTCATAGAACATGTCTATGTCGATGTCCCTCATGAAGCACGAAGGGCAGCGGTAGTTCAGTTTGCCTTTTCCAGCTTGAGCCATGATTCAAACACCTCCCCCTGTCCTGCATTTCTCACCACTCCGAGTGTGAACATCGGAGAAAATGCATATCCTTCCTTGACGAAGCATTCATCACCCTCAGAGGCATGCATGCTCACCTTGCACTCCACCTGCGGCACGACTGCAGTGCAGCATCCCACGGCACGGACAGTCCTGCATTTGTATTGATAGTCCAGCGTCTTGTCGCCGGCAATGAGCTTTATCCCATCCATCGGCTCCGGATACTCAGTCGTACCATAGCAGGCTGTCATGTATTCAGTGATGCAGACCTTGGCGTCCGGAATGCTCGTACGAAGCACCTTGCGCACTGTCTTCACTTCATTTGAGCCTTCCCTGAAATAGAAAACACTCTGAATGTCAGCAACGAGCTCCCCAAGCTTGAACTGCACGGGATCAAGCTCCAGCACTCTCTGTCCATCTTCGCTGCGAAGCACAGCCTTTGTCCTGCACAGGCACATGTCAGCTTTCACGCCGCCGTAGCTCACAGTGCAGCTCTTCACAGTTCCTTCGCCAGCATAATGGGTGAAATACCCTGCCCTGTAGTTCGCCTGAATCAGGAATGGATACGAAACTTCCTGCACATGGCTGGTTCCTATGCCGCACTCGCGCACCAGCTTCGACTCATAAGGCCTCAGGTCAATCATCGCACCGCCCTGGTTCATATCAAGGCAGCACCGCATGCTTGGGCTTGAGTACCAGAAGTGACTCTTCTCCGATCCGTACAGAATATCTTTCCAGAGGAAGGCTTCGGAACTGTAGAGCCTGTTTTCCCTGAACCATGAGGCGAATTCACTCATGCCCATGTCGCAGAGCTTCCCTTCCTTCTTCAAGTTTCCATAATAGGCCATTGCATCGGAATAGCTCTTTTCCAGCAGCGAATACGGTGCTTCCCATCTTCCCTTCTTGTTGAGCCACCCCGGTCCTACAAACATCATGTTATAGCTGTAGCCGCCGTTGTACTTGCCCATATGACGGTACTGGTCAATCAGATTGAAAAGATACGGATATTGATCGCCTTCATACACCATTCCCCTGAGCACATTCTGAGGATGGGTTCCGAAGTTGGATCCGTTTCCATCGAAGCAGGCAATCAGATCTCTCGAAAGATGCGGAATTGCTACTATATGGCTGTCATCTTCGGGACCCTTCGCCGGAACATGGGTGTTGCAAGTACTCGGAATCCATGGATTCCACGGACCGCCGTCCATCAATGTGTACCATGAGTTATTGCATGTATGGTAGGCCTTCGGGCCTTCTTCCCAGCATGTTGCAACAGCGCACTTGACCGATGGATAGCGCTCTTCGATATATGCAATGCTCTGGGCATCAAGGTAGTACGAACCAGTGGACTCCGGCCAGAATCCGAAGCACTCGAAGAACTTCCCGAACACATCGTCGATTATCCTCTTCCTGTCCTCAAGACTGAACATCCAGATGCAGAAATCCTTGGTTCTGTACTTCTCGTTGAACTGCCTGCATGGCAGTCCCAGAAGCGAAAGCCCAATCTCATCGCCATACTTCTGATGGTCTGATTTTGCAAGATCAACAACATATTGAGAGAAAAGAGATGAATAAGTCATCTGAATAGTCGTTTTCAGGCCATTCTCGTGAGCAAGCCTCTGCTGAAGCTTGAAGATATCAATCGATTCATCCTCAAGCCCCTTGCCGCCACCGGCAGTCTTCTCTGCATACTCAGGATTGAGCTCAGGTCTATGAACCAGATTAAGTATGAACGTATCCTTCATCTTCACTCCTCAGCAAGCAGGTGCTTCGCTGCTATCACTCCAAGCTGCCTGGCGTCAGGAGACAGCCTGCATGAGACCACATGCCCCAGAACCGGAAGAATCTCATTGTCGTACAGCGTCGCCACTTCCGGCATGTAGCCTTCTGTCTTTCTCAGGACACTGAAAAGCTGAAGGCAGATGTTGTCATCTCCGCAGATTATCATGTCGCATCCCATGCCCTTGGCCTTGTTCAAAGCAGACTGGACATCGTCCAGGCTTTCGATTCCCTCGGCCGTCACGCAGTCAAGCGCCCTCTGGACTCCCGCCTTCCTGCTCCTGTTGACCATGTAGTTCATTGGTCCGAGCAGCAGCATGCTGGAATGGCAGCCTTTTTCCTTGATCATCATGCCCAGTTTATAGGCCGAACCCTCATTGTCCGCATCCACTTGAACAACAGATGGATCAGCTGAGCTTCCAATCAGCACAAACGGAACCCCGCTTTCCTTCAAAATCATTATGGCTGGATCATCATCCACAGCTCTCGTGACTATGTACCCATCCGCTTTGTTGCTGGAAAGCAGGTTGGAAAGATGGCGGCTGTCCGATACTATCACATCATACTGAAACAGGCTTGCTTCCTGGATGATTCCCATAAGGCACTTCTGGAAGAACGGGTATTCGAAGCTTCCGCTGTCATCAGGGAAGAGAGCGCATATGTTGAACGTCTTACCTTTTGCAAGAGCGCTGGCAATCTTGTTCGGAGAGAAATCCTCTCCTATGAACCTGCGAACTTTTGAACGAGTCTTCTCAGAGGTTCTCCCAGTTCCAGATATAGCTCTTGAAACGGTGGAGATAGACACTCCCAGTTCCTGTGCAATATCACTGAGCTTCTTACCGCTGCTTCTCTGTCCCACTGTATGTCCTTCCTTTTGTGCAAACGCTTGCACAACAATTATTGCACACAAACCACACCCTGTAAACAAAAATTTTTATATTAATTCACTACCATTCATTCCACTGAACCCCCATTCCCCGAACTGCCGAACTGCCAAACTGAATATTTCGGGAAGTTTTGCCCAAGTTTCGCATGATTATTTCCTAATTTCGGGAAACGGTAAGAAATCTATAAGGATAAGACAGCGAATAAACACTCTCAGGGGATGCCAAGGACGTGACGGAGCACAAGGAATTACACGAAAAACAGTGTATTTGAGATGCAATGACAGCATCTAGAAGCTGCAAAGGGTCCTATTGAGATCTTCATAAGCAGAAAGAACGCAACTGAATCTTCTGAGGCAGTTCTCAAGTGCGGCTTCATCTGTTGAACTGAGCATGAACTTATCGCTATCTCGGTTTATTGCAAACACCGCACTAGCAAACTCCAAAGGCCAGGAGAAGCAGACCATATCAGGATCCCAATCATTAGGAAGATTCATTCCTATGAGATTCAAGGACAAAACCCCATGAAGTATAGAGAACGTCTTTGCATCAAGGTCAGGGACATGAACCGGAGTGCAAAAAGAGTTCTTGCTCTTCTGCTGCGCTTTGATTCCGTTCTTGACTATTGTCATGGCCATATGCTCAAGACAGCTGCATGTAATAGAAACATCTGACATCATGTACCTCTCAGTTTTCATTTGCCTTGAAGTCATTGTAACTCAAACATTAAGACTAATCAAAGGAAAAACCATTTATTTTTCCCTTTTTAAAGAAGCAATCTTGCTGATTTTCAGCATAAACTTCTCTTTTTAGGGAAATTTCAAAAACTTCGGCCTTTTATTTCCCTATTTAGGGAAAACAAGAGAATTGACAATGCAAACATATTGACACTTATCTATGTATTGCATATCATAACGCATAGACAAACATCTATATGAGGTGGATATGAACGAATCAGATGCCGCTTTGATCTGCAAAGCACTTGGAGATGCCAACAGGCTCAGAATCATCAGAATGCTCGCAGATGGCGAGATGTGCGCATGCAAGCTCCTGGAAGAATTCTCAATAACACAGCCCACGCTTTCCCATCACATGAAAGTCCTCTGCGAATGCGGACTGGTCAAGTCCCGCAAAGAAGGGAAATGGAGCCACTACTCTCTCTGCTGCAGCACTTTTGAGAATTTCAAGAATTTCGTAAGCGGTCTATCCTGCTGCAAAGGCTAAAGGTTAAATATTATGATCTGGGACTTTATTCAGAATCAGATAATGGGGATGAAATGGCTCGCCAGCCTGATCGGTTCGGCATTGACCGCCATAGGAGTCGACGTCTCGAGCCGCTGGGGCGGAAGCCTTCAGTTCTTCATATTCGACACACTGAAGATCTGTCTGCTGCTATGCATTCTGATCTTCATCATCAGCTACATCCAGAGCTACTTCCCGCCGGAACGAAGCAAGAAGATCCTCGGGCATTTCAAAGGCATCTGGGCAAATTGCATCGCCGCACTTCTTGGCACAGTCACCCCGTTCTGCTCATGTTCGTCCATCCCGCTGTTCATCGGGTTCACAAGTGCAGGACTGCCAATCGGCGTGACCTTCTCATTTCTCATCTCGTCACCGATGGTGGACCTAGGAAGCCTCGTGCTTCTTATGAGCATCTTCGGAGCCAAGGTTGCTGTAATCTATGTAGCACTCGGGCTAATCATAGCCGTCCTTGGAGGAACTCTCATTGAGAAGCTTCATATGGAAAAATATGTTGAAAGCTTCATTTTCTCATCAGGAAAGACAGATCTTCAGGCACCTTCGCTTTCGCAGAAGGACAGACTCGTCTATGCCAAGGACCAGATGCTCGGCACACTGCGAAAGGTTCTCCCATACATTCTGATCGGCGTCGGAATCGGAGCAGTCATTCACAACTGGATTCCCGCCGACTGGGTTGAATCAGTGCTCGGGCAGAACAATCCATTCGGAGTCGTGCTTGCAGTGCTGATCGGAATCCCGATGTATGCGGACATATTCGGCACGATTCCAGTAGCGGAAGCACTGCTTGCAAAAGGGGCGCTGCTTGGGGTTGTCCTTTCGTTCATGATGGCAGTCACTACCCTTTCGCTGCCTTCTCTTGTCATGCTCAGAAAGGCAGTGAAGCCAAAGCTTCTTGCACTTTTCATAGGCATATGCACTGCAGGAATAATCGCTGTAGGCTATTTATTCAATGCAATTCAGAAATTCATAATCTAAGGAGTCAATAATGTCAGAAAAAACCAGAATCAAAATCTTAGGCGGAGGCTGCTCAAGGTGCAAAGCCCTTGAAGCCTCTGTTCAGAAAGCGCTTGCCAGCCTAGGCATTGATGAGAAGATCGATCATGTAACCGATTATTCCCAGATAGCCGCATACGGCGTGATGGAAACACCAGCCTTGGTTATCGACGAAAAGGTTGTTTCGTACGGGAAGGTCCTCAAACCTGCAGAAGTTGAAAAGATTCTCAAAAGCATCAGCTGAGGAATGTGGGATTGGCCA
>JAQUYU010000049.1 GCA_028691695.1 Sphaerochaetaceae bacterium | reverse complement strand
ATAATCAGGACGGTGCATCTTCAGATGCAGATTCAGCTTGATACCAAGGAGCTTGACCGGATGGTTTCACGCAACGTCACCGGCGAAAGGCTTGTCGGTGCGGTTCCGAACTTCATCAAGAAGCCGTTTTTCAAGATTCTCACAGACAGGCTTGGTGACAATCAGTACACTGCGACGCTTTCGAATCTGGGAAGCATCAGGATCCCTGCGGGCATGGCTGCTCTCATTGAAAGGTTTGATTTCTTCCTTGCTCCGAACAAGAAGAATATCCTTGAATGTTCTGCGGCGGGTTTCAATGATAAAGTGACTTTCAACTTCAACAGCTATCTTAGCTCTGATGTGTCAGTGGAGCGTGGATTCTTCTGTGCTCTTGTCCAGATGGGCGTGCCGGTGAAGGTATGCTCGAACCGAGGAGGTGATTTCTGATGGCCTATTGCGTAAGATGTGGTGTCAAGCTCCAGGATGGAGCCAAGGTCTGTCCGCTGTGCGGCACGAAGGTGGTTCTTCCCGAAGGCATGCATGAGAAGCCTGAGAAGCCGCTGTTTCCTAAGGACACTGTGCACTCATATGAAAGAGGTCTTGACCGAACCCGCAAGGCTCTGTTCGAGATTGCTGCTATAATCACAGTGGTCGCCGAGGTGGTCGTCGGGTTCTCGATTCTCCCTGACCCTGATGCATTCCTTCCGATGATCGGAATTCTCTATGCGGCAGTTGTTTTCCTCATTCCAGTGCTTGTCGAGAAGCCTTCCTATGTGACAATCGGTTCGCTTGAGATGGTTGCCACTGCAATCCTTCTTGTGCTTGTGAACCTTTATCTGTCCTCTGACCTGACATGGTCGCTTGTAGCTTCCGGGAGCCTCGCCCTGATCTGGGTGCTTTCGGTTCCGCCGATCCTTCTGAAGAAGCACACTTGGATCGCCATCCTGATTCAGATAGTCGGGGTGTGCGGATTCCTGTTCCTAATTGATGGCCTGTATCCGCCGTTTGGGTGGACTTTGAAGGTCGGGTTGCCGACATTTGCCTTCATGCTGGCAATGGTCGGGCTGTTCCTTATCAGGCTCAGGCTGAAGATATTCACTAAGGCATCGGTTGTGGATTACGTATTCTCGGGCTTCAGCATCATCTGCCTTTCCATAGGATTCGGCGACCTTGCGTTTCATCAGTTCAATGGTATTTCATGGTCAGAACCCCTGTGGATATGCGGGATCACGCTGTTCGTCCTTGAGCTGCTGATTGCTGGCGTGCGGAAGATACGCACATTCTTCAATGCAAGAAACGGAAGGCAGGGTTGATGGCTGATTTGGTCACATATAACAAGGCGGTATTTGGTTCAAAAACTGTTGAGCTTTTGATTTAAGGTGTGCTAGACTGTTAGAAATTGACTTAACGTCTAATCCATGGAGGACTTGATGCGCAACTCAAGAAAACCTAGGTTCATTTTATTGGCGCTTCTCATGGCAATGATCGTTGCTCTGCCTGCAGCGGCCGTCGATGGGAATCTGATGTACCAGTCTCCGCTTTACAGCAGCTCAGCCTCTTACCCAATAGCTTCATTTCTAGAACAGAACAGATACACATCCGAGAGCTTCGCATCCCAGATGGGACTGACTCCAGAAGAGATGGTCCGCATTGCATCCAACTCCAGCTCGTACCGGATTGTGCCTGGCGACAGTTTTACGCTTTCCTATTATTCCGGAAACGAGGTCGTAACCAGTTCATTCCAGGTCAGTTCGTCAATGACTGTCGATATTCCTGAAGTCGGGACATTCGACTGCCGGGGAATGTCTTTTGCCCAGCTTCGCGAAGACATCAAGGAGATGGTTCTTCAGGCACGGCCGTATTCTTCTCCGCATGTGGATCTCGTAGCCTGCGGGTTCTTTGAAGTTCCTGTTGTGGGCGAGGTCTCAAGCAGCGTCCCTGTCCGATGCTGGGGCGGAAGCACCCTGCGCTGCACCATGGCAAATGCAAGCAGCTACGCTTCCAGCAGAAGCGTTCAGGTCAAGAGGGCGGACGGCACATCGCTGAACTATGATCTTTACAAGGGCATAAGCACAGGTGACATGGTCAATGACCCGAATCTCAGGCCTGGAGACACGGTGTGCTATTCAAAGGCGACATGCATAGTCGTGCTTGCTGGAGCTGTGTACAGTCCTGGAACGTACCAGCTGCTTCCTGGCGAGAAGCTCGGTGATCTGATCCGCAGCTATGGAAACGGGCTTCTGCCTTCGGCTGATTCTTCGGCAATAAGCGTAGAGCATGTATCGGGCGGGAAAGCCGTCTCGACGCTTGCTTCTGACACTGAGAATTCCCTGCTGTCCAACATGGACCGCGTGACTGTCGTGGAGACTAATCCAGCGGCTTCGTATGTCACTGTGGAAGGTGCTGTGGCACCTGTCCAGACTTCTTCGGATTCCGCTGTGAAGATGACTTCGGCGAGCAAGCTGATGTACAGCTTCCTTCCGGGCGAGAAGGTGTCGCAGATGCTCAAGGCGATCAGCGGCGCATTCGTCTCTCAGAGCGATCTGGATAACATCTATATCATCCGCGGCTCCCAGAAGATCATGCTCGAGTCCGGCAAGCTGCTTTCAGGGCAGTCTGCGGCGGATCCTGTTCTTGAAGCAGGTGACAAGATAGTGGTTCCGTTCGTGCAGACGTTCGTCACTGTCAATGGATCGGTCAATGCTCCTGGGCGCATCGCCTATGTGCCGGACAAGGATGCAAGCTACTACATAGGCCTGTCCGGAGGGTATTCTAATACTGCATCCGGGGTGGGCAGCTACAAGGTCACTGATTCGGCTGGCAAGAAGATTGACAAGGACGGTCTTGTTCCTAACGGGGCTGTGATCAGCGTGAATACGAATAACATAAGCAGGGATGTGACTCTGGTTGCGGCTGTTGTTGCAGTTGCCGCCAGCATTGCGAGCTTGCTTGTTGATATCAATTCTTTGATTAAATAGGGATGATGCAGATGGATAACATAGAGAAGGCCAATGAGCAGGTTCAGGAAGAAGACGGCATGACATTGATGCAGCTTCTTCATATCGTGAAGATGCGCTTCTGGATCGTGATCCTCTGCGTGATTGTGGCAATAGGCTGCGCCTGTGCATATCTGTATGTCACAGTCCCTACCTATGAATCAAGCGCTTCGGCGCTTGTTTCGCCGATTCAGAATGCGACTTCGCTTGATTCGCTTCTCGGCTCCAGCTCTTCTTCAAGCAAGATCCAGACGGAAGTGTCGCTGATCTCTTCGGAGAAGAATGTGGACAAGGCGCTTGCGCTTCTCAACCTTCATGATTACATGAATGAGGATGGGGTGCATTACGATGAGTTTGAGCATCCGATCACTGGCCGCAGCCTGGTGAAGGGCAGCAAGGTGACAGTGTCCACTGTGAAAGACACCAATGTCGTCAGCATCACAGTGTCCGACAGCAGCCCGGAGTTCTGCCAGGATCTTGCAAATGCGCTGGTCCAGTCCTTTTCCGAGGTTCTTACCACGATTGCCAAGAACTCCAAGACAGCACAGAGGGTGTTCCTTGAAGAGCAGATTCCGCTGAACGAAGCCAGTCTGGCTGAGGCTACCAAGAAGCTTGCGGACTTCAAGCAGAAGAGCGGAATACTTCAGATTTCAGAGAAGAACAAGCTTCTTTCATCGAACGTATCGACGCTGCAGCTCCAGGAAGAGCCGCTGATGCACCAGCAGGTTGAGCAGAAATCACTTTATGAAGGCTACAGGAACGAACTTGCTGCAAATGGCTTCAAGATAAGCAGCATCGAGGATTTCTCAGGAGACGAGATGATAGTATCCACGCTTGAGAAGATCTTCGGATGGTACCAGGAAGTGCTGATGTACCAGGCTCTTGGGCTTTCCGATGAAGGCTCGTCTTCTTCATCAAGGTTATATGTTCTTCAGAGTTCGATATCAAATGGACAGAAGGACATTCTTTCGGCTGTCTCATCGGTTCTCAAGACGCAGGTCGTTTCGTCCGATTCCGTGACTGTTCAGCTGAGGAATCTCTATGCCCAGTCGATAGTCCAGCTGCTGATGATTCAGAAGAATCTAGAATCTATAGACGACACAAAGACATACTATATGAACGAGCTGTCACAGTATCCTGAACTTGAGCGTCAGGCAGAAGAGCTTTCACGTACTGTTAATGTCTATCAGACTTTGGGCGTGAAGCTCAGGGAAATGTACGAAGAGACCAAGCTTCTGGAAGCAGCGATTTCCGGCTATGTCACTCCAATTGACAGCGCCAATCTTCCTGCAAGGCCTGTGAGCCCGAACAAGCTGCTCATTCTTGCTGTGTCAGTGCTGCTCGGCGGATGCCTTGGCGTGCTGATTGTTCTTTATGTTAACCACAGGGACATCGCAATCCATGATTCTTCTGAAGCAAAGGAAATCCTCGGACCGCATGTGCCAGAGCTTGGCTGGATACCTCTGCTCAACCAGAGCTACCGTGACAAGTATGGATCGCAGCTTGTGACGCTGTGCGCTCCTAATTCGTTTGCATCGGAACGGGTAAGCGTCATTGCAAGCAATACTATCTATTCCACGGATCCTTCCAAAATGAAGATCATCGGAGTGAACTCTTCATCAATAGGCGAAGGAAAGACTTCTCTTGTGTGCAACCTTGCAGTGGCATATGCAGAAATGGGAAAGAAAGTCCTTCTGATTGACGGCGATCTGCGCAGGCCCTCAACGGAAAGAGCGTTTGGCCTGAAGAAAGCCGAAAGAGGCGTTTCGGACCTGGTGATAAGCAATGCTGACCTGGTGGAAGTGCTGATAAGGCCGGTAAAAGGTCTTGAGAACCTGCATATGCTCTGCTCTGGGCATGTGACGCGCAATCCTGCCGTGATCTTCAACTCTCAGGCGTTCAAGAATTTCCTTCTTGCTTCCCGCGATAACTATGACATTGTGCTTGTGGATTCGCCGCCTGTTTTGGTTTCTCCTGAGTTTGCATCGATTGTAAGCTATTTAGATGGAATCATCATGAACATCAGAGCTGGAATTACGACGAAGCCCGATCTTGAGCTTCTGGTCGATAACCTCCATCTGATTGACTCTACAATCATCGGGTTCGTCTACAACGGCGTCATTGCAAGCGGAAAGAGAACTTCGTATTCATACAGCGGCACAGGGCGCTACAGCTATGACAAGTCCAACTACAATGGCAAGCGACGTTCTTCCGATCTGAAGATGCTGGTCAGGGCCAAGCGTGTAAACCGTACCTATCGCAAGGTCTATGAGAAGGAGCTCAAAAGCAGGGATGAAGTCTTCAATGCAGATAAGCTTGAGGATCCAGTATATCTCGAGGACCTGATTGCAGGTGCTGATCAGCCAGATCAGCAGGAGCCAATTGATTCTGTTGCAGTGCAGGAGCCACTTGCGGAGCATGATCCGCTTGCGGACATCGAGAACGACAGCGAGGCCTCAGGCAAGGCACCTGAGGAGAAATGATTTTTCAAAGGGATCGCATTGACGGTCCCTTTTTTTCAACAGGAGGTTATCTGCATGGATAGCAACGTATTCAAGGGGAGGTCGCTCTGCACTATTGACGATTTCTCAATCGAGGAGAGGAAGTACCTGTTTTCTCAGGTCAGGAAGCTCAAGGCTGCAATTCTCTCCGATGACACGGCTCTGATGGATTCTTTCCGGATCAATGACCCGGATTTCGGAATCTATGAGGTGTTTCTCGAAGACAGCACCAGAACCAAGGAATCGTTCCGCAATGCGGCGAACTTCCATCATGTGAAGCTCACTGAGATGAGCTCCCAGAGCTCGTCTTTCAACAAGGGGGAGAGCTACGCCGACACTTTCAATACTCTCACAGGCTATGAGAACCAGGTGTTCATCATCCGCAGCAAGGTCGAGGGCGTGTGCCGCTACCTTGAAGGCGAATGCAGCGAGTATGCCCGGCGCAATGGCCTTCCATACAGGCCTGTCTTCATCAACGCAGGCGACGGGAAGCATGAGCACCCGACTCAGGAGCTTCTGGATGAATACTCTTTCTTTGAGGACAATGCTTTCTCTACGGATTCAATCCATCTGGCTCTGGTTGGCGACCTGTTCCACGGACGCACTGTGCATTCTAAGGCGAACGGGCTTAAGGTGTTTGACCATGTCAAGGTGGATCTGATTGCACCGAAGGACCTTGCGATGCCTGAGACATATCTTGAGATCATGAAGGACAACGGCTACGAGATCAGGGCTTTCGGGTCGATCGAGGAATACCTTTCCCAGAATGACATCGCGACCAAATGGTACTTCACGCGGCCTCAGCTTGAGCGCATGGGCGAGCGTATCCTGGAACGGGCCGATGAGCTTCGTTCCTGCATAACTTTCCGAGAGGAGTTCCTTTCCAGGCTGCCTGAGGGGACGATCTTCTACCATCCGCTTCCGCGTCACAAGGAGCATCCGGTAATTCCTGTTTTCCTGGACAATCTTCCGATCAACGGCTGGGAGAGGCAGTCAATAAACGGCATGTACTGCAGGATCGTCCTGCTGGCTCTTGTCTCAGGCAGGATCGGAAGCGATTTCATTCCATCCGATCCCAAGCCCAGTATTCCTGAAGAGGATTATATTCATCAGGTTCCTGATGATGTCCTGTCGAGGAAGAAGGAGAAAGTCGTATCGGAAGGGGTGCGGCCGATTGACGAAGGATTGGTGATTGACCATATAAGCCGGGGCAAGACACCAGAAGAGATCCGTGAGCACATGCGGCTGATCTGCAAAGTGATGGGCCTGGACTCGCTCAAGGGCGGTGAATGGGTCTCCACGGGATCGGACGGCGTGACGTGGAAGGGAATAATCTTCCGGCCGGGGCACATGGAGCTTGACCGCAAGAGCCTTAAGCGCCTTGCTGCCGTTGCTCCTGGGTGCACGCTGAACTTCATCAAGGGCGGGCGCGTCGTGGCCAAGTACCGTGCCTCGATGCCGCCTAGGATCTACAACTTCTCCGATCTGATGTGCACAAACGAGGCTTGCATCTCAAATGCGCTTCAGAGCGAGAACGCCCCTGCTATGTTCGTAAGGACCGAGGAGAACAAGTACCGCTGCGCTTACTGCGACAAAGACCATTCATTCAGTGAAATATTCAGGAAATAAGGAGAATTCATGAACCTTCAGGATTATGCCGGCGCTATAGCCTCTGAGGCACTAAAGCTCGGTGCAATAAGGCTTTCGCCACAGAAGCCGTTCAAGTGGGCTTCGGGCTATTACATGCCCATATACAATGACAACAGGAGCCTTCTGGCTGACTGGAAGACACGCAGGATGATAAGCGAGGCTTTCTCGCTGATGCTGGAAGATGCGGGCTTCGAGCCGGAAAACATCGCCGGCACAGCAACTGCCGGAATCGCCCATGCCACGACGCTTGCCGACCGCCTTCACAAGGCAATGAGCTATGTTCGCTCGTCGAGCAAGGATCATGGACTGGGGCAGCAGATCGAAGGTCTCGGGCTTTCAGGAAGCTACAATGGCTGCAAGGTCCTTGTAATAGAGGATCTGATTTCAACAGGCCTGAGCAGCATAAATGCAGTGAAGGCGGTAGTTGCTGCACTCGGTGTGTGCCCGTACTGCTTCGGCATCTTCTCATATGGGCTTGATGCGAGCCGGCAGGCTTTTTCGGAGCTTGACCCGAAGTGCGAGATGAGAACGATCCTGGACTATGACTTCGTCCTTTCGCTCGCACTTGAGAGCGGGTACATAAACCAGTCTGAGCATGGCATGCTCAGTTGCTGGCGCAGTGATCCGTTCGGATGGGGTCATGCGCACGGATTTGAGAGGGAAGAGAAATGAACATGATTGAAAAGCTCCGCGGGAGCGCCATTGCTTGCGGGAACTGCGCATGCATGGGAATTGATCCTGCATTCAAGGATGCCGCAGCTGCGGTGGCATTCTTCTCAGAGCTGCTTGACAGCATGAAGGCGCATTCCCTTTTCCCTGCGGCTTTCAAGCCGAACCTGGGGTACTTCAGCTGCCTTGACAGACCGCTTGAAGGACGGTTCGATGGAAGCCGTGCGCTGGCATCGATCCTCTCTCTTGTGCATCAGAAGTTCCCGCTTGTGCCTGTTATCCTCGATTCCAAGCGTGCTGACATAGCACGCAGCAGCCTGAACTATGCAATCGAGGCTTTTGATTGCTGGAAGGCTGACATGGTTACTGTCTCCGGCTACATGGGAGAGGATTCAGTGATGCCGTTCGCTTTCCAAGGCAGGGGCGCCTACATTCTTGTGCGCACAAGCAACCCTGGCGGGAAGGATCTTCAGAACCTTGAGATGAAGGATTCCCGCATGCTGTTCGAGCATGTTGCATCGAATGTTATCGGATACAACGACAAAGCACGCAAGCAAGGTTCCGTGTTCGGAGCTGTGCATGGGGCTACTAACCTGAGCGAGCTTGAAGACGCCGCAAGGCTTTTTGCTTCTCATGAGATTCCGCTTCTGATTCCTGGAGTCGGGTCGCAGGGCGGCAGCGCTCCAGAGGTCCTTGCTGCACAGGAAAGGGCCGGCTATGAGAAGGCTCTGGCGAGAGTAAACAGCTCCAGCCGGCTGACTCATCCGTGGAAGGGCGATGATATTCCTTCCGATGCGATTCCAATGTGCCTTGGGAACATTGAGAAGCTGCTGGACGAATGCAGATGCTAGACCGCGATGTTGTTCTTTCTACGGTGAGCGGTGCGGCTTCCACCAAGCCTGCTCTTATCAGGTTCTTCGATGACAATGTCCCGGCTGTGAGCATCATAACCACGAAGAGCTTCCAGGTCCGGCCAAACCCGGGCAACCGCGAGCCTGTGATCACGGAGCCCCAGCTTGGCTGCTTCGGGAACTCGGTCGGGCTGCGCAATCCAGGAATGGATCAGGCGCTGTCGGAGATCAAGGCATTGCGGGAAGGGCATTCACTGAGATGTCTTCTGAACATTTCCGTTTCCGCAAGTTCAATCGATGACTTCGTGACCCTTGTCAGGGCGTTTTCGCCTTATGCCGACCTGATCGAGCTCAACTTCTCCTGCCCGCATGCGGCGAGCGGATACGGTTCGGCAATCGGAGGATCGGCTGAGATAGCTTCAAGCTACGTCGCAGGGATCCGCAAGGGATGCCCTGATCTGAAATGCAGGCTTCTTGCAAAGCTCACTCCGAATGTCGATGACATCGCCTCCATTGCAAAGGCTGTGATTGACGCAGGTGCCGATGGAATCACAGCGATAAACACCGCTGGCCCTGAGGTCTATCAGATTGATGGCTTCAAGGTGCTGAACAATGCACTTGGAGGCAAAGGCGGGCAGAGCGGGCGCTGGATCTTCGAGAAGGCGTGCGCTGCTGTCAAGGCAATCCGATGCGCAATCGGGAAAGGGCCTATGATAATCGGAGAAGGCGGGGTGAGCAGCGGTGCAGATGCTGCAAGGCTCATCCAGTGCGGAGCCGATGCCATAGGGATTGGCAGTGCGCTTGCCATGGTGAGGCAGCAGGACTGGAGCTCGTATCTGGAAGCTGTCCGGACGGAAGCGAGGAGCATTGTCCAGGGCAAGGGAGCCTTGCCTGAAGCAAGCCTCGGCTTCCTGGATACGACCAACAGAATGGAGTATGTGAAGCACAAGGTTCTGAAAGTGGTTCATCATGATGAAAGCACCGTTGTGATCACGCTTGATGGAAAGCTTGATTCGAACGCGGGAGAATTCGCCTTCATCTGGATTCCCGGTTCGGGCGAGAAGCCTTTCTCAGTGGCTACCAGCACTCCGCTTCGGTTCATCATCAAGAAGCGTGGCCTTTTCACCGAGCGCTGCATGAAGCTTGAAGAGGGTGATGCTGTATACGTGCGCGGCCTCTATGGAAAGCCTGCCGAGCTTGTGCCCCGTCCTGAGGCAATCCTTCTTGCAGGCGGCACTGGCGAAGCCGTGCTTCCTGAACTTGCCCGAGCTCTTGATAATGCTGGAACAAGCATGCGCACCTATGTGGGTGTGACAAGCTGCAATGGCGGGATCATGGAGGATGAGCTTTCGGCTTTCGGTCCTTACACCGCAATAAGCGATGACGGGATGCCGGGAAGGGTTATTGATGAAATACCTGTTCCTGAGCCGGAAAGGACGGCAGTCTACATCGTTGGGCCGGAACGCTTCATGGCCAAGGCTGCGATGCGGTTTTCTTCCCTTGGCGTAAGCGATGATGCGATAATGATCTCTATGGAGAAGAACAGCATGTGCGGAATAGGGCTCTGCGGGGAATGCGAGATGGCTGGAAGACTTGCCTGCCAGCATGGCACTTTCCAAAGCTATGCATTCCTTCATTCGGAGGGGCTGCTGTGATCGATGCTCACGTTCATCTCAGGGACTGGAACCAGCGTGGCGAGGAGACTCTCACCCATGGTTTCGAGTCTGCTTCAATGGCAGGCTTCGATACTGTATTCGACATGCCCAACACCTCGCCTGCAATCCTCACCGAGGAGCTTCTTCTTAAAAGGGTTGCCGATGCCAGATCTGCCGATAAGAGCATGAGGTACCGAGTGTATCTTGGGCTGACTTCTGATCCTGATCAGATTTCCCTTGCATGCGATCTGAGCCGGAAGTATCCGGAGCATGTTGCAGGGCTTAAGATGTTCGCCTCCCAGTCAACAGGCAATATGGGCATCGTCACAGAAGAGGAACAGCGTCTTGTGTATTCTGTCCTTCGGCGGAATGCATACCGTGGAGTTCTTGCCGTCCACTGCGAGAAGGAGAGCTTCTTTTGCAGCAGTCCTGACCACAGCCTTGCACGACCGGCTGAGAGCGAGGCTGCTTCAGTTGCTGATCAGATAGAGTTTTCTTCACAGGCAAACTTCCTAGGACGGCTTCATATATGCCATATCAGCTGTGCTGAATCGATTAAACTAGTAAGGAAGGCAAAACAGCAAGGTCTTAGGATCACATGCGGTGCAACAGGCCATCATAGCCTTTTCAATTCCGACCAGAGGCCGTATCTGAAGATGAACCCTCCGCTTCGCAGCGAAGAGGACCGAAAGGCTGTTTTCGACGCTCTTGTGGACGGAACGGTGGATTGGGTCGAAAGCGACCACGCACCGCACTCGCAGGCAAGAATCGACGAGGGAGCATGCGGGATTCCTGGCTTTGCAAACAGCCTGCTTCTCTTTGAAAGGCTTCGCCCCATTGTTTCCCGCCACCGTCTGTTCTCTCTGTTCCAGGGCAATGCCGAAGTGGCTTTTGATCTCGGGGAAGTGAGCACTGTCCTGTTTGACCGGATGTATGATAACACCGATTTGGGCCATCTTGCAGACAAGATTGGAAAACGTTATCCGCTGACCTGATTTTTTGCAGCCAAAGGGTTTTCGTTTCTTTGATTAAGTGGTAGAGTTAACTGAATTTCTAGTTTTCGAGGAGGTTTTTCCCATGTCTGTTTCAGACGAGGGTGGCGGTAGTCGCCAGCCGGAAGTCAATGGTTTACGAGAATCGCTTTCCTCGGGATTCTGTCTTTGAAGACGCCCCCTCCGGAAAGCCGGTCGGGAGATGTTTTTATGATCACAATCAGAAAGAACTTGATTTATTCTGCCCCTGGAGCGCAGCCCCAGGAGGCCAAATACACGTGGATTGATGCCTGCGATCTCAATAGAGATGACATTTCCACGCTCACTGATGAATACGGGATTGCAAGCGACCTGCTTGCAGATATCATGGACCCAGACGAGCAGCCGCGTATCGAGAAGGACGAGGGCAAGGTGAACATCATCGTCAGGATTCCGACTCTTTCAGAGGACGGAAGCGACGAAGTGAGCCAGAACCCTGTCCCGCTTGGCGTGATTCTGTTCGATGACAAGGTCCTTACCATCTGCCAGAGCGAAAGCGTCGTTCTCTCGGACCTTGCGAAGAACCGTTTCCGCCAGTATCCGCTTGAAACGCGCGAAGGCTTTGTGCTGAGCATCCTGGGACGGTCAACTCAGGTTTTCCTGCGGCTTCTCAAGCTGGTGAACCGCCAGAAGAATCAGGTCGAGAGCAGGCTCAATGGCTCGTCCATCAAGAATTTCGAGCTTATACAGCTTCTGAACATCCAGAAGAACCTTGTTTACTACAGCACGAGCCTTACTATGAACCAGGCTCTGATGGAGAAGCTGCTAAAGACCAATCTGTTCATCATGAACAGCCAGGACGAGCGAGATTTCCTTGACGACGTGATCATAGACAACGCACAGGCACTTTCGATGGCGAAGATCTATTCGAACATCCTGACTGTTACCACCGACAGCTTCGCTTCGGTGATTTCAAACAACATGAACGTCATCATGAAGCGCCTCACGCTGATTTCGCTGATGCTCATGTTCCCGACTCTGATAACGAGCTTCTACGGCATGAACGTCAAGCTGCCATTCGCGGGCAACCCGTTTGCATGGCTGTATCTGCTTTTTGCCTGCCTGCTGATCTGCGTCGTGAGCCTCTGGGCATTGTCGGACAAGAGAAGCAAGCTGATGATTGACAAGGAATATGAGAACCGCGACAAGGACGATAAGAAGATCCTTGCAGCGCAGCGCAAGCAGCGGGCCCGCGAAGCACGCAAGGAGCGCAGGAAGGAGAAGAGCGTATGATAGCCCTCAAGGAAGGAAAGCAGAAGAGCGTACTGAACCATCACCCATGGCTGTTCACAGGTGCGCTTGACAATATAGAACGCCCGTCGGAGGCGAGGATTGACAAGGTCTGCGACAGCGCAGGGCATTTCCTCGCATGGGGATACTACGATGGCAGGAGCCATATTCCAGTTCACATAATGAGCTGGAATGAATCCGAGCAGCCTGATGAGGACTGGTGGGCAGCAAAGGTCAAGGAATCGATTCTTCGCCGCCGCAGCTTCTTCGAGCAGGGAAAGTCCGCTCAGACTACAGCATTCAGGATAATCCACGGCGAGGCGGATTTCCTCGGCGGACTCACATGCGATGTTTACGGGACAGTTGTGAGGGTGATCATCAGCTCGCGTCTTGCCTACATGTTCAAGGATGCCGCCATCGGTGCGATTGAAGCGCTGCTTCATCCGTCTCTTGCAATCCTGAATACGGATCCTGCCTTCTGCTCGGCCGAAGGTCTTCCTAAGGAAATCGAGTACTACAGGCTTGGCGAGAAATTCACTCCTCAGGAGAAGCTTGATCCGATCCGCATACGTGAAAGCGGGCTTCTTTACGAGCTTGTTCCGGGAACAGGCCAGAAGAGCGGGTTCTATTGCGACCAGCGTGAGAACCGCAATATCATAGAGCAGTACTGCACGGGCAAGACCGTGATGGATGGCTGCAGCTACAGCGGGGCATTCACCCTTCATGCATTGAGAGCCGGAGCCGCGTCCGTCGATGCGTTCGACAGCAGCGAGGATGCGCTTCATATGCTGCTTGCCAATG
>JAQUYU010000048.1 GCA_028691695.1 Sphaerochaetaceae bacterium | reverse complement strand
TGCGTTAGAATCGTTAGATCAGGCAGGAGTGGTAGTTCATCAATTTGAAGAATTGTAAAACAGGTAATAATTTAAGGGTTCAAGGGAAATAATCATATACGGACTACACAATTATCAGGTTTTTGGCTGTTCTGGTTGACAATAATCAATGAAAAACTGTATATTGACGTTAGATTTACTGTATTAAAGGATAAGGGATCGAAAGTTTCGGTCCCTTTTTTGTGGATTATGCTGAAGGACGAGATTAGAAAGAGCGAATTGTTTATTGACTTGTCAAGCGTACTTGAACCTATGGGCATCAAAATCGTTGCTGTCAATGCCTCGGAACTAAACGGCACTGTCAATGTTTCCCTTGCGATAATGAAAAACGAGGGAAATGTGAATGTCGATGACTGTGCGGATGTCTATCATATTGTGTACCCGAGGCTTTCAATCAGATACGAATCCAGGGATCTGAACCTTGAAGTAACAACGCCGGGGATCCAGCGGGTGTTCAAGGATTACTATGAATTCGAGCTGTTTGCCGGGCAGAGATGCAGGATTTATGATAGCGGGCGAAAGGCTACTTTCACCGGTGTCATTGATTCTTCTTCGAATGGCGCCGTCGTTCTGTCCGACTGGAAGAACGAAGACAGTGCTGAGACCGGTGATAAGCTTCAGATCAGCTTTGCTGACGTATATAAAGCCAAATTGGATTATAAATGGGAGGATGTTAAGTGATGTCCGGATTGCGAGATGCTATTAATGATATTGCAGATGAGAAAAGCATGACTGTAGATCAGGTCAAGGAGACGATTGAAGAATCGCTTCTTGCCGCTTATAAGAAAAAGTACGGTGTTGATGACAATGCTGTCGTTACTTTTTCCGATGATCTTGACGAAGTGACTCTTTCTTCTCGTAAGCGAGTAATTGATGAAGCTGAGGACGACCTTGATCTTGTTCATGAGATTTCCCTGGTGAAGGCAAAAGAGCTTGATCCAGATGCAGAAGCAGAGGATGAAATGCTCATTCCTGTGGATCTGTCGGCATTTGACAGGGGAAGCGTCCAGAGCGGAAAGCAGAAGGCGCAGCAGACTCTGCGTGATATCCAGAAGGATGAAATCTATTCCGAGCTCAAGAAGAAGGAAGGACAGATAATCATCGGTGTTCTTCAGAGCGAAAGAGACGGAGACTTCTTCATAGACCTTGGTAAGACTCAGGGGCTCATGCCTCGTAGAAACCAGAGTCACAGGGATTCCTACCAGAAGGGAGACAAAGTAAAATGTCTTCTTGAAAGCGTCATGCCAGACGAGAGAAATCCAAGGATGCTTCGTATAATTCTTTCCAGAACAAGCGATAAATTCGTAGAAAGATTGTTCGAACAGTATATTCCTGAGCTTCAGGGTACCGAACCATCGATTGGGATTGCAAAGATCGTTCGTGAAGCTGGCTACAGGACCAAGGTTGCCGTTTATTCCAAGAGAGGCGATGTCGATGCTGTCGGAACCTGCGTTGGACTTGGCGGACAGAGGATCAGGAACATCATCACGGAGCTCAACGGAGAGCTCATCGATGTGCTTCGCTGGGATCCTAACCCAAGCGTCTACATCCAGAATGCCCTTTCGCCAGCAAAAGTTTCTACTGTCTATATTATCGATGACAGGAAGAAGAGCGCTGTTGCCATAGTGGATGACGATCAGCTGTCGCTTGCTATCGGCAAGATGGGTCTTAACGTCCGGCTTGTGAACCGGCTCTGCGACTGGATGGTCGATGTGAAGACCAAGGATCAGTTTGCTGAAATGGATATTTCCAAGCAGGTTCACATGGCTGCTGACCAGCTGTTTGAGAATCCTGCTGAGAACCCGCCTGACTTCTCCGAGCCTGAGGAACATCCGCAGGTATCTGAAGAAACCGTTCAGGAAGAGCCGGAAGACGAGGACGAAGAACTTCAGCTTGATGAGCTTCCGATTTCCCAGGATATCATAAAGAAACTCAATTTCTACGACATTTATTCTGTCGAGGAATACATTGAGCTTACTCCTGAGGACATCGACAATATGCCGAAGTTCACTAATGAAGACAAGGAAGAAGTCGACAAGGTTCTTTCTGAGAATGTTGATTTCGTTGAAAGCGAAGAGAACGGCGAAGAGCAGGAAGTCTACAAGTGTCCGAACTGCGGCGCTGTAATAACAAAAGACATGACTGAATGCCCGCAGTGCCATGTTGGATTGAGTTTCGAGTAGAATAGGGATATAGTTGAATAGGAGATAGATTTTATATATATGAAAGAAGATGCACCAAAGGTAACATTGATCAAACAGCCTAGACCGCTCAAGGCGGAACCCTCCATGTCTGCAGCGCCTGTTGCTTCTGGAGAGAAAAAGAGAGTATTCATAAAGAAAAAGGTTGTGGTGCTTAAACAGAACAAGGAGACGGTTTCCTCATCTCCTGAAGAAGCTTCAGTTCCGACCCCAACTCCGGTTCAGCCTTCAGTGAAGCCTGAACCGTCTGCGGCTCCTGCTGCTCGAGCAAGGACAGCCTTAGCGCCTCCTTCAAGGCCAGCGTCAGCTGCTCCTTCAAGGACAGGCTCAACGGCTCCTTCAAGGACAGCTCCTGCTGCTTCAGCAAGGACTTCACCATCGGCTTCGCTTGATCCTCTGAGAAACGGACCTGTCATAATCAGGGATGCAAACCTTCCCCCAATCAACTTCAAGCCAAATTCTGAGGTTCCGTCTTCAGGCGGGCCAAGGCAGATGGGCGTTGTTGGAGGTCGTGATTTCTCTGGAAACCGTGGCAGAAACGGCTATCAGCAGAGAGGCAACGGAAGGTATCCTAATTCCAGTGGTGGCAATTCCTACGGGAATAATAATGGCGGCGGTAATTCCTATGGGAATAATAACTACGGTGGCAATTCCTACGGAAACAACGGAGGGGGCTATCGCGGCAATTCTTATGGGAACAATTCCAGCGGAAGCAATACCTACGGCAATAATTATGGCAACAGACCGCGTAACTTCGGTCCTAGGCCTCCATATGGAGCTGGAAACGGCAACAGCCGTCCCGGTGGATTCCGTCCTTACAACAACAACGGAAGACCTGGTTTCCAGAATAACAGACCTAGCGGAGGATTCGGAGGAAGACCTCGTCAGGGTGGCTTCGGCGGAGGAGCTGGCGGTTTCAGAAAGCCTGCAACTTCAGAAGAGACTCCGATCGGGAAGACCAAGCGTGATTATTCCAACAGCAGGAAGAAAGAGAATAACCAACAGGAAGATTCTTGGGAATCAAGAAGAGAAGACCGTGATTCCGGTGCTTTCCAGTACAGGAGAAAGGAAGCTCATTCTGTTTCAAATGCTGTTCCTAAGTCAATTGATATTCTCGAGAACATTACTGTAAACGATCTTGCAAAGAAAATGAACCTGAAAGCATCGGAAATCATTTCCAAATGCTTCCAGCAGGGCATGATGCTCACCATCAACCAGCAGATTGATTCAGACACTGCGGCCTTGATTGCAGGCGACTACGGATGCGAAGTCCATATTGTGAACCTGTATGACGAGACTGTCATCCCGACAGATGCTCAGTCTGAAGAGGATCTCGAGCCGAGAGCCCCGATCGTAACGGTCATGGGACATGTCGACCATGGTAAGACCAAGCTTCTTGATGCTATCAGATCGGCCCATGTTGCCGAAGGCGAATTCGGAGGAATCACCCAGCATATTGGTGCTTACAAAGTCAATATTCCTGAGAAGGGAGATATTGTGTTCCTGGATACTCCGGGCCATGCAGCATTCACTATGATGCGTGCCAGAGGAGCACAAATAACCGATATTGTCGTTCTCGTCGTGGCTGCCAATGATGGTGTCATGCCCCAGACTCTTGAGGCTATAGACCATGCAAAGGCTGCTAAAGTTCCAATTATCGTTGCTATAAACAAATGTGATCTTCCTGAAGCCAATCCGGACAGAGTCATGCAGCAGCTCACAACCCACGGGCTCACACCTGAGGAATGGGGCGGAAACACTCTGTACTGCAAGATTTCAGCGTTGAAGAAACTTGGAATCAATGAACTTCTTGATACGATCCTGCTTCAGGCAGAGATGCTTGATCTGAAGGCCGTACGCAACTGCCGTGCTGAAGGAAAGGTCCTTGAATCAAGGATTGACCAGGGCCGTGGAAGCGTTGCGACGATTCTGATCAAGAACGGCACCCTTCATGAGGGCGATTACTATGTCGTAGGGATTTATCCTGGCAGAGTGAGAGCCATGTTCGATGACCGTGGGAATAGGATCAAGGAAGCAGGGCCATCGACGCCAGTCGAGATTTCCGGACTTTCAGGATTGCCTATGGCAGGCGACCCGTTCCAGGTAACAGAGGACGAGAAGCAAGCCAGGCTTGTTGGAAACAAGAGGCAGGAGCTTGAGAGGCTGGGACAGGCGAAGAAGTACAGCAAGGTCACTCTTGACAATCTGTATGAGAAGATCAAGCTTGGAGAGATGAAGGAACTCAACGTCATCATAAAGGGTGATGTACAAGGTTCCGTCGAAGCTCTTCAGAAGGCTCTTGAGGAGCTTTCCAACGACGAGATCAAGCTCAGCGTCATCAGGGCAAGTGCTGGTGCTATCATTGAAAACGATATCACCCTTGCATCTGCCAGTGAGAATCCTGCAATTGTAATCGGATTCAATGTCCGTCCTACTCCGAAGGCTCTTCGGCTTGCCGAGCAGGAGAAGATCGATATCCGCAAGTACAATGTTATTTACGATGCAGTTGACGACATCAAGGCGGCCATGGAAGGCATGCTTGCTCCAGAAAGGTCTGAAGTCGATGTCGGAACCGCAGAGGTCAGACAGGTGTTCAGCGTTCCTAAGGTAGGAATCATCGCCGGTTCGATGGTTCTCACCGGATCTGTGAAGCGCAACTGCTTCTGCAGAGTGATACGCGATAGCATCCAGCTTAACAAGGATCTTGTGAAGATCACATCTTTGAAGAGATTCAAGGATGATGCGAAGGAAGTAGCTGCCGGCTATGAGTGCGGTATTGGAATCGAAGGTTTCGACAACCTTCAGGTGGGTGATACCCTTGAATTCGTCGAAATCAAGGAGACCAAGCGAACTCTGGAAGAGGCGAAGGGCGCAAAGCCTGATGTAGCTGCTTTGGCTTCGAACCCGAACAAGCCTGAAGAGAAGAAGACAAAATGAGCGAATACAGTCAGAAACGACTGGAATCCAGAATAGTCCAGTCAATAAACACGATGATTGTCCAGCATGAGATCAAGAATCCCATGCTGGGGGATTTCGTTTCAGTTACTGAAGCGAAGGTTTCCAAGGACAATGCCTATGCACAGGTCTTTGTTTCCTGCCTTGACCAGAAAGGAGACAATCTTCAGAAGGCCGTTGATGCTCTTCAGCATAGTGCGGGCTTCATTCAGGGACGGCTTGGCGCTGTTCTGAAGACTCGAAATACTCCGAAGCTTTCATTTGTTCCGGACAGTTCGATTGCAGAAGGGCAGCGGCTCAATCTCCTTATTGACAAGGTCAATGGCATTGGAAAATAACGCTGTCGTTCTTCTGGACAAGGAGCCAGGCGTAACTTCTTTCTCTGCACTTTCCTCATTTCGAACGGCAGCAGGCCGCAGGTGCGGTCATGCAGGGACTCTTGATAAGTTCGCTAGCGGGCTCCTCATTGCGTTCTCAGGGAGGTATACACGTCTCAATGATGTATTCATGGGCCTTGATAAGCGCTATGAAGCTACTGTTGAATTCGGCAAGGAAACTGATTCGCTTGATCCGGAAGGACTGATTGTTCGTGAAGCTGAAGTTCCTTCTTTTGATGCAATAAAGAATGCTCTGCATTCATTCAATGGTGGATATCTTCAGGCTCCTCCCGCATATAGCGCTGTCCATATCGATGGAAAACGTGCTTACCAGAGAGCTCGGAACGGAGAAGAGGTCGAGATTCCCAAGAGACAGGTGATCATTCATTCTCTGGATATAATTTCATGGGAGCCCCCTTTTCTCAAGATCGACATGAAAGTTTCAAAAGGCTTCTATGTCAGGTCTTTTGCCCGGGATCTTGCCAATGAGTGTTCCAGCGCCGCATATCTGTGTGCCTTGAGAAGGACTAGCATAGGGCCGTATTGCGTCAGCGAAGCAGTCAGTTCTGGCGATCTAGCAGGGATTGTCCGGAAAATTGCGGAGTTCGAGCCTGTTCCTTTTATTTCCAGACTTGATGGGGTGACGAGGATTGATGTTGACATTCAGCAAGCTGAGCGGCTTGCAAATGGAGTGATTCCTGACGGGCTTCTTGGAGAGGCTGGTGAAAACTGTTCAATTGTGCTTTTTTGCAATGATGGCAGGCTTTGCTCAGTTACAGACCGAAATGGCAGATTCATCTGCCAGGCAGGCACCAGATGAAGACCATCGGGTTTGAAAGCAGGATTCTTGCAGGAGTTCCATGCGCAGTGGCTATTGGTGTTTTCGATGGAATCCATTCTGGGCACAGGAAAGTCCTTCAGGCTACGGTGGATTTTGCCGCGGAAAATCATCTATCATCAGTTGCGGTTTCATTTTCCCGCAACCCGAAGATGGCAAAAGGTGCAATGGCTCAGGCCAAGCCGCTGTCTTCTTTCAGAACTGTCGAAGAGATTATGTTAAATATCGGCATTGATTATCATTGCATAATTGACTTTTCTGACGAAATGAGTAAACTCACAGGAGTGGAGTTCATAGCGGAGCTATGCAGTTTCTGCAAAGTTTCCGCCTTGCTTGTTGGGAAGGATTTCCGCTGTGGCTGTCCCGAGGCGTGCCTTGGAACGGATCAGCTTGGAAAAGCTCTTTCCGATTTGAATATTGACGCACCGGTGGTTGCCATCGATCCTGTTCTGGATGCCAGAGGCAGGGTAGTTAGCAGCTCGCTGATACGTTCAATGCTCCTTAAAGGCGACATTGCAGGTTCTGCAGTGCTGCTGGGCAGGCCTTACAGTCTGGATTGCAAAGGTGTTTCCTTTGCTTCGGATGGCAATGTACTGCTTACAGAAGCTGGTTCTTTTGCGGAGCTCCTGCCTGCTGCAGGAACTTACAGAGCGTCTGCGATTGCTGAAGATGGCAAGTCATATGATATTGTGCTTTCCATCAATGGGTCTTGTCTTGCCTTTCAGTTTTCGGAACCGGTGAAAATAGACAGGATCAATTTCAAGGGGTAATCGTCATGGTTACAAAAGAACAGAAGACCGAGCTCATCAAGAAGTTCGGCGGAGATGAGAAGAACACTGGAGCAAGCGAAGTGCAGGTAGCACTGCTCACAGCGAGGATCAACGACCTGCAGAATCACTTCAAGGCAAACCCGAAGGATCATGCAAGCAACCGCGGTCTGCTTCAGATGATCGGACAGAGGAGAAGGCTTCTTCGTTATATCAAGAATTCTGATATCAACAAGTATCGTCAGATCCTTGTGGACCTCAACCTGAGAAAGTAAAACGTTGAAAGGTAAGCCTCAAGAATTTCTTGGGGCTTTGCATTTTCTTAAGTGATTGAAAAAGAACAAAGAAAGAATAAAGGATTATTTAGACAATGGAAGATTCAGTAAAGAAAGTTTCAGTAAAAATCGGAAATGACGAGCTTGTCTTTGAAACAGGCAAGATCTGCAAGCAGGCCAATGGCGCTGTCTATGCTCATTATGCAGGCAGTGCAGTAATTGCAACAGTCTGCTGCGGAGATGCTCCTACAGAGCCTCTCGATTATGTTCCGCTTTCAGTCGAGTACAATGAAAAGTACTATGCGGCTGGAAAGATTCCAGGAGGATTCCTGAAGAGGGAATCAAGACCGAAAGACAAGGAGATTCTTGTCTCGAGGCTTATCGACAGGCCTATGCGTCCGCTTTTCGATATTGCATTCGGACGCGAGATCCAGGTTGTACCGACAGTAGTGTCGAGCGACCAGATCAACACACCGGACATTATAGCAATCAATGCTTCAAGCGCAGCTGTCACTATCAGCGACATTCCGTTCGGCGGCCCGATCGCTGCTGTCAGAGTTGCCCTTGTTGATGGAAAGAACGTTATTAATCCTTCTTTCCAGCAGATAGAGCAGTCCACCCTTGATATCGTAGTTGCCGGAACAAGAGACGGCATCACAATGGTAGAAGGCGGTGCAAAGGAAGTTCCTGAGCAGGCGATGCTTGATGCCATTGCAGAGGCGCAGGTAGTGATTACAAAGATCTGCGATGCTCAGATTGAGCTTCAGAAGATCTGCGGGAAGGCAAAGCTTCCTGTCTTCGTCGACAAGACGGACTATTCATTCCTCGATCCTATCAGAGAATATGCCAAGCCGCTGGTTCAGCAGAGCTTCTTTGCAAAGAGCAAGGTAGCCCGTCATGATGCAGTAGCCGCTGTGAAGAAGCAGACTGCAGAGAAATTTGCAGATGTGCTGGAAGAGAAGGATCCGCACGGAACCCATCTTAGTGCTATGTTCGATGACCTTGAGTATGTTCTTCTCCGTGATTCGATCCTCACTCGTGGAGTGAGAGTTGATGGAAGAACCCCTGAAGAGATCAGGCCTATCACATGCGAGACAGGTGTCCTTGCAAGGACTCATGGAAGCGCTCTGTTCACCAGAGGCGAAACCCAGAGCCTTGGCGTGACTACACTTGGAACAGCTTCTGATGAGCAGCTTACCGATAATATCGACGGTGACAAGACTACCAGTTCGTTCATGCTTCATTACAACTTCCCTCCGTACTCAGTCGGGGAGACGGGCAAGCTCACAACTGGAAGAAGAGAGATCGGACATGGACATCTTGCCCAGAGAGCTCTTGAGTATGTCATTCCTTCAAAGGAGAAGTTCCCGTATACAATCAGAGTTGTCAGCGAGATTCTTGAATCTAACGGTTCGTCCTCACAGGCTTCGGTCTGCAGCGGATGCCTTTCGCTGATGGATGCCGGTGTTCCAATCAAGAAGATGGTTGCCGGTGTTGCCATGGGTCTGATTACAGCTGATTCCACCTATTCGAAGTACGTCATTCTTTCCGATATTCTTGGAGAGGAAGACCATCTCGGAGACATGGATTTCAAGGTTGCAGGAACTGAAGACGGAATAACAGCATTCCAGATGGATATCAAGATTGCCGGAGTTTCCCAGGAAATCATGACCAAGGCTCTGCAGCAGGCCAAGAGAGGCAGGCTCCACATTCTTGGAATCATGAAGCAGTGCATCTCCAAGCCTAAGGATGATATCAGCGAATATGCTCCTAAGATCCTTACAACAAAGGTTGCTGCTGACAAGATTGGTGCTGTAATCGGTACTGGCGGAAAGACCATCAAGGCCATTGCCCAGTCCACCGGTGCTGAAGTGAACATTGATGAAGACGGAACCGTCACGATCTATGGAAAGAACAATGCAAGCGCCAAGCAGGCTCTTGAGATGGTTCATTCCATTGTCGAGGAACCTGAAGTCGGAAAGGTTTACCAGGGAACTGTTAAGAGAATCATGGATTTCGGTGCATTCATCGAGATTCTTCCGGGCAAGGAAGGGCTCTGCCATATTTCCAAGCTTGCAAGAAACAGAGTCAACAATGTTTCTGATGTTCTTTCAGTCGGTCAGGTAGTGCCAGTAGTGCTTACCGAGATTGACAGGGCAGGAAGACTCAACCTTTCTTACATCGATGCCATCGATCCCAAGAAAACTGGGAAATAAATTGGACAGAAGCAGTATCAGGATTTCTATAAGCAGGGGTGCGAAAGCTCCCTGCTATTCTTCTTCAGAAGCAGCCGGTGCAGATCTCTGCGCGTGGCTGCCTGAGAAAGAAATGATTCTGAGTGCAGGCGAATGGATCCTGGTGCCTACTGGCCTCAGGATCGAGCTTCCTCCAGGCTTCGAGGCTCAGATAAGGCCCAGAAGCGGGCTGGCTGCTAAATATGGAATAACGGTGCTTAATTCACCCGGCACTGTTGATTCTGATTACCGTGGTGAAATCAAAGTGATTCTGATTAATCTTTCAAAGAATGATTTCACCATTAGAGATGGTGACAGAATTGCACAGATTGTCTTTTCTAGGCATGAAAGGTTCGAATTCGAAGCTGTAGCTACGCTTGATGCGACCGAAAGAGGAGAGAACGGTTTCGGATCGACTGGAATCAAGAGCTGATAGGGGATAAAGGTCATGAAAAAAGGGAAGCGCTCATTTGGCTTGCTTTACACTTATGTTGCCCGTGAATACTTCCTGTCCTTTCTTGTCAGTTTTCTGTTTTTCTTCTTCATTTTCTTTGTCAACCAGATTCTTGTCCTCGCAAAGGAAATCCTTCTCAAGAATGTATCTGTGAGAACTGTTCTGTACCTTGTCGTGCTGACAATTCCGCAGTTTCTGCTATATACTTTCCCTTTCAGCTCGCTTACTGCTGCAAGCATGGCAATCGGTGATCTTTCATCGAAGAATGAAATCCTTGCAATGCGCTTTTCTGGGATTCACATAAGGAATCTCTTCATTCCTATCGTTGCTGTTTCCCTGCTTCTCAGCTTGGGAACGATTCTCATCTCAAATAATCTTGTTCCTTACACGGCAATGAAATACAAAGAGGAATACACGAAGATTCTTGCAGATCTGCCCGCAATTGAGATTGAAAGCTACAAGGTTAACAACATCAATAATCTTGTTCTTTCGAACGGAGAGGTCGAAGGATCGGTGATTCATGATCTTACAATCTTTGATTCCAGGGCAACGGATAATGCAAACGCAATAGCCTCCGAAAAGGGGGAGATAAAGCTGATAGATCTGTCAAGATTCACCTATGAACTTACCTTGGACAATCCTCAGGTTCTGACTACATATGGCGCCGGAATAGATGAATGGGGTCTTGCAAGTGCAGGAAAGATGAAGATCTTTCTTGATTTTTCAAACCTGATACCTTCGGTTCAGAATATTACACCTTCTCAGATGTCTCTATCTCAGCTTTCGGAGAAAACCTCAGAGAAAGAGAAAGAGCGGGTTGAAAATCAGCTTTCTGAAGCCTCATCCAACTCAATTGTCCTTCAGAATTACTCTTCGGACCTTCATCAGATTCAGATGGGCACTGCCGATTCTGATTTAACGGCAAGCTCGCTTGAGCTTCAGGCGGCAAGTTCCAAGACATTGACCTCCAAGCATCAGGTGAATTTCTATCTTCAGTATTACAAGAGCGAATACAACAAGAAACTGGCCCTGTCCCTTGCCTGTACTTTTCTCGTGTTTGCTGCCTTCCCGATCTCGTTCTTCAAGATCAGATACGGCAGGCTGATAGGCTTTGCGATAAGCATCTTCGTCGCAGTGGTTTACTGGTTCTTCATTTTCTTCATGCAGTTAAAGGCAGTTGAAACTTATATAGATCCTGTATGGCTTATGTGGATTCCAGACATTGTTTTCTTCCTGATCGGAATTGTTCTTGTTGGGAGGCTGTCAAAGCAATGAAAATTAGACTTGATCGCTATATTCTAGGTTCTGTTCTTAAAGTAGGCATCATTTCCGTGCTGCTTTGCTCTCTTGTGCTTGTCTCCGTTGACCTTCTCTCAAACCTTGAGCAATACATTCAGCTGGCAATCCCTGCAATGCAGATCATCCTTCGGTCACTGTATTATCTTCCCGAGGCGGTTCTCATCTCTCTGGGGCCGGCTTTCCTGTTCTCTATAACATATTACCTCTCGATGCTTCAGGCAAACAACGAAATGATATGCCTTCTGAACTCTGGCATTCCTTATCGCCGGATAATCCGCCCGATTCTTTTTCTTGCATTGCTTGTAAGTGCCTTCTATTTCCTATTCAATGAAACTGTAGGCATCGAAGCACTCAAGCAGAAGCAGCTTCTTGAAGACAAGTTCTTTCTGAGCAGTTCTTCTTATGATAGCCGAAATGTAACTTTGAATGACCGCAACGATGGCTTCCTCCTTTTTGCCCGCAAGTATACCGACACTAAGAAGCAGATAAGCAACACTGTTCTGATAAGCAAATCGTCTGATGGAAAGATACTTTGGAAAATGAACAGCGACAAAGCCCTTTGGAACAGCAGCATTGAGAATTGGGAGTTCACTGGAAATACTATCTATCAGGTTGATGGTGATATGGTTTATCCAAGAAGGGAGGATGTCACCGTTGTCCAAAACCTTGATATCAGCCCGGAGCTTTTCAGGAATGTCCAGTCTGATATCAAGACCATGGAGCTTCCTGTGGCCTGGGACTATCTTCAAAAGATCCAGAACTATGACCATACAGAATACAATACCCTTGCAACTGATTTCTACCAGAGACTCTTCTCCTGTCTAACTCCTTTTGTTCTGATGCTCATTGCCTGTTCAATCAACTACAGGTTCAAGAAGAATGTGCTGCTTTTCTCAATCATATGCTGCCTTTGCATAGGTGTGATCTACTATGTCGTTCAGATGCTTTCTCTCATCATGGCAAATCAAGGAATGATTTCTCCTATGGCAGGCATGCTTGTGCCTTTCGCCTTGATTCTGGTATTATCGTTAGGGATGACTTCTACTTTCCGAACTTGACAAGGGGTGCTTGATGACAGACAGAATATACAATCAGATTCATAAGGATGCACATTGCAATGCAAGAACAGGTGTGCTGTCCCTCGGTCATGGACAAGTTCAGACCCCTGCATTCATGCCAGTTGGCACCAATGGAACCGTGAAGGGAATCTACCATGAGAAAGTGGCTGAGATCGGATATAATCTCATTCTTGGAAATACATTCCATCTCTATCTCAGGCCTGGTGTGGATGTTCTTGATTCTTATGGCGGGCTTCATCAGTTCTCCCATTGGAATGGAAACATCCTAACTGACAGCGGCGGATTCCAGATTTTTTCTCTTCCCGGTCTGAGAAAAATCACCCGTGAGGGTGCTCACTTCCAAAGCCCTATTGATGGCTCAAAGCACTTTTTCACGCCAGAGAAGGTTGTTGATATCCAGAAGACTATCGGCAGCGACATTGCAATGGTCCTGGATTGGTGCACACCTCCAATGATAGAGTACAAGGATGCTGTTCTTGCCTGGAAGATGACTCTTGACTGGGCTCAGCGTTCTCTTGCACACAGAAATGAGCTTGGCGATCAATTCAAAGGCAACCTGTTCGGGATTGTCCAGGGAAATTTCTACAAAGACCTGAGAAAGGAAAGCGCTGAGACGATAGGGGGAATGGATTTTCCTGGAGTAGCTATCGGAGGACTTTCCGTAGGGGAGAAGCCTGAGGTTTTCAAGGAGTTTCTCGCTTTCACTTCCGAGGCTCTTACCAAGGAGAAGCCAAGGTATGTGATGGGAATCGGTTCTCCGGACTATCTTCTTGAGGCGATTGAAAATGGAATAGACATTTTTGACTGCGTTCTTGCAACACGCATGGCAAGAAACGGCACAGTATTCACAGATGACGGACCGCTTGTACTAAAGAGGTCTTTCAACGAATTCGATAAAG
>JAQUYU010000164.1 GCA_028691695.1 Sphaerochaetaceae bacterium | reverse complement strand
TAGCAGATCTGTCCGATCTGTTCAAGCTGTTCGGAGACAACACAAGGCTCAGGATTCTCTTCTCCCTTTTCGAATCGGAACTCTGCGTATGCGCAATATCTGAAATACTCGGCATGACACAGTCAGCGATCTCCCACCAGCTCAAAGTGCTCAAGGAAAGCAATCTAGTAGCCAGCAGGCGAGAAGGAAAGACAATATTCTACCACCTTTCCGATGAACATGTCCGAACAATCATCGGCAAGGGGTACGACCACCTCATGGAGGCTAGATCATGAGCTGCAGCTGCAAAGAAGATAAATGCGAAGAGAAGAATGAAAAACGAATCGCTATTGCCCGCATAACCGCCTCGGCTGTGCTTCTGGTCGTAGCAATGGTTTTGCCATCAGAGGGAATATTCAAGGCTCTGCTCTACATAATCCCCTATCTAATAATAGGATACGATGTAATATGGGCAGCCATTAAAAATATAGCCCACCTAAAGATGCTGGATGAAGAGTTCCTGATGACAATAGCCACAATCGGAGCATTCGCAATTGGAGAATACCCTGAGGCCGTTGCAGTGATGCTGTTCTTCCAGATCGGTGAGCTCATAGAAGACCTTGCCCAGGGCCGGAGCCGCAGATCGATCGCCGCGATAATGAACATACGCCCTGACTATGCGAATATTGTTTCCGGCGGCGAGGTCAGGAAAGTTGCACCTTCCGAAGTCCACATAGGAGACATCATCGAAGTCCGGCCGGGAGAGAAGATTCCTCTTGATGGACAGATCATCGAAGGCTCTACATCGGTTGATACCCAGGCAATCACAGGTGAAAGCATCCCGCGTGACATGGCCACAGGTGATCAGGTTTCCAATGGCACAGTAAACATCTCAGGACTCATAAGAGTAAAGGTATCATCTGAGTTCGCACAAAGCACAGTCTCCAGGATCCTCGATCTGGTTGAGAATTCATCTGAGAAGAAAGCCCGCACAGAGAACTTCATAACACGATTCTCGCACTGGTACACCCCGTCAGTAGTCATAGGAGCCGTGCTTCTGTGCATCATTCCACCGCTTGCATCCGGACAGGCATGGAGCACCTGGATATCACGAGCACTTGTGTTCCTTGCAGTATCATGTCCTTGTGCACTGGTGATTTCTGTTCCTCTTACTTTCTTCAGCGGAATCGGAGGGGCTTCGAAAGAAGGAATACTGATCAAGGGATCAAGCTATCTCGAAACCCTATCGAGAATAACCACGGCAGTATTCGACAAGACCGGAACTCTTACCGACGGCAAGCTTGCGGTTACTGCGATTCATCCGAACCAGGTCACTGAAGCGCAGCTTCTGGACCTTGCCGCCGCTGCCGAAAGCTATTCGGTCCACCCTATTGCAGCTTCGATAATCCGGGCACACAAAGGGCACATAGACCGCTCCAGAATCGGAGAAGTCGAGGAAATAGCAGGAATGGGACTGTCTGCCGTTATTGATGGAAAGACCATCTACGTAGGAAACGGAAAGCTGATGGACAGGATCGGAGCCGCATGGCATGAATGCCACCGAAGCGGAACGGTAATCCATCTGTCCACAGAAACCGAATACCTCGGACACATAGTCGTTTCAGATTCCATAAAGCCCGAAGCCTCAAAGGCAATCGCCGAACTGAAGAAACAGGGAGTGAAGAAGACCGTCATGCTTTCAGGAGACCTCCGCAAATCTGCACTGCAGGTTGCCCAGAGCCTTGGAATCGATGAAACGAAGGCTGAGCTGCTTCCTGATGACAAAGTGACTGCTGTGGAAGGCCTTCTTGGGCCAGGTCAGACCATCGCTTTCATAGGTGATGGAATAAATGATGCCCCTGTCCTGATGAGAAGCGACATAGGGATTGCCATGGGTGCGATGGGAAGCGATGCTGCAATAGAAGCTGCCGATGTCGTTCTGATGGACGACAACCTTGAAAAAACAGCACTGGCAGTGAAGATTGCCCGCAAGACGATGAGCATAGCCCGCCAGAACATAGTATTCGCACTAGGAGTGAAGGCTGCAATCCTCGCTTTCGGCGCAATGGGAATCGCAGGCCTGTGGGCTGCTGTATTCGGAGATGTTGGCGTGATGCTCATTGCTGTGCTGAACTCCCTCAGAGCAATGCGCAAGTAAAAGAACGGGGCCATCCATCAAAGGACAGCCCCGTTTTTCTTGCCTTATATTGCTTTGGCTTGCTTCAGAAGCTTCTCGATTTCAGTTCCCTGTGTCTTCTTCAAGGCTTCCTTGAGCACCAGACGTTCCAGAAGCGGCAGATCAAGATCTGTAATCTTCTTGCCATCCCTCAGCTCTACCGAAGCATTGAGCAGGTCACGCACATCATATACGCTTCCCCACACTTCTGGCACCCCACGGTCAATGTCAAGCAGTGTATATACAGCCTCCATTCCAGTCCGCATCGAATACTCGGTGGTGAAGATAGTATCACGCTTCGTCTCGGCGAACTGGCCAAGGAAAGCAAAGTTCACGGAACCCTCAGGCACAACATCAGGTCGGTCTCCTGCTTCACGCGGCATGAAGAATGCTGTTATGTACGGCATCATCACTGGAACCGTATTTGCGCTCTTCTCGGCAAGCTGCGGAATCTGATCCTCAGGCACGCCCATGTGGTAAAGCCATTCCATGCAGATTTCCTTTCCTGTGCAGTCACGCATCGCCTTGTGAACATAGTTGCCCTCTCTGTCAGTGAACAGACCATAGATCCATCCGACAAGCTGATTAGCAGGCTGATCCTTGAACTGAGGCTGGCGGTTGAACGTCCAGCTAAGAAGCCAGTTTGAATCACGTGCTGTGACGATGCCTCCGGTGACGACCTTTCCTGAGAAGGGGTCTCGATTGCATATCTTCTGGATGTACGGCGGAATCCTGTCATCAAGAGTGGTCACAGTAGCGC
>JAQUYU010000163.1 GCA_028691695.1 Sphaerochaetaceae bacterium | reverse complement strand
AAATGACAACAAAAAAGGAAGTCCATGAAGATTGCCTCCGTGGACTTCCCGCATTATTCCAGCTCTTGATTCAGACTTATCTGGTGGTCCAGTACCTGCGTGGAACAGGATTGCTTCCGTCCCAGATTATCTGGCGGAACGCCATTGGGTCAGTGTTTCCTTCGGTGTTTATGAACAGAATCTGGCTTTCAGAGTTGATTCCAAGGAAATCAGTAAGCTCTTCGCAGCCCGGTTCGGTTAGAAGCGAATACAGCGCTCCAAGAGGAACAGCTCCGCTTTCCCCGCTGATCACCATAGGATCGCCCTTGAGAGGAGTGGCAAGAATGCGCATTCCACGGGCAGCAACATAGTCAGGAACCTTCATGAAAGCATCGGCAGTATCCTTAAGGACATTCCATGCAATCGGGCTAGGCTCGCCGCAGGCAAGGCCGGCCATGATCGTATGCAGTCCGCCTGTGATATCATGAGGCTTGCCGTCGTTGGCCAGAGCACTCTGGAACAGGCAGTCCGCCATGTCAGGCTCGACAACAATGCATTTCGGAGCATCCTGACCGAACAGCATATGATAGAAACCGATTACTGAGCAGGCAAGCGCGCCTACTCCAGCCTGGACGAATACATGTGTCGGCTTGATTATACCCTGACCGGAGAACTGCTCCTGAGCTTCGATGAGAATCGAGTTGTAGCCCTGCATGATCCAAGTAGGAATCTCCTCGTATCCTGGCCAGCTGGTATCGCTGATGATCTGCCAGCCGTTCCTGGCGGCATCCACTTCAATCTGGCGAACAGCATCGTCATAGTTTCCAGCAACGATGTGAACGGTAGCTCCATAGCTGCGGATTGCATTGATTCTGGCCGGGGTTGTCTCTGAATGGACATAAATCACACAGTCATGACCGAGCTTCTTGGCTGCCCATGCAACGCCTCTGCCATGGTTGCCATCGGTGGCGCTTGCGAAGGTAATTGTTCCAAGACGCTTCTTGCAATCCTCTGAAACGAGGTAATCATATGAGACCTTGTCATCTGAAAGGCCGAGTTTCTTCTGAATGAAGCGGAATATTGCAAAAGCGCCGCCCATCACCTTGAAGCTGTTGAGCTCAAGCCTCTGAGCTTCGTCCTTGACCCAGATTCCGCCTACCCCAAGCATTGAAGCGAGGTTTGGAAGCGATTCGAGAGCTGTCATCCTGTAGCCAGGTATCTGACGATGGAAGCGGTTTGCGAGGCGTGCCGTAGGCATCGAGAACATAGCCTTTGAGCTTTCAAGGTTCTTGCCATTCGGAAAGCGCCTGAGTATCCATTGCATGTCTGAATTCTTGTCTTCTGTCATTTTCTGCCATCCTTGATGAAAACCAGTGCATGAAACATTGAGTTTTCTGTAAAATTCATATCTAATCTTAAAAATAACAATAACTTAGCTTTGTGCAACAGTCAATACGCCAGAGCATGTTTTGATAGACTATTGCAACAAAATGCAACAAATCAGAGTTTGGCTGCAATTCTACTTCTCAGTGAAAACGAGTTTGTCTCTTTCGAAATCCATGTTACAATGTTGTCAAGGGAGGCATGGCGGATGATGATTCTTCTGAAGAATGCTCACGTGCTTGCACCGGAAGACCTGGGAATTCAGGATGTTCTGGTCTGCGGCGGTGAGATAGCTGCTATGGGAAGGAAACTCGGAGACGGGTTTGCAAAGGTTGTGCAGGAAGACCTTGAGGGACGGATAGTCTGTCCTGCATTGATAGATCAGCATGTTCACATCATTGGTGGAGGCGGAGAAGCTGGACCGGAATCCAGAGTACCGCCTCTTTCTTTTTCTGACTGCCTGACAGCAGGAGTCGGAACTCTTGTCGGTGTTCTTGGAACTGACAGCATCACGCGGAGCCTGCGCGATCTGGTTGCAGCGACGAAAGCTCTTGGACGGCTCGGACTCACTGCTTACTGCCTCAGCGGAGCTTATGCCTACCCTTCGCCGACCTTGATGGGAAACATTGGCGATGATGTGATGTTTGTCCAGGAAATTCTGGGCGTGAAACTTGCAATCAGCGACCACAGATGCCTGCATCCGACTACAGAGCAGATATTCAACCTTGCAAGCCAGGTGCGTGTCGCTGCGCTGATAGCCGGCAAGCCTGGAGTAGTGCACTGTCATGTCGGGCGCGAGGAGCAGGGAATTGCACAGCTGATAGAGATCGCAAAGACCACTTCATTGCCGATCTTCCACCTGAGGCCCACTCATATGGGAGGGCATATCGACCAAGGAATCGAGTTCATGCGTCTGGGCGGATACGTTGATGTCACCACTTCCAGCAAGAATGCAGACAAGGATGCAATGAGGTATCTTGAAGAGAACCCTGCACTTCTGACGCTTTCCTCCGACAGCAACGGAAGCATGCCCAAATGGGACAGCAGCGGAAGCGTCGTGGGAATAACACGCGGCAGGCTCACCGAGAACATGAAGACCATGATCAAGATGAACCGCAAGGGTGTTCCGCTTTCACAGGTGCTCTGCACGATGACCAGCAATGTAGCCGATGCGCTGCTTCTGAGTCAGAAGGGACGAATCGCCGAAGGAAAGGATGCAGACCTGCTTGTTCTGAATGACAATCTCGGAATTGATGCCATGATGGCACATGGAGTCTGGATGCGCCGTGACGGGAAGAACCTCAGCAAGGGAATCTACGAAGATTAGCAGTTGACCTTTTGAGTCCAAAGTCTGATGATGGGCTCATTATGAAGACGTTTGCTACAGCCGAAGAGAAGTTCGATTACATGACAGCCACTCCGGTGAAGAAGCTTGTTCTCAGGCTTTCCGGGCCGGCAGTGCTGAGCATGCTTGTCTCGTCGCTGTACAACATGGCGGACACCTTCTTCGTCGGGCAGATAGGCACAAGCGCCACTGCTGCCGTTGGAGTGGTCTTCTCCCTCATG
>JAQUYU010000162.1 GCA_028691695.1 Sphaerochaetaceae bacterium | reverse complement strand
GGATTGCTCCGGGGAACTTCTACTTAAGTTCTCTCCTAAAATCTCATGCGCCTCTCGGCGCTTGCGA
The DNA here is from genome assembly GCA_028691695.1 of Sphaerochaetaceae bacterium. GTDB lineage: Bacteria > Spirochaetota > Spirochaetia > Sphaerochaetales > Sphaerochaetaceae > JAAYFO01. Next base: position 2,861 of record JAQUYU010000162.1, on the reverse strand, counting down.
ACATCGCTTGAATCTCTTCAGTGATTGTTCTGAATTGACTTAGGAAGCCCTCATGCTTCCAAATAACTTCTTCTTTCCTTCGCTGAACTTTTAAAAAACTTTGCGTTCTTTTTTGAACGCTCAAGTAAATTATCAAATCCACCATATATTGTCAATAGGGTTTCTGAAAAATCGAAAAAATGTGTTAGAATCTATTTTCCTTGACCTGTAATCATGTAAGCAAAACACAAAAAAACAGCATTTCAATGCCTTAGAATGGCGAATTATGAAGGTTTGGCCTGATAGAGAGGAAATCAGAACCGGCTATTTCAACAGAATCCAGATAATGAGGCTTTTATAGTTGAAGGAGTTTGAAATGAAAATATTCAGTTTCATCAATCAGGGATTCGAAGGAATCACAGTAAAGGTCGAGGCGGACGTCAGAAGCGGCTTTCCAGGATTCGACATCGTTGGGCTGCCGGACAGCTCGATCAAGGAATCGCGTGAACGGGTCAGATGCGCTATCCGAAACAGCATGATCCGCTTCCCGACTCAGCGCATCCTTGTGAACCTCGCACCTGCGTACATCCGCAAGGCAGGCTCGTCGCTTGACCTTGCAATCGCTCTGAGCGTTCTTCTTTCGTCGGACCCGCTCTGCACCAGCCCCGCCTCGATCATGGTGGCAGGCGAACTTTCGCTGTCAGGAAGCCTTGTGAATGGGGAGGATTTCGGAACCGGCGCAGTCAAAGCCGCCGAAAGCGAGCACTGCACGCTCTGCATTCTTCCGGGAAACAGCCGCCGCGTGAAATCAGGCGACATGGAGATTTGCCATGTTCAGACCATACCCGAGGCTCTTTCCATCGTGAAGATGCACCTTCACGAAATGCTTTCCAAGCCCGTTGAGGCTGCAAGAGCAATAAACGTTCTTCCACCTCAAGGACCTGTTTTCAAGGATGTATACGGAATGGAAAGCACGAAGAAAGCACTTTGCGTCGCAGCTGCCGGAGGTTTCAGCATCCTGCTTTTCGGCCCGCCCGGAGCTGGGAAGACAATGATGATCCGACGTCTTGGAATGCTCCTAGCGAAGCTTGATTCCTCTCAGCAGGCAGAAGTGGCAAGGATCTATTCATGCATTCAGCAAACCCGTCCCGATCCTTCGCAGCCCCCAGTTCGGGACATTCCACACGACTGCACAGTCCAGCAGCTGTTCGGCGGCGGAGAGAAGATGCGCCCAGGTGAGGCTGCACTTGCCCACTGCGGAGTGATGCTGCTTGATGAAATAACCAGCTACACCCCCAAATTCCTCGAAGGCGTTCGTGAAGTCCTGGACAAAGGCGTGAGCCAGTCGGCACGAACAGGCACGATTGTCGAGTACCCCGCCCGCTTCATGATCGGTGCGACGATGAATCCATGTCCATGCGGAATGCTCGGCAATCCGGATCTTGCCTGCACATGCAACCCGGCCCGGATCAGAAGTCATTGGGCGAAAGTCGGAGTTCCGCTTCTTGACCGTTTCGATATCAAGCTTCCGGTCCAGCCGGAGGATCTCAAGAACGCTGCTCTGAGTCCTCTGGATGACGCGGTATATATAAGAGGTATAGAGCAAGCACGCATTGCCGCCCGCGAAAGAACAGAAGACAGCTTCACGCTGCAGACCTGTCTCAAGCGGCTTTCCGAACTTGGCGCACCGGTTTCGGGCGCACGTGAGGCGCTGTCGGTCCGTGCAATGGCCAGGACTATCGCCGATCTGGAAGGGCATTCTGAAGTCACTGATGAAAACATCTTGCTTGCAAGAAGTTACAGAAAGTTCGGCCCTCATGATTGCTTTTGGGAGGCTCCCGTGAAATAAAAACGATTTGGATTGAAACCAGTTGACATTGCCGTTACAACTTTGATATTCTTTGATTCGTTGTGAGGGCCGCTAGCTCAGTAGGTAGAGCAACGCCCTTTTAAGGCGTGGGTCACTGGTTCAAATCCTGTGCGGCTCATATAACAAGAACATGTCTCCGTCGTCTAGGGGTTAGGACAACGGGTTTTCATCCCGTCAACAGCAGTTCGATTCTGCTCGGAGATGTATTCAAGGCGCAGTCGCAATGGCTGCGCCTTTCTTGTATCTGGCCAAACCCTTATTCCTCGCCTGCCTATTTCCAGGAAGCGAGAAGCTCGGTGATCTCTTTATAGTTCTTCTGATCCGACTCCGTGTAGAACGGTCTCTTTGCATACATATCCAGAGCGTATTCAAGCACAGCCACGGCTTCCTGTCTATCGGTAAGCTTGCCTATGGCATTTGAGCTGTACACCGGCTTCGAATCCAGAGAGAGGCTGCCTTCATAGTAACCCATCTTCTTGAAGGTGCTCTTGGTTTCCTTGTCGAACTTCTTCAGCAGCTTCGGGAATTCCGAATTGCGTTTCTTCTGGTCCCAGTCCCTTTTATACAGGGTCTCTGCGAGATACTGATAGGTTCCGCCGTACCATACCTCTGAAGGGATCTTCTCTACTGCAAGGCGCATGTAAGAGATGGCCATTTTGTCGTTTCCGAAGCTGATCGGCCCGCCTGGCAGTTGGTCATACAGGCATCCGATGACATACCATACATCAGAGCTTTCCAGATAGCCGAAGTCATCGATGACAACCTGAAGCAGCTTCCTCATCGGTTCAGCCTTTGAAAGCGAGTTCATCGGTCCCTTTGTCTGTCCCCAGCGTCCGATATTGGAGCATTTCCAGATGTAGCCCTGCGGAGTCTCCTTAAGTGCAATTGACTGGTCAGCATAAGCTTCGCCTTTTTCAAACGTAGCGTATTTTGCCTTCTTGTCATCATCTGGAAGACGGTCTCCGATGTCAATGCAGTTTCGGGCAAGGCGCCAGAGGACAGCGGCCTTCTC
>JAQUYU010000047.1 GCA_028691695.1 Sphaerochaetaceae bacterium | reverse complement strand
GGATTGCTCCGGGGAACTTCTACTTAAGTTCTCTCCTAAAATCTCATGCGCCTCTCGGCGCTTGCGAACATCGCTTGAATCTCTTCAGTGATTGTTCTGAATTGACTTAGGAAGCCCTCATGCTTCCTTAAAACTTTCGTTTTAACCGATAGGACCAACAACCTCGCGGTAATCGTCTTTCTCGACCTTCCCTTCTCTTCTCTAATATCTCTGCAAAAAATCAATTTAGAAGAACCGAAATCCTTCATGCAACGCTAGGTCTTTCTCTTAGCGTGCCCGATTAAAATATCAAAAATGGTGATAGCTTGTCAACAACAAAAATGCAAAAAAGCGAAAAATCTGATAAAAAAAGCTGAAAAGGCAATCCTCTTTCTAGATAATTCCCTTAATGGGTTAAAATTAACCTTATTTTGCATTAACTCTGGCGAAGAATCAGGGTTTGGCCAGAAAAGCAGAGAAAAGCAGGAAAAAGCAGAGAACAAGCAATGATGTTCACAAAAGGCGGTTTTAGAGTTATCCTTTGAATGGAGGAATTATGGAAAACGGGATTCTTCAAGAAGGCAAGGTTCTGGTTTTCGGACACAGAGGATTCAGCGATGCAGCGCCTGAGAACACGATGGCATCATTTACCATGTGCCGTGACCTTGGAATTCCGGGGGTGGAGCTTGATGTGCACATCTGCGCTTCCGGCGAGATTGTCGTCGCCCATGATTTTCTTCTCAAGCGAACCACAGGCGAGGATGGAACAATCGAGCAATGGAACCTGCATGATCTGAAGAAACTCGATTTCGGAGCATTCAAGGGCGACAGGTTCAGAGACCAGCGCATCCCTCTTCTAGATGAAGTATTCGAAGAGTTCGGTTCAGATTTCATATATGACATAGAAATCAAGTCGCAGAGCAAGCTAGGCGGCCCCGAGCTGGTGCGCAAGACGTGGAACATAATCCGCTCGCACAGGCTGGAAGGCAGCGTGACCGCATCATCGTTCAACCCGTTCAGCCTGAGGATCTTCAACCGAGAATGCCGCAGATCAGTGCCAACGGCGGATATCTATGCAGTCGATCAGGCAGTTCCGAAGCCGCTTCAGCATGGATTCGGGAGGCACATCAGCCACAGCAGCTACCTCAAGCCGGAGCTCAGCCAGGTGGACCAGGCATTCATGGATCGCTATCACAGCAAGCTAGGATACCCTATTGTTACATGGACCGTGAACACGGAGCAGCAGGCCAGACGCCTGATTGCACTCGGAGTGAACGGACTTGTCGGAAACGACCCGCAGATGCTGATGCGCTGCGTGAATCAAGAGAAAGCAAAATGAAGAACTCAGAGCTGGCGCTTGCCGCCCATAATTGCATTCAGACAATCGTGCTTCCCGACCGGTACACGACTTTCAGAAGATTCACAGCCCAGCAGATGGCTGTCTACGGCAAAGACTATCTATTCAATGCCCTGAGCCAATGCCCTTCAGGAGTTTATCTTGCACTCAAGACCAACGGGACACGGCTCAGCTTCAAGATCAGCTTCGAGCGGGCTGCCGTGTACATTCCCGCTCTTTCCGAGATGAACAAGAACGATGTCAAAGGCGCACTGGCCTCTCTTGCTCATGAAATGCCCGGCAACCGTCCCATGGAGCTCAAGGACACGTTCGACATCCTGATCGACGACGAGCGTCTTGTGAGCGTCAAGCTCAAGAAAGGGAAAGTCACCGCCTCGCTTGGCAATCCGCACCCGCTTGATGATGTTCTCGCACTCAAGGTCTACCTGCCGGTGTTTCCATTCACAGCAGTTGCAGACTTCGAGTCGGATGGCGACGTGTGGGTAGACAGCGATACGGCGGAGCGTAAGGTCTGCTACTGCTTCGGCGACTCGATCACTCAGGGCTTCAACGCCCACAATCCGAGCCAGACATATACCTCTATTATAGGGCGGCGGTTCGAAATGGAGACTCTCAACTTCGGCATTGGAGGCTACTGGTTCGAAGCGGATTCGCTTTCCGGCGTGCAGGCGCTTCCAAAGCCCGACATGATCACGATTGCCTATGGGACAAACGACTGGAACAGCCTGCCATCACTCGAGCTCATGAGGGAGAAGACTGCCGCTTATTTAGATGCTATCGAGCAGCTTTACAGAGGAATCCCGACTTTCGTGATTACTCCGATCTGGCGCGCCGACATGGATTGCAAAAAGGCTGTGGGGCCTTTCGAGCTCATGTGCAAAATGGTCGCCGAGGAAGCTTCACGACATCCTGACAATGTTGTGATCGATGGGCTCGCGATTCCGATGCACAACAGGAATCTCTATGGCGACGGGTATCTTCACCCGAACGCTGAAGGCTTCCGGATAATGGGTGCTCATATTTGCAATGCAATTCAGGATTTTCTGGCCAAACCCTGATTCTTCGCCTGCTATCGCAGCTGGTCCCACTTGCGGTCCATGTCCTGCATCAGACAGATCTGAGTGCGGGCACGGTCAAGGTTGTGCTCCGGCCTTTCTATATGGTAGTAGACATCTCCAGCAAGGAAATCAGTAAGGAAACGGACCGCCATGATCTGCGTCGTCGTGCGGCCAGACTCGGTGATAAGCTCGTCTTCCCTGCTGGTCAGGAATTTTGAAGCCCTGCTTCGATAGCCTGAAAGCAATGCATGATGCAGTTTAACGCTGCAACTCACCTTTTCGAGATCCCGTTCGTCCTCGCAGGCAGTGTTGGTTGCGGTGCGGATCATATCGCCCGTATCAAAGAGGATGGTCCCAGGCATCACTGTATCCAGGTCAATGACGCAAAGCGCTTCCTGTCCATCTTCTGAGAAGAGCACGTTGTTCATCTTGGTATCGTTGTGAGTGACCCGTATCGGGACAGAACCGTTTTTCATGCTGTCCCAGAGGATGCTTCCTCTTTCCCTGTTGTCCATCAGGAAATCCACTTCCCTGTGAACCTTGGCAAAACGTCCAAGACGGTCTTCCGAAATCGCCTTGTCAAGCTGAGCATACCGGCTAGCCATGTCATGGAAATGGGGAATCGTCTCGTGAAGACGAGAGCCGTCGAAATCCGAAAGTTCAAGCTGGAAGTTGCCCACAGCCTCGCCAAGCAGCTGAGCCTGCTTCTCATTTGCTATGGATTCATAGGTGCGTACATGGTCGATGTACTCATATGTGCGCCAGAAGCCGCCGTCGCTGTCCTCATAGGCAAGCTTGCCATCATTGGTCAGGATCACAGTCAGGCAGCGGCGCGATACATCGCTGTATTCCTGCTTCAGGATAGTACGGATATGGTTGGTCACAAGCCAGATATTCTCCATCACTTCCATCGGCTTATGGAAGACATTCTGGTTGATTCTCTGATGAGTGTACCTTCTGATCCCTTCAGGCGTGCTGAATTCGGAGATGAAAGTGGAATTGATGTGCCCCTGGCTGTTTACCTTGATATTCTCAAGCTTGCCTGAAATGGAAAAATGACTTGTGATTTCAGCTAGATTGAATTCTGGCATGCTTATACCTGTTTATCCTATTTCACTAGTCTATGGCAGTTTATCTCCCACGTATTTGCCTAAAAGAACTTTTTATTTGCATTATAAGCATCCTTGTTGTACAATCTGTACATGAATAAGATTGACGGCTTCACCTGCATACAGATGAGCAAAGAGCTTGAAGTTAATGAATTCGTTTCCTTCCATTATTTTGAATACCCCAAAGACTTCTTTTTTCCAGGAGAGAAGCATGATTTCTGGGAGTTTCTATATGTCGACCGCGGCGATGTCTACGTCTCATGCGATGGCAAGCCTAAAACACTGCTTACCCAAGGTCAGATAATCTTCCATAAGCCCAACGAGTTCCATACAGTCGAATGCGACAAGGTCGTTTCCCCGTCGCTGGTTGTAATCTCATTCGTATGCAATTCGCCATGCATGTCTTTCTTTGAGAACAAGATACTCAGAATCACCAACCATTCACGCTTCCTTCTTTCTCTCGTGATGGATGAAACCCGCAGGATATTCAGCACGAATCTGGCCAATCCCTTCTACCGGGAGCTTGATTTTGCCAATCCAGTCCCTTTCAGCGCCCAGACACTGGTCCGCAACTATTTCGAATGCTTCCTTCTAGATATTATCACCAGCAACAACCCACAGGGCGAGGGCATCAAGGCAATTTCAAAGACAACGGAGCTTGAAACCACAAGAGAACGCTTCCTGGAAGCACAGGAGTACATGCTGCTTCACATATCAGACAATCTTTCGCTTGATGAAATATGCCATGACTGCAGCATGAGCAAAGCCAATATCCAGAATGTATTCCGCAAAGAGACTCAGATGAGCGTGATTGAATACTACAACAGCAGGAAGATAGATGAAGCGAAGAAAAGAATCCGCGAAGGCAAAGGCACAATGACCACCATCGCCTACTCACTTGGATACAATTCAATTCACTATTTCTCAAGGCAGTTCCACAAGTTCGCTGGGATGTCGCCTGTAGAATATTCGCGTTCAATCAAGAGCGTTCTTGCGGACAAAGGGGCTCAGTACCGGAACTGACCGGCACATGCCATTCAGGCACGATCTCATGAAGCCTTGCAACCATCTGAGCACAGTCTTCAGCCATAAGCGCATCAATTCTCTGCTTAATCCCCTCAGGATCAATCACCGATGTGACCTTGGCTTTGAAAATCTTGGCGTTCTCTGTAGGGATTGTAGTATCCTTGTTGGCCAGCAGCTCTTCATAAAGCTTCTCTCCAGGCCTGAGGCCTGTGACGATTATGGTCGAACGTCCATCGCCGAATATATCTATGAGCTTCTGTGCAAAGTTGTAGATATTCACAGGATTCCCCATATCCAGAACCATTACTTCTCCACCGTTGGCAATCGTTGCAGCCCTGAACACCAGCCCCACTGCTTCTGGAATCGCCATGAAATACCTGATGATACGCTTGTCTGTGACTGTGATTGGGACTCCGGCCTTGATCTCTTCCAGGAAGAGCGGAAGCATCGAGCCCCTGGATCCTATGACATTTCCGAAGCGGACTGCGCACATCTGCGTTCTGTCGGTAGACATGGCGCTTGCCATCATCTCAACGACTCGCTTTGTTGCACCCATTACATTGGTCGGATTCACTGCCTTGTCGGTTGAAATCACGACAACCTTCTCGGAGCCTGCATTCCTTGCGGCAGACAGCACATTGAATGAACCGCCGATATTCGTTCTTATAGCTTCTTCAGGGTACAGCTCGCTCATCGGGACATGCTTGATCGCCGCAGCATGGAACACGACATCAGGCTTGTATTGATCGAAGATCCTCTGCACCTTCGCCCTGTCTCTTATGTCGCAGAGTATCGGGAATACGGACTCGCTCCACTCATGCTTGTAATTAAGCAGCCTAAGGCAAAGGTCGTGAAGCTCAGATTCGTCAATATCGAGCACAAGCAGCTTGCTTGGAGAAAACGAAACAATCTGCCGGCAGATCTCAGATCCAATGCTTCCGCCAGCTCCTGTGACCAGAACGGTTTTCCCATCAAGCATATGTGCAATCGGATCTCTCTGGATAGGAGCAAGCGACCTGCCGAGAAGGTCTGCGAAATCTATGTCTCTTATGCTCACATCGCCAGCCTTGCGGCCTGATTCGAAGAGGTTCGGAACAACTTTCACGTTGATTGCAAGATGCTTTGCCAGTTCCACTGACCTCTGCATCTTCTCTGATGATATCGCGCTTATGGCAATGATAAGAGTATCTATCTGATCTTTCGACAGGATAACTGCAAGATCATCTATATCACCAAGCACTGGAACGCCTTGAATCAGCTCTCCCTTCAGTTCAGGCTTGTCATCAATGAAGCCTATGATGCTGTAATCGAATTTGTTCTTGGCGGCCATTCTGGCTATGGTGGATCCGGTTTCTCCTGCTCCATATACAAGCGCCTTGGGCTTCCCATTCATCTTTCGCTGTGAGCTCTTCTGATTGACAAACCTGAACAGGATTCTTGCTCCGAGGGTTCCAAGAATCCCGAATGCGGCAAACACCACTGTGCAGCGAGCCATATCTGAGGTTCCGCCGTATGCGAAACTCGCATACAGGAATACGACCACCCAAACCGGAAGCGAAGAAAAAACTATCCTCACCACAAGGTCGACGGAGCTGTCCTTAATTCTTGTCCTGTAGACTCGTGTTGCTGCGAATACTATTATCTGGAAAGCTATGATAGCTGACAGAAATAGCCAGTTGAACTGAGCCAATGATCCGAACACAAGATAATGTGCGAGAACTCCGCAAATCAGCAGAACCATTGCATCCATAGCCACTAGCGAAAGCCGTTTTAATAGCATTTGTGCGGCTATTTTTTTCTTGTCATCATCCGTTTTCATTATTTCCCCGTTCGATCGTTTTGAAGACCTTTGCTACTTTAGCATATATATAGAAACAATTCCACTTTTTTTTCAAAAGGAAGACGAATCTCAAGGAATATACCACCTAGAAATTAACATGGAACCTGAATCTTTTTCTGAGATTCAAACGTCTTGCCCTAATACCTCATCATACCTGATAACCAACCGATTCTAACGCAGATGCCTGATCTAACGATTCTAAACAAATCCTAACGCAGATGCTCAATCTGAATAATTCGGGAAAAACTTGAGTTACCGGCATGAGTTTTTCCCTAAATAAGGAAAGTCAAATTTCCCGTGAGGAAAGCCATGGCTTTGGCGAAGAATGAGGGATTGGCCAGAACCAATTCAAATTTACGGTTTACGGCTCAATCATTTGGGTATATACATTTTCCTCAGCAGGAACTCAATGAACCTTGCTGGAAGCAGTCGCTTGAGCATTGTGAACAGCTTGTATTCGAAGCCAACTGCACAGCGGACAGGAGGCTCTCGTCTTGATAGCATGCGGACTATTGCCCTGGCAGCTGTCTCAGGACTCTTCCCATTGGTCTCGTCGCTTGCCATCTTCTCCACTGATTTGAGACAAGTCTCATAGTATGGGGAATCCGAGCCTTCAAGGACCTGGCGCTTTGAAGTGAAAGACGTATGGGTATCACCAGGCTCAACTATGCTGGCACGGATGCCGAAATCACGCCCTTCCATCCTCAGGCATTCCGTGTATGCCTCCAGAGCATATTTGCTGCAGCTGTAATGAGCCTGATAAGGAATCGGAATCAACCCGGCAACCGAACCTGTAATCACAACAAGCGATCGGCTGTGACGCCTTAGCATGGGGAGGAATCGGTGATTGACCGAAATAACACCGAAGAAATTGGTATTCAGCTGGGATTTCGCACCGGCAGTGTCGACCCCTTCGCACGAGCCGGCAATCCCGAAGCCAGCACAGTGGACAATCACCTGAAGATCATCGATCTTCGCAGCGGCAGCATCAACTGAAGCCGGGTCCGTGACATCCATTGCAATTCCGACAAGGTTCTCATTCTCCATGGGAGCCTCGCCGCTGCGTGATGCGCAATACACCTTGAAGCCTTGGTCAGCAAGCATCAGCGCCACTGCCCGTCCGATTCCCCTCGAAGCACCGGTTACAAGAACCGGGCCGTCATAAAGCTTGGATTTCATGGAAATTATTATGTGACTAAGATGGCTTTTTGTCTACACGAAGACGGAATTGGCTATCTGCATCACAGCGAAAACAGTCGGAATGCAGAGAATCATTGAAAGAATCATCGTCTCGTTGGCAAAAGCAACATCGCATCCGTACTGGCGGCTCATCATCACAGTCATAGACCCGACAGGAAGCGCAACAGTCAGCACGCACACAGCCATCGCCATCGTATATGGAATTCCAAGCAGCTTGAGAGCAAGCATCGTAAGCATCGGAACCGCTATCAGCCGCACAAAGACAACAGCATAGCCCTGAATGTTGGTGAAGACACGCTTCCAGTTCACCCCTACCATCCAGCTTCCAATCAGAATCAAGGTCATCGGGGTCATGACATCCCCTATTGTATTCAGGACAAACCCGACTTCCCCAGGTATCCGCCATGGCAGAAGGAAGAGCACCAGTGCAAGAACGGCGGTGACAGTAAGAGGATTGACCATTTCCTTGAATTTCAGATGTGTTCCAGCCGGTTGCAGGAAAAGCGCCGATGCGGCATAGAAGAACACGTTGAAGACGATGTTGAAGATCATTGCATACAGCAGACCTTCGGTTCCATACATTGCAGTGACTATCGGAAAGCCTATGAATCCGGCATTCGAAAACGAGCCTGCCATCACCGCCTGACCACGATGGTCCTTGGAAACGATGCCCGGAATCTTGAAAAGAAGCCAGCATAACAGTAGAGAAACGGCGAAATAGGCAGTCCCTGCCACAAGAACCTGCTTGATGTTCTGCCAGATTTCCTCTTTATACTCCACGTTTCCTGACATGATGATTGCACATGGAAAGACAACTTTCAGGAGAAAGCCGGAGATCTGATCGAAGCCATCCTTGGTGATCAGGCCTTTCCTTGCAACGAAGAAGCCCACCATTACAAGTGCTGCAACCTGAAGCAGCGAAACAAGCAGTGTTCTCAAATACATGGGAGCATTTTATGCTTTTGGTCTGTCTTAGACAATAACTCCATTGACATTAATATTGTATTGGGATAAAGAAAAACTGCATATGGAAATCAAAGAAAACAAGATGGGTACAATGCCCGTCGGAAAACTGCTGGTGAGCATGAGCATCCCTATGATGTTCTCGATGCTTATTCAGGCATTGTACAACATCGTAGACAGCATATTCATCTCAAGAGTAAGTGAAGCGGCCCTTACCGCAGTATCGCTGGCCTTTCCTCTTCAGACGCTGATGATAGCCTTCGCTGTAGGAACATCAGTCGGAATCAACTCCCTTCTTGCCCGCCGCCTTGGCGAGAAACGTCCAGAAGAAGCTGAGAAAGTCGCCGGAAACGGCCTGGTGCTGATGCTTTTCACCTATATGGTATTCGCCATCATTGGAATCACATTGACGAACACATTCATGAAGATGTTCACCGACGATCCTGATCTGATCAAGATGGGCGACCAGTACCTTGGAATCTGCATGACATTCTCATTCGGAATCTTCTTCTCAGTCGGATGCGAGAAGATCATCCAGGGAACCGGCGAAACCATGATATCAATGATGATTCAGCTCGTCGGAGCAGTTGTGAACATCATCCTCGATCCGATCATGATCTTCGGCCTGCTAGGATGCCCAGCCCTCGGTGTACGCGGAGCTGCAATCGCAACTGTGATCGGACAGATTGCCTCGATGATCTTCGGAATGATCATGGTGCGACGCAACAAGTTCGTAAAAGTCCGCTTCCTCAAAGCCCGCTTCTCCCGATCGATAACACGCGAGACATACCGAGTCGGTCTGCCTTCGATAGTGATGCAGGCAATCGGAACAGTGATGACTTCGGCAATGAACATGATTCTGATCTCGTTCACACCTACTGCCACCACAGTATTCGGTGCTTATTTCAAGCTCCAGAGCTTTGTCTTCATGCCTATCTTCGGCCTAAACAGTGGCCTGATTCCTATAGTCGGTTACAATTTCGGAGCCAGAAGGTTTGACAGGATACGTCAAGTTGCCAAGATAGGCATCATCATAGCCACGACAGTAATGGCAGTGGGATTCCTGCTGTTCCAGCTCCTGCCTGTTCAGCTTCTGTCACTGTTCAACGCTTCGGAGAACATGACTGCAATAGGAATAAAGGCATTCCGGACCATCAGCTGGTCTTTCCTTCTTGCCGGTACTGGAATAATGCTCTCGGGAGTGTTCCAGGGAGTCGGAGACGGCATCTACAGCATGTTCGTATCGATAACCCGCCAGCTTGTGTTCCTTATTCCAAGCGCATGGCTGCTTGGCCGTATTTTCGGGCTGGACTATGTTTGGTATTCTTTCATAATAAGCGAAGCCTTCTCTGCAACGCTTTCCATTCTGTTCTACAGACGGGAGAATCGCAAGTTCAAAGCCCTTGAGGGCAAGACAGCATGACAAGCTACGAATTCCGTCCTATCGGAACTATCCATACTGATTTTTCCACGAAATTCGGTGTTCCACGCCAGAGCTCTCTCGTGCCTCAGCTTGAAGCACAGATTACAATGCTTCCAGAGTTCCGAAGCCATGAAGCATTCCGCGGGCTTGAAGGCTGCAAGTGGATCTGGCTTTTATGGGTTTTTTCCGAAGCAGTCCGGGATTCATGGTCACCTACTGTGCGGCCTCCGCGCCTTGGAGGCGAAAAGCGCATGGGTGTATTTGCAACACGCTCACCGTTCAGGCCTAATCCTATAGGAATGTCATCCGTGCAGCTTCAGAGCATCGATTACACTGAAGAAAGCGGTCCTGTGCTCCACGTCCTGGGTGCGGATCTGATGGACGGCACCCCTATTCTTGATATAAAGCCTTACATCTGCTATTCCGACAGTCATTCGGATGCTATGCCTGAATACTTGAAATCAAGCGCTTCTGCATCCCTTTCCGTGGATTTTCCGTCAGAGCTTCTTTCACTCGTCCCGCAGCCAAAGCGTGAGGCTCTGATTGCAGTTCTCTCCCAAGACCCGAGACCACGCTTCCAGCATGATCCAGACCGCATCTACGGAATGGAGTTCGCAGGGCTGGATATCCGCTTCACCATCGATGATTCGGCTGTCCATGTAGTCGAAGTAAAAGGGTAATCAAGATTCGAAGAAGCACTTCATAGCCTTGAGAAGCCATGAAGTATCTTCAGTTCCGCCGGTTTCATATGGAGAATGCATTGCGAACTGGGCAGCGCCGATGTCTGCAGTTGGAATTGAATACTGAGCCGAGCTGATGTTGCCCAGAGTGCCTCCACCAGGGATATTGGAATTGTTGTAGAACTCCTGGTACAGAATGCCGTTCTTCTTCAGAAGAGCCTTGAGCACAGCACCTGAATATGCATCGGTGGTGTATTTCTGGTTGCCAGAGTATTTGATCACCACTCCGCCATTGGGAAGAACATGGTTAGTCGGGTCTGCTACCTCCGGATGATCCGGATGAAGCGCATGTCCGTTGTCTGCGGAAAGCATGAAGCTCTGAGCCTGAGCAGTGAATTGATCCTCGCTGTCCCATCCAATGGCGGTCCCGATTCTTGAAAGCGTCTGGACAAGGAAATCGCTCAGTGCGCCCTGACGTGTCCCGCTTCCGACTTCTTCGTTGTCGAACAAGGCACATACTTGTATTCTAGTAGCCTCTTGTGCTGTAATGATTGCCTTTATTGCACAGTATGCACACTGCAGGTCATCAATCTTCGGAGAGGAGAAGAATTCATCATTGGCTCCCCAGATAGTTCCATCCATCCTGTTGTACAGGAAAAGCTCAGAATCCAGAATGTCTTCCTTCTTCACTCCAAGAACTGAAGCGACCATGTCAGCCACCAATGAAGGATGCTTGCCCATTGCAATTACTGGAAGCAGATCCTGCTGAACCTTGTAATCGATTCCATGGTTTGCATCGCGGTTCATATGGATTGCCAGGTTCACAATCTGGCACAGGTCACGATCGAAGCTCACAAGACGCTGCTGCACCCCGCCATCGGTCCGGATGAAAGCACGTCCTGCCAATGAAAGCGGCCGGTCGAACCATGGCGCCATCAGCATTCCGCCGTAGCCTTCGACGTTGAGCGTCGTGTAGGAATCATTGGCGATCTCAGGCTTGCCCTTGAGCTTGAATGACGGTGAATCAGTGTGGGCTGCTGTTATGGCAAATCCCTTGTTCCCCGCCTGCGGTATCCTGAAGGCAATAATGGAAGAGTTGTTTCTCTTGACGAAATACGCCTTGCCCTTTTCAAGTGCATAGCGCTGACTCTCCTGAATCTCGGAAAACCCCGCTTCGCAAAACATCTTTGCTGCATTGTCCACTACATGGTAGCAGCTTGGGCTTCTGTGTATGAAATCAATCAGTTTCCTTGTCTCTTCGATATTGTCCATAATAGGCCTCCGCTTTCCAAGATTGTAACTGCAAAGCCACCGTTTTTCAACAGGGCCTCGGCAGATCAAGCCTTATGTAATGATCGTACGTAAACAAATACGTGGAGACTACAACGGCATGATGGCGACAATTTACCTTATTTCAGCAGGAATGGAAAAGACACTTATAGATGGAATGAATACAAGTTCGGAGGACTGCATTCCACTGAGCGAGGTCGATCTTTGAATTATTCAATTATATTTACCAAGGACGCAATCAAGTATGCAAAAAACCTCAAAGCTGCCAAACTTAACGATAAAGTGAAAGTGCTGCTCCTTATAATTGGAAACAATCCATATCAGAATCCGCCGCCTTTTGAGAAACTCATTGGAAACCTCTGCGGTCTCTACTCTAGACGAATCAATGCAAGACACCGTCTTGTGTATCAGATAAATGAAGAGAAGAAAGAAATAAAAGTAGTAAGCATGTGGACACACTATGAAGGCTTTGCAGATTGATGTTTCCCTCTGAGTGGAAATAGGTTATTCTGTTCACGTAAGGAGTGTAAGAGATGACCAATGAGAAAAGCAAGCTAAGAAAAATCAAAATCATCTCCAACAGCATCGGATTCGGTCCATTTCCAGAACCTGATGAGGAAGTCGAGCAGCATCTATCGATCAATTCTCACGGAAGAGTGTTCGTTTCTTCATATGCATTCGGCGATGGCTGCAAATACAGAAAGATCCGTTCACGCTATTTCAAGATCAAATTGCAGAATGCCGCTTCTATTCTGGATTCTATCCATTGTTTCTTCAGCAACTGTGAGGACTTTGTGGATGCCCTTGATGTCGGAACATGGGAAGCATTTCTTGAATTAGAAGATGGGACATCGTCCCGATTCACTGGCCCACTGACATCGGACTGCAATAAAGAGCTGGATACGATTTCCGATCTGATCCGCTCAAGCTTCGAAATGCCTGATCTTCTTGCCTTCGACGGCAACGAGCGCAAGGGGCGGATTGAACGGATCACTGTCGACTACCACAATCTCCAGAAGGTTTCTGAACTGACTCTTGATTACGCTGAGCATCTTTGCATCGACCGCAGCAGCGAAGAACTGGTGTTTGACCAGATTTTTGGAACTGGCTGCATTATCTCAAAAAAATACCATGTCGAAGACGGAATCAGCTCGCTTCTGGACGACCAGGATCCAGAGGAACTGGTGGCATGCACAGATTGCAAGGTTCAGGATCCGCTTAATACCAAAACTTACAAGATCACGATTGATTGCCTGAATGAGGATCAAAGGGTTATTTCGGGAACTTTTGACAGAAACGTGCTGCCTGATGGCTTTGCTGATTTTGCCAATGATGTTGTTTCTTTCACGGAATTCTACAGCAACTTGGAGATGTTCAATCCATCGGTTCTTCGGAGAAAGAATGAGCTGATCTTCTGCAAAGTGCAATTTGGGAGATATGGAAGCTCTTACAGCTACCTCACAGATGATGAAAGCCTCAAGGCTGGCGACTGGGTCGTTGTGCCTGTAGGTTCCAGCGGCAGCGAATCGATTGGGAAGATTGAAAGCATCGAATACTGCACAGCAGAAGATGCACCCTACCCGATTGATGCAATCAAGAAGATCATCAGGAAAGCTGAAGCCAAGGTCAAAGCGTCGCAAGAGGAATGCACAGTCATGC
>JAQUYU010000161.1 GCA_028691695.1 Sphaerochaetaceae bacterium | reverse complement strand
CTTCAAGAAGAGGGTTCTTTATCCTCATCTCTTCAAGCCATTTCTCCCGGAGTGCCTGAACGCCTCCCATTGGAGAGTATGGGAATATTTCCGACGGCTTCAGCTCATCTGAAAAAAGCGTTCTCATTGAAGAGATATACATCGGGACGCCGTTTTCTGTGGCAATTCCGATTGTGGCATTGAATTTTCCGGCCTTCTTCTTCGCTTCGCCCGATTGAACGATGATTCCTTTCGGAACATAAAGCCTCTTTCCATAATCGGACAGCAAAGTGTCTGCCGCTGTCCTGTTCAGAACCTGGTTGAGGTCCTCTGCAAGCTGGTTCATTGTTTCCTCCTGTTTGTTTGTATTGTCAATTTTACCACAAACTCAGAAAAAGCAAACCAAAAAATGAAAGCATGTAGAAAATGTGTAGCCCGGAAATGAAATTATCCATCTGAACTGCATTCCGGCCAATCCTTCATTCTTCGCCAAAGCATCTTTGAACACCCCAAACACTGAAATCCAGCCATAATGCAATAGTGAAAATAAACTGTCTGTTCCTGCAGCCAAGGTCTTCTTCGGCTGATTTGTCCTCAGACATCATGTCTTTTCGATAGTTTTATCTGTGAATCGGCTTATATTCCCTGAAAAAGGGAAAAAATCACACCTGAGATACAAAAACTTCCTGAAATATTCAGGATGTGCAGGAGCTGTCCAGGATTGGCAGGATGTGCAGGATTGGCAGGTCGCAGATCACAGAGAGCTTCAGAATGGAAAAATCATTTACGCTTTCAAGGGAAACAATCAAATGCGGGTACACTAAAAAGTGAAAGCATGTAGAAAATGCCTAGGACGTACGAACGAATTTACAGTTCAAGTTCAGATAATCAATTCTGATAGGCAGACAGCTTGAGAATTGGGAAGCATTCCATGAAACCATCAATCGATCAGGAATCATGGCAATGCTTCTCATGCCTTTGGTGTTATTTCCAGTGACGACGCCATGTCTTCGAAATCCCATCAAGCACCCCTCACTGGCGGCTTCAGGGCATCCGTCACGATCCCCAGGTATTCGTCGTAGAACCTCTGGCATGTGTTCCGAATGCCCCCAATGTAAAGTTGATATCCTTTCTTTGTCTTCTTCACGTGGACACCCTTGGCCTTGAACTTCAGAATCCATTCTGGCAGTTTATTCATATTGCCTCTGCAGCAGGTTCGGCTTAATTCAAAGCAAGGAAAGGCAGCATGAGGCTTTGAAAAACGGCTTCCTGCTGCTTTTTCTTGCTTATTCCATGCATTGCATCGAATTCATATGCTTTCGTGTGTAAACCCTATAAAATGACTTTGTATGCATTTAAATGTAGTTTTTTGCACAAATCAGAGATTTGCTGTACAAAATCGGAAAAAATGAGTTGTGGATTTGCGAAACCTCTTGTAAAATGAAATATGGTCTGTGAAAGGAAACAATAAAAGCGCAGGCCGTTTCATTTTATTTCATGGAGGTAGAAAATGGAAAAGAAAGAAGCTCCGGTGAAGAAAGGCGGTATCCTTGGTTGGTACTTCAACTTCAATCTTCTGTACAGGATCCTTATCGGTCTTGTAATAGGTGCAGTAGCAGGAATCATTCTGGCGGCAAGCGGCGTAACGGCTCTTCCACCGTGGTTATCAATGTTCGGAACAATCTTCACAAGACTGCTGAAGATGATCATCGTTCCGATCATCCTTTCAACATTGATTGTTGGTGCATCCTCTGTATCTCCGGCCAATATCGGAAAGGTCGGAATCAGGGTTGTGGTGATCTATCTGATCACTTCCGCACTTGCAGTAATCATCGGTCTTGTAATGGGCTCGATTTTCCGCCCGAATGCAGAGCTTGCTGTCCTTGCTGCTGATGCAGCAGGAAAGACCGCCAGTGTATCTGTATGGCAGACAATCTACGAGATTGTCCCGACAAGCATTGCGAAAGCAGTTGTAGACGAAAAGGTCCTTCAGATCATATTCTTCGCTTTGATTTTCGGCATCTGCCTGTCATACATGAAGATATCCAAGGACGAGAGGCTGGCTCGCTGCGGGAATGTGATCTATGACTTCTGCGATGGAACTGCAGAAATCATGATGAAGATGGTCAAGGGCATCATGCAGTATGCTCCGATCGGCGTTGCAGTTCTCGTATGCGAAGTATTCGCAAAGAACGGCGCAAAGGTCGCTGGATCACTGGGCATTGTCACACTTGCCTGCTTCCTCGGCTATGCTGTCCATATCATTCTGATCTACGGCGGACTGCTCAAGATCTACAAGGTTCCTGTAAAGAAGTTCTTCAATGCAGCAAAGACCCCGTTCATCACAGCATTCGTCACCAGATCATCCAACGGCACTCTCCCTGTCACCATTGAAGGTGCAGAGCAGCTTGGCGTTGATAAGGAAGTCTATGGCTTCTCTCTCCCGCTCGGCGCAACAATCAACATGGATGGAACAGCAATCTACCAGGGCGTATGTGCAATATTCATCGTTCTCTCTGTTACTGGTCATTCACTTACCTTCGGACAGATTTGCATGGTAGTCGTGACAGCGACGCTGGCCTCCATCGGAACCGCTGGAGTCCCAGGTGCTGGTGCAATCATGCTTGCCATGGTGATGAGTTCAATCGGATACCCAATCGTCGAAGCAACACCGATTGCCGGTGCATATGCGATGATCCTTGGAATCGATGCAATCCTCGACATGGGAAGAACAGCTCTCAACGTCACTGGAGACCTCTGCTGCACAACTTGCGTTGCAAAGCAGATGGGCTTCGTGAATAAGGAAGTCTGGAAGAATTAGTACCTGCCAAGTGCAGTGATCTGTAAATTCGGCTGCCGGTGTGATCCATCGGCGGCCTTTTTAGAAAAAAAGGGGAATGTCATGGTAAGCAAAGATGCGTTGATAAAAAGGCTTCAGGAGCTGTATCTGTACTCGCTTTATGGGTTTTCAAGCGAACTCAAGCCGCTGTC
>JAQUYU010000001.1:54514-59855 GCA_028691695.1 Sphaerochaetaceae bacterium | reverse complement strand
GTTCTCACGCCGCAGGAAATCGAGGAATTGATGGAAATAATGAAGAACCTTGCCCACGAAGGCAAGTCGATTCTCTTCATATCCCACAAGCTTGCCGAGATCATGGCAGTATCTGACCGCTGCACCGTTCTTCGAAAGGGCAAGTGCATCGGAACTGTGAATACAAAGGACACTACGATGGAGGAGCTCTCATCGATGATGGTTGGACGCAACGTCAACTTCCATGTCGAGAAAGGTCCTAGCCATCCTGGAAAAGTTGTACTGGAAGTGAAGGGCATGACTGTTGCTTCCAAGGCTCACAGCAATAATGCAGTCAAGAACGTTTCATTCAATGTCCGGCAAGGAGAGATTGTCTGCATCGCAGGAATCGATGGAAACGGACAGACTGAGCTTGTCTACGGCCTTACAGGTCTTGAGCCACTGAAATCTGGAAGCATCTCGCTCTGCGGCAAGGACATCTCTGAGGCTTCAATCAGGCAGAGAAGCATCATGGGAATGAGTCATATTCCGGAAGATCGGCATAAGCATGGGCTGGTTCTTGATTATTCTCTGGAGAACAACCTCGTCCTTCAGCGTTACTTCGAGCCGGAGTTCACCGACAAGGCTGGGTTCCTGAGGAAGGACAACATCCGAAAGTATGCCGAGAAGCTCATCGATCTATATGATATTCGAAGCGGGCAAGGACCGATTACTCCTGCACGCAGCATGTCCGGAGGAAATCAGCAGAAGGCAATCGTGGCCAGAGAGATTGACCGTGACCCTGTGCTTCTAGTCGCCGTTCAGCCGACCCGCGGACTTGATGTCGGTGCGATTGAGTACATTCACAAGCATCTTGTAACACTAAGGGATGAAGGGAAGGCGGTGCTGCTTGTATCGCTTGAGCTGGATGAAGTGATGGATGTCCCTGACAGGATTCTGGTGATGCATTCAGGAGAAATAGTCGGACAGTTCGATCCGAAGCATGTGACAGAGGAAGAGCTCGGCCTGTACATGGCAGGAGCAAAGAAAGATGAGGTGAAGGCATGAAAAAGAGTTTCTGGAAATCAGAGGGTTTCAAATCCCTTTTGGCTTCGCTCATCTGCATTGTAGTGGGCATGCTCATCGGCTACATCGTTCTGCTGTTCATAAACCCCAAGGGGGCATCTGATGCAATCCTTACCGTGGTCAAGAACTTCTTCACCTACAGCAAGGCAACAAGCAGGATGAAGTACTTCGGGAACACGTTGGTGAAGACTGCGCCGCTTCTGATGTGCGCGCTTTCCATTCTGTTCGCATACAAAGTAGGGCTTTTCAATATCGGAGCTTCCGGTCAGTACTGTGCAGGAGTCTGCGCTTGCCTTTATGCTGCTCTCAAGTGGCATTGGGGCTGGCTTCCATGCCTGCTTCTTGCAATAGCCGCTGGAATGGTGTTCGGCTGCATCGTAGGGCTGCTGAAGGCTTACTGCAATGTAAATGAAGTCATAAGCGGCATCATGCTCAACTGGATCATCCTCTATGGAACCAACATGATTCTCACCGGTGTCAAGGAAACCACTTCTCCATATACCTTCGAGATGAGGAATGAAGGGGTGCAGGCGCTGCTTCCGAGCCTTGGACTGGGCAAGCTTTTCAACAGCAACATCTATGTGACCATAGCTATTCCGCTGGCCATAATAATGGCAATCCTGGTGTATATAGTTCTGGACAAGACCAAGTTCGGCTTCGAGCTCAAGGCTACTGGATTCAACAAGAACGCTGCAAAATACTGCGGCATGGCCGAGAAGAAGAATCTGATTCTCACTCTGGTCATTGCTGGCGGGCTTTCCGGAATGGGTGCTTCGTTCCTGTACCAGACAGGTTTCGTCCAGTGGGAATGCACGACTTCATCAGTTCCAGGAATGGGATTCAATGGAATCGCAGCAACATTCCTTGGCGGTCTCAACCCGATTGGAACTATCTTCGCTTCGTATTTCATCCAGCACATCACCGCAGGCGGTGCATATGTGGACAAGACCATGTACTGCTCTCAGATTTCAGATCTGATTTCGGCGTTGATCATCTACCTATGCGGCTTCGTTCTTTTCATGAAGATGGCAATGACCAGGATCAGTGCAAAGCGAGATGAAAAGAAGGCTTTGGAAAAAGAACTGACTGACAAGGGAGGGAACGACTGATGCTTCTGCTAATTCAATACACTCTGATTTTCTCATCGGTGCTTACTCTCGTTGCTCTCGGAGGATGCTTCTCGGAGCATTCCGGAGTGATAAACCTCGGGCTTGAAGGAATCATGGTCATGGGAGGCCTAGGCGGAGCCCTGGCGATGCGGTACCTGAATCCCGCCATGCCTGGCTTCTTCCTTGTAATCATCGTGCTGCTCTGCGCAATAGCTTTCGGTGCCTTGTATTCTTCTCTGCTTGCCGTGGCCTGCATCAACTTCAAGGCTGACCAGACAATAGTCGGAACAGCCCTTAACATGCTCGGAACAGCAGCTGCAACAGTCATTGTCAAAGCTATCAACACTGCTGCCAATCCTGATGATGTTTCATCGACTATTCAGTACATCGAACCGAAGAAGAAGTTCCTGGTGAACATCGGATCGTTCGAGTTCAACTGGTTCATGGTGATTGCTGTTCTTGCAGTCGTCGCTGCCTATCTAATTCTGTACAAGACCCGATTCGGTCTCAGGCTCATGGCCTGCGGAGAGCATCCTCAGGCTGCTGATTCGGTCGGCATCAACGTTTTCAAGATGAGATGGAGCGGTGTCCTGATCTCCGGAGTCCTCGGCGGACTTGGCGGAATCTGCTACCTGCTGGCTGGCGTAAGCGAATGGAAGTTCGAGAACGGCGTTGCCGGATTCGGGTTCCTTGCCCTCGCCGTCATGATCTTCGGCCAATGGAAGCCTACTCGGATCGCCCTCAGTGCACTTCTGTTCGGAGCCTTCAGAGCCCTCAGCAATGTCTACTTCGGCTTTGAATTCCTCCGTGGTCTCAATATCCCCGGGTCGGTGTACAACATGATGCCTTACATCATATCGCTTGTGGTCCTTGCTTTCTCATCGAGCCATTCGCGAGCTCCGAAGTCCGAAGGAATACCGTACGACAAGAGCCAGCGATAAAATTGAAAGGTGCTTGGATTCCAGGCACCTTTTTTGTTGTATTAATCCTCTTTTTTGAGTAATCTTTCCCTATGAATCAAATGACTGAAAGAATAATCATGGATGTGGATACAGGGCACGATGATGCAGTGGCGATTGACATGGCAGCAGGCAGCGCTGCAATCAAGATCGAGGGCATCATAGCAACTGCCGGCAATACGAGTCTGGATAATGCTTTGGCCAATACCCTGAACCTCGCCGATGCTCTGCACATAGATGCCCCGGTCTTCGCCGGATCCAGTGGTCCGCTTCTGCGCAAGCAGGTGACTGCTGGCAGAATTCATGGAGAAAACGGTTTTTCCGGCCCTGTGTTCGGCAAGAGAAACAAGCAGGTCCAGAATGGGAATTTCGTTGAATTCATAATCGATACTGTTCTTTCCAATCCAGGCGAGATCAGCTTCGTAGCAGTAGGTCCATGCACCGATCTGGCAATTGCCCTCAAGGCAGAGCCTCTTCTGGCATCCAAGCTCAAGAGAATCGTCATGATGGGCGGCTCATCTGGCATGGGCAACGTCACCCAGTCTGCTGAGTTCAACATCTATGCCGACCCAGAAGCTGCTCAGATAGTTCTCCATTGCGGAGCCCCTATCTATATGATGGGCCTGGACTGCACGCTTCAGACGATTCTGGATCCGAGCATCCAGCAGCGGATGTATGCAATAGGCGGGAAGGCGATTGATATCTTCAGATCCAGCATGGATTTCTACATCCGAAGCTGCCTTGAATACATTCATGACTATCCAGCAATGCATGACCCATGCACGATTGCATACCTCATCGATCCGTCGCTGTTCGAGTTCACAACTCAGGCGATTGAGGTTGAGACCCGCGGAGAGCTGTGCTACGGCAGGACATGCCTGATGTGGCCGGATCCTGATTCCAATGTCCATTTTGCCCGCAAGGTCAATGCCGAAGGATTCTGGAACACGATGGCTCAATGTTTTCAGAACCTTAAAAAGGAGATAGGCTGATGGAAACACATACTGCAACTGTTGGGAAAACAATAATAGGTGCCAACCATCCTGTGGCGGTACAGTCGATGTATGACCGTCCCGTTGGGAAAGACATAGATTCAGTCATAGAGAAGCTCTGTACCCTCAAGGCACTGGGGTGTGACATCTTCCGCTTCACATATTGTGACAGGACTGATGCGGCTGCACTGAAGCAGATATGCCTGCGCTCACCGATGCCTCTTGTGGCTGACATCCACTTCGATTACAACATGGCTCTTGAGGCTCTGGATCTCGGATTCGATGCTGTTAGAATCAATCCTGGAAACATCGGTGCAAAATACAAGACGCTCGAAGTTGTGAAGAAAGCACGCGACCTGGGCCGCTGCATCAGAATCGGTCTCAACAGCGGCAGCCTTCCGAAAAACGAGAAAGGATTGAGCCAGCATGAAATCATGACTCGAACTGCTCTGGAATACATTGATTGGTTCGAAAGCGAGGGTTTCTTCAACACAGTCGTCTCTCTCAAGTCATCCGATCCTGAGGAGACTTACCTTGCGGCGAAGGCTTTCGCAGAGAATTCCGGCTATCCTCAGCATCTTGGAGTGACCGAGGCAGGAAGCGTCATAAGCTCTGTTGTCCGCGGAACATGGACGCTCGGGCGTCTTCTTGAGAATGGAATAGGAGCGACAATACGTTATTCAATCAACGGACCGATTGAAAGCGAGGTCCAGGCTGGCGTTGAGCTTCTCAGAACCTTGGGCCTGCGCCAAGGCGGAGTGAGGATCATCGCCTGCCCGAGATGCGGCCGCTACAGCTTCGATTCGGAGGGGTTCCTCGCTCAGGTAGAACCGCAGCTTCTGACTTCCGGCAAATCAGCCTGCGTTGCATTCATGGGCTGTCAGGTCAACGGTCCTGGAGAAGCCCGCAATGCAGACCTCGCTGTGACAGGGATAGGAAATGCTATATTCCTTTACCGCAAAGGCGAGCTTTATAGAAAAGTAGATAAGGAGAATGCTCTGGAGGCTTTCTGGGAAGCCTTCGGGCAGCTTTGATGCAATATGCTTAATGAACTTGTGATAAAGGGTGCCCGAGAGCATAACCTGAAGAACATAAACCTCAGGCTGACCAAGGATCAGCTCATCGTGATATCAGGTCTTTCCGGCAGCGGGAAGAGCTCGCTTGCCTTCGATACGATCTTCGCCGAAGGGCAGAGACGGTACATGGAAAGCCTGTCTTCGTATGCAAGGCAGTTCCT
>JAQUYU010000001.1:0-54414 GCA_028691695.1 Sphaerochaetaceae bacterium | reverse complement strand
CCCGAGGGCGATGGCGAGACCGAGTTCACAGTGTTCTCAGAGATGAACAGCTGCCCGGAGTGCGGGATCAGCGTCGGTGAGCTTCAGCCGAGGATGTTCAGCTTCAACAGCCCGTTCGGGGCCTGCAAGGAATGCAACGGGCTTGGATTCAAGACTGAATTCGACCCTGCAAAGATCATTCCTGACTATCGTCTGAGCTTCAACCAAGGGGCAATCAAGTCCCTCAACCCGGATGCCTACTTCGGGCGGGCGACATTCCAGGCGCTTGCCGACAAGCTCGGGTTCTCGCTCGACACTCCTTTCTGCGATCTGGATCCTGATATCGTGAATACTATCCTCTACGGATTCAACGAGAAGCTGAACGTACATGTGAACCAGAGCGAGGGCTTCTCATACAATGGACAGAAGAAGTGGTACGGCGTCATCGGCGATCTGAAGCGCAGGATGGCAGAGACCAATTCGATGATGATAAAGGCGTGGCTTGCCCAGTTCCAGAGTTCGTCGGAGTGCGATGTCTGCCACGGCAGGCGTCTCAAGCCGGAATCGCTTGGCGTCACAGTTGCAGGAATCAACATCATGGATCTTTCCGACATGAGCGTCAAGGATTCAATTGCGTTCTTTGAGAAGCTCAATCTTTCCGAGAGCGAGAATAAGATTGCCGCCCAGATCAAGAAGGAAATCCTTTCACGGCTTGTGTTTCTGAGGAATACAGGGCTGGATTACCTGACTCTTTCGCGAAGCGCTGCGACCCTTTCAGGAGGGGAAGCGCAGAGGATCAGGCTCGCTTCCCAGCTTGGATCGGCTTTGAGCGGCGTCATGTACGTTCTGGACGAACCTTCAATCGGGCTTCATCAGCGTGACAACCAGAAGCTGATCAATGCACTGAAGGACCTTCGGGACCTTGGAAACACAGTTATTGTCGTCGAGCATGACGAGGATACCATCCGGCAGGCCGACTACGTGGTGGACATGGGTCCCGGAGCAGGGGAGAACGGCGGATATGTAGTAGCACAGGGCACTCCAGAGGAAATCTCCCGAAACCCTGCAAGCATAACCGGTCAGTTCCTCTCCGGCATTCTTCAGATTCCTATTCCTCTTCTCAGACGTCCCGGAAACGGAAAGTCTATCTGGCTGCGAGGTGCAAGAAAGAACAACATCAATGGCATAGATGTAGAGTTTCCTCTTGGAAAGATGATTGTAGTAACTGGAGTTTCGGGAAGCGGCAAGAGCACTCTTCTGAATCAGATCCTGATTCCTGCGCTCAAAAGGTACTTCAACCGACGGCGCGAGGAGTTTGACGGGTACCGGAGCATATCCGGTCTTGAGAACATCGACAAGGTCATCAGCATCGATCAGACTCCTATCGGAAGGACTCCAAGAAGCAATCCTGCCACCTATGATGGGTTCTTCAATGCAATCCGAGACCTGTTTGCATCGCTTCCTGAGAGCAAGGCCCGCGGCTACGGCCCGGGAAGGTTCTCGTTCAATGTCTCGGGCGGCCGCTGCGAGACCTGCAAGGGCGATGGAACTACCAAGATCGAGATGCAGTTCCTCTCGGATGTCTATGTCAAATGCGATGTCTGCCATGGAAAGCGGTACAATCAGGAGACTCTTTCGATCAAGTACAAGGGAAAGAGCATCAGCGATGTGCTGGACATGACGGTGGCAGAGGCCTATGAGTTCTTCTCGGCGATTCCAACGCTTCGGAAGAAGATCGGGATGCTGTCACTGGTAGGGCTTGATTACGTAAAGCTAGGACAGAGCGCACTGACGCTGTCAGGCGGCGAGGCTCAGAGAGTGAAGCTCAGCCTTGAGCTTTCCAAGGTCAGCACAGGAAAGACCCTGTACTTTCTTGATGAGCCGACGACCGGACTGCATTTTGCAGATGTGAAGAAGCTGATGGAAGTCCTCAATCGCTTTGCAGATAACGGAAACACTGTTATCCTGATAGAGCATAACCTTGATGTGATCAAGCTTGCCGATTACATCATAGATCTCGGACCAGAAGGAGGAGACGGCGGCGGGAAGATCGTATGCACAGGAACGCCTGAGGAGGTCGCTTCCTGTCCTGATTCGTATACGGGACGCTACCTGAAGAAAATGCTTGATGTGCGCTAGAGCAGAGAAGAAATTCCTATTGATTCTCGTAATCGCCGCCTTTGGCGCGGCTGTCCTATGCGCAGGCTCGCTGCTTCTGTCTTCGATTGAGAATGCCTCTCTTTCACAGCTTCAGACTATGGCACGCTCTTACTCTCTCCCAGTTTCCGAAGATGCCGAAGCCCTTCGGCTTTCTGTAAAGTCATTCCTCAGCGAAGCCTATGAGGGCTCTCTTGATGGGAATCTCATCGAGCATCAGCAGCCTGAAGGAGAAGCGCCCTCGTCATTTACGCTGGAAATACAGGAGTGCTCTTCGATAACGATGGACAAGAGCTTCATCGTCCTTGACGGGGGAGTGAAGCTGGGCTTCACATCCGAGGGACAGACTCCGAAGACGCTTTCTGCGGACAGGATCGTTCTCGACATGAACAGCAAGATCCTCACTGCAATGGGCAATGCAGCATTCAACGATGCCGAGGAGAATGATGCTTCCCGACAGATGCTGCTCGGAGACATCGTGAGCTACAGCTGGGATACGATGGATGTCCAGCTGTCAGGCGGCGACGTGAGCTCTCAGCGTACCAACAACGAAGGTGAAAAAGTCGAGTTCTATGCCACCGGTTCAACGATCTCATACCTCGGTGGCGAAGATGTGGTGGTGTTTGACCAAGCAAAGATAGCTACAAGCCCTGATGATCCATACTGGAGCATAGATTCGGCCAAGACTGCGCTTCTAGGCGGCGGGGACATGTTCATCTTCAATGCGACGCTGAAGATAGGACGGGTGCCTGTGATGTGGGTTCCGGCTTTCTTCTACCCAGGAACGAGGCTTGTGTTCAATCCGGCGATCGGGCTTGCTTCGGACCGCGGAATGTTCCTGAATACGACAACAGAGCTTTATGGATCGTTTCCTGTATCAGGGGCGTCAGGGGATGATGCTTCTTCATTTGCTTCTCTTCTAATGACAGACCAGTCTGGACAGACTGTCCGCGATGGACTGACGTACCGTTCGCTTGAGGAAGGCGAGAAGCAAAGCAGCATTGAATCATGGGCTGCCGAGTCCGGAAGCTATATGGCCCTGGTTGCCGATGTTTACCAGATTGGCGGGCTCTTTGCTGGCATCCAGACTCATAACAGCTTTGCCTCAAAGAAGATAAAACTTGATTCATTTTCAGGCGTTGCCTTGGATCCTTCTTCGGATAATCCAGCATTAAGGTATTTCGAGCGTACAAGCGGAGAGGTGAACCTTGATTATCTCAAAGTCAAGTTCAGCATCCCGTACTACAGCGACAAGACTGTGTACAAGCAGTACGGCAACCGGCTGAGCACGTTCACGATGGATGCGCTTGTTGGAACCGAGCAATCTTTCCCGACAACGGCAGGAACGATTTCCCAGTTTGACTGGACACTCAATGCATCGGCGTCTCTTCCTTCCAGCTGGAATGGCAAGCTTGTCAAGAAAGCGAAGATTGATCCCCTGAATGTGCTGCTTGAGTTCGAATATGATTCCAATCTGAAGAAATATGTCCTCGATTCGGCAAAGCTTCCGGCTCTTTCGACTTCTGTTTCTGGAACAATTGCTGATATCTCGAAAACGCATGAGAAGAAAACTTCATCTAAAAAGAGCTATCGCAATTCTGATGCAGCTGCAATGCTGCTTTCTCTTGACAGCCTTGATGCTGCTTCCGGCACTGCTGCTTTTCCGATTTCTGATCTGAACCTGTTCACTTCGCCGGCCTCCAGCTCGTCTGGTTCATCGTACAGCAACAGCTTTTCCATATCATATGGCTGGGATCAGGATTTCTCCAACAAGATCGACGAGGATGACAAGCAGACTGTCTATTACCAGACCGACGGCGAACTGGCTATAGGCACTTCGCTCGGAGACCGGCTGTTTGCCCTGAGTGACAGCATCGTTCCATGGTATGAATACAGCAACGGTACGGACAGCGGACGGATAACAAACAAGCTTCAGGCTTCAATTCCTTTCTTAGGCTTGACTTATAACATGAACTGGAAGATATTTGAATACCAGAAAGGCAAGGATACCGGGCTATTTGAATGGAACAGCACAAATGTAAGCACCCACAAGCTGTCGCTGAGTCTTCCGATCGGTCGTCTGACATTGTCGCTTGCCCAGAGCCTGCCCCCGCTTCAGCAGACGCTTACCCCTGCAGTTTCCTATTCATATGATGGGATCACTGCCAAGGCTTCGCAGAAGTTCATCGAAAGCGGTTCATCATTTCTTTCGCCGTCTCTGATCTCGGCGAGCTTCGGGTTGTCTCGAGGCCTTGTGAATTTCGCTGCCTCAGGGGAGTATGACTTCTCGAAGATGGATGAAAGCTGGGATTCGCTTGAGCTGGATCAGTCCTTCTCTGTTTATTTCTGGAAAGATGGGCTCAATCTGTCCAATAAGCTCAAGGCGGAAGGGAAGCTTCAGATCCAGAGTCTTGATCTTATGCTTTCATACCGCAAGAGCCTTCTTTCTCTTGTGCTGGAAGGCTATGAGAACGATGCTGGAAACTGGGCATTGAGGCCGGGCGAGCTTGAAACTAAGGTCAATCTTTCCAAGGTGCGCTTCTCATTCTGGAAAAGCCGGATAAATGCAGAAATCTCGCTTAACCTTGACTTCCTCTACAGCTTCCAGAACATGTATGCTTCAAGCCTCGCAGCATCTCTTGACATGAAGTTCTCAATAGCGGAATTCACCGACATCACATTCTCGGTAGCCTCGCAGAACAATGGATTCTACAATTACTTCGATGAGAATGGAAAGTTCGTTTTCTCGAGCCTTCTGTCGGATCTTGGCCGTTCTTTTGATTTCTTCGGAGACGGACGCAGCAACACTAGCTTCAATCTTTCAGGGATGAAATTCGAGCTTGTCCATTACATGAAAGATTGGGATTTCCATTGCAAATACAATGCCAGCGTTGTATTATCTGATGGAAGCTGGGTCTGGGAGCAGACTGCTTCCTTCTACATCCAATGGCGTGCAATTCCGGATATAAAGGTTGAAAACGATTGGAGTTCGGAAGATGACTAGGAGAGAATCATTTGAGCAGAACAGTAACTTTTGAAGATCAGGGCATCCTCAGCATCGTATGCGGGGCAAACGATGCAAACATACCTTATATGGAGAATCTGCTTGATACCACCATATACCTTAGGGGAGACAGCCTGATCTATGATGGAGCCAATGAAAGCGTCGGCGACATGTTCTGTGCTCTGGCCAAGAAGCTTGAAGCCCTTGCAGCTGAGAATTCTCCAATCACTGAGTCTGAGATCTTCATGGAGTACCAAAGCCTCCTTTCAAATCTCCAGTTTCCGAAAAGCCAGGAAGAGCCTGAGATTGAATCCGGTTCTTATGTCATCAATTTAGGAAACCGCTCGGTATTCCCAAAGAGCAGGACTCAGAAAAGGTATCTTCGCTCAATCTCTGATTCTCAGATCACATTTGCAGTAGGGCCTGCCGGAACAGGCAAGACGTTCCTGGCTGTTGCGTACTGCCTTGCTCAGATCATTAGCGGAAAGCGGCAGAAGCTTATTCTTTCGCGTCCCGTGGTAGAGGCGGGCGAGTCCCTGGGATTCCTTCCAGGGGATCTTGCTCAGAAGCTCAATCCTTATCTGAAGCCTCTTTATGATTCAATGGAATTCATGATTTCTCCTCAGATGATCAAGCGTCTTGAAGACAGCGACATGATTGAGATTGCTCCTCTTGCCTACATGAGGGGCCGAAGCCTTCACCATGCCTGCATCATTCTCGATGAGGCGCAGAACACTACTGTGGAGCAGATGAAGATGTTCCTCACCAGGCTTGGAGAGGATTCCTCGGCAATAATCACCGGTGATATAACCCAGACCGACCTTCCTAGAAACAAGGTTTCGGGTCTGGTTCATGCAATGTCCATCCTGCAGGGAATAGAGGGAATAAGCTTCGTGAATTTCCATTCTCAGGATGTTGTTCGATCAAGGATAGTCCAAAGGATAGTTGATGCATATGAAAAGAACAAATGACTTCTGGGAAAAGCTGTTTTCAGGCATGAAGAAAGGCCAGGTGATTACCGTGCTGTGCCTCTCTCTTGCATTCTGCATCTGTGTTTCCGTTCTGTTCTTCTCTCTTTACCAGAACAAGAGCGAGCAGTACGGAGATTATTATGATGCAATGAAGCCTGGGTATCTGGCCTCCGAATCAGTCGTTTCCGATGCTTCCTACTATCTGGTGGATCAGGAAGCTTCTGATATTGCCCTGAAGAAGGCTCAGCAGATGATTCCGCCTGTATTCTCAAATGATATGGCAGCCTGCCTCAAGTCGCTTCAGAATGCTTCTGAAGTTGCAAAGGCTTTGAAATCGGATGAGGATTCGTTCATCCAGACAGTTCAAGGCATTAATGTTTCCTATGAAATTGCTGCGGCGGCATATGCTGAGCTTTCCGCTGATCCGGAAAAGTTCGGAGCTCTGATCTATGACATGGCGCAGAAGGTAAGCACCACTGGGCTTTTCGACTCGGATGAGCTTGCAGCCAGTGCATCTTCATTCTCGATGCTCAACCTGCTGTATTCGTTTGACCAGGAAAGCTCTGAGTATCAGAAGATGATGAAGAACAGGGCGCTCGTCCGAACTGGCGTTTCCGGCTTCGTTTCGTTCCAGCTTTCTTCGCTCAATGATACTCTTAGTGAAGGCCAGATCGAGGCTATTTCGCAGGTAGTCGAGGCAATTGCCGTTCCGAACATGAAATACAATGCAGTTCTTACTCAGGCTCTTCAGAGCGAGGTGGATCCTGAAACTGCAAAAGTCGTGTACACGCTTGTGCCAAATCAGATCATCGTTGAGCAGAATACGATAATATCTGAAGAGAGCAGCAGGGTTCTGCTCCTGCTTTCCCAGCAGAAGAGCTCGGTTTCCAAGGTGAAGATTGTCGGTTCGATTCTTCTTATGGTCATTCTGACCGGCATTGCCGTTGTCATGTTCGATTACTTTGCGAGGAGGAGCCTTCATAAGTTCGAGTTCTTCCTTGTTTTCCTCGTGGGAAGCATAATAACTTCGGTGCTGGCGTTCTTCGGATACAAGATTTACAAGGCTCTTTCCCTTCCTCTTTTCGAAGTGGTGATGCCTGTGTTCTTCGTGCCGCTGCTTGTGGCTCTTCTTTCTGACCGCAAGAGCCTGGGTGCAGTTTGCAGCTTCCTGCTTTCATCGGCAGTCTGCATAATGCCCGGTGCGGATTATTCGTCTTTCTTCCTCTGTGTACTTGGTTCGGTGTCATGCGTCTACCTGATTACATTCCTCAGCAAGAGACGGGATCTTGTGATTCAGTGGGCAATAACGCTTGCGCTGAGCTTCCTGTACCTTTTCATCTGGTTCCTTCTCAGGAAATCATCCCTGTCGGGATTCATGATGGGCGCTTTGTATGATCTGTTCAACATTCTGCTTTCGTTCGTCGTGGTGTCAGCGCTTCTGCCGCTTCTTGAGGACCTGTTCAACATCCCGACGCAGTTCAAGCTGCGCGAGCTGGCCAATGCCCGGAGCCCGATTCTTCAGAGACTCAGCCAGGAAGCACCTGGAACATACAGCCACAGCATGGCTGTCGCTGACATTGCCGAGACTGCTGCAAGGGCTGTAGGTGCGAATGCAGCACTGGTAAGAGTCGGTTCGATGTACCACGACATCGGAAAGATCGACCATGCCGAGTATTTCACTGAGAACATATCGCTGCTGGGAAATTCACCGGCAGCCCAGAGCCATGAGAACATCAACCGCAACCTTTCGGTGGCAATCATCAAGAGCCATGTGAAGCTCGGAGTGGAGAAGGGCAAGCAGATCGGACTTCCCCAGGAAGTGCTTGACATAATCGGCAACCACCATGGAAACGATGTAGTGGTGTACTTCTATAATGAAGCCATGAAGCTTCATGAAGAGAACCCAGAGCAGTACAATGAGCCTAAGATCGAGGAGTATGCCTATCTCGGGCAGCCCCCGCAGACACCAGAGCAGGCGATTGTGATGCTTGCCGACTGCAGCGAGGCAGCGTGCCGAAGCATTGCCAAGCCTACTCCGAATAAGATCGAGAAGATGATCACTATGATCCTGATAAAGAAGATAGTGAACAAACAGCTTTCCAGCTGCGGAATGTCCATCACAGACCTGAATGATGTTGTCAAATCGCTTTCAGAATCTTTGACCGGACGGTACCACAGCAGGATTTCATACCCTGAAGAGGAGGAAAAGAAATGAACAGATTCATGATTTCATACGAGGAGCCTGCCATGAAGCAGGAGGCTCCTGCAGCGCTTGTGCGCAAGGTCCTGGGCTTCACCTGCCGCGAGCTTGCGCTTCATGACGTTGAGATATCCTGCTCGTTCGTCTCTGACAAGACAATTCATGAGCTCAACCTGAAGTATCGCAATATTGATGAAAGCACCGATGTCTTGAGCTTCGTGCAGCATGATGCCGATTCGGAGGTCACTTTCCCGGGATGCTCCGGAGAGCCTAATGAACTTGGGGACCTTGTCATCTCGCTTGACACCTTGAAAAACAATGCGGAATATTTTAGTATTCCATTCAGTGAGGAACTTTGCAGAGTTCTGATTCATGGTTGTCTTCACCTCAACGGCGAGGACCACAAGAGCAATTCTCCTGAAGAAGCAATGCTTAAGAAGCAGGAGGCTTTGCTTAATAAGCTTAAGGGCGGACTGATTTGAGTTTTTTGAAATCTCTGTTTGGAGAAAAAGGAAAGAAATCCGAGGATCCTCTCTCGCGTAGGGAGAAAGAGGAAGAAATCGAAGAAAGAAAGGACATGATCGAGGGTGTATCCGAACTTGACGAGAAGATCGTCAAGGAGGTCATGGTTCCAAGGATTGACGTTCAGTGCATCGCCTCTGATGCCACATATGCCGAGGTGATAGAAATCATCGAGGCACAGGGGTTTTCCCGTTATCCGGTCTTTGAAGAGAATATCGACAACATCGTTGGCATCCTGTATGCCAAAGATCTGATCCGCAAGGATATAACAACCGGCTTTTCCGTCAAGAAGGTGATGCGCACACCATTCTTCGTTCCCGATAGCAAGCATCTTGATGATCTTCTGAGGGACTTCAGGCAGCAGAAGGTTCATATTGCCGTCGCTGTTGATGAGTATGGCGGGGTATCAGGGATTGTCTGCATGGAAGACATCATCGAAGTTATAGTCGGAGAGATCCAGGATGAGTTCGATGCCGATGAAGTCGAGAACATCCAGAAGATCGACGAGCATACCTATATCTGCGATGCCAGGACACCGATTGATGAACTGAACGAAGAGCTCTCGCTGGGGATACCTGAAGAGGATTATGAGACCATCGGAGGATATGTATTCGAGAAATTCGGCTGCATACCGAACATGGGCGACCGGATTTCATGCGACGGAGCGGACTTCACTGTTGAGTCCATCGACGGCCACAAGATCAATTCCATCAAGGTAGAGATCGGAGAACCGTCGTCTGAACAAAGCGTTAACGCGTTACATTGAAATCAATTGTCTGTTCTCCGAACCGCTTGGAGCTTATTGAAAGCTGCCCGCTTCCTACGCCTCTGGTGCGAAGATAGACAGCAGCTCCGCCACCGACTATAGTCAGCACTCTTGCTGTTCCATAGAGTTCCATCGACCCTGATGCGTGGACTTCGATGCTATCGAAGAAGTACGGAAGCCTCATCGAGCAGCCATCTTTCAGAGCAGTGAGCTGAACCTGGCATACCTGGTATGTGGGGCAGTCTGACAGCCTGAACTCAGTCTGCGAAGGCGTTGCCTGGAGGACAATCGGCCCATTGGGATCGATGATCTGGACCGATACGGTCTTTCCATTTTTCACACCCTCGAACCGCCAGATGCCCTTCGCCTTCGGCGCCAGGTCCTGGATTTCCTGTATTTTCTTTATGAAGGCGGGGATCTTCATCCTGGCAATCTGGCTCAGCCGTAGAATCGGCAAAGCATACCGGCGAAGCAGAGCCGATGAAGGCTCTTTCTTTGCATCATCGATCATCTTCTGAACAAGAGTCTGGTCGCTCTTGCTTGAAATTCCAATTCTGGCAAGACGCTTTGCAATGAAGCTTTCAATGATCACCGGCGGATGCGGAAGAGCCGGATAGATGTCCGATGCGGGATAGAAGTCACCGATTTCCTCGTCATTCAGATGAATTCTAACAAAATCGGCATTTGTGAAGACAGCGACTTTCCCAAGCGTGTTGGCCGGATGGTCTCCTTCATCCATGAATGAAGAGAGCCCGAGGATCGGCTCGGAGGAATTCTGGCTTGCATACAGGTACCATGCCAGCTTCGGGATCCTGTCTGCATCGCAGAGACCATGGTAGCAGACCATGTCTCCTGAGCCGAAGTTGTCATGGGTGTTGTAGTCGAAGAGACACCATGCGATGCATCCGGAAATGCTATCGTCGGCATACATGTCATTGACTATCCTTGCATGTCTCAGCGCCCAGGAAAGCCTGTGCTCCTCATCGTCATATGACTTGGTCGAGAACATGTGGCCGCAGTATTCAGTCACAAGATACGGGCACTTGCGAGTGCATACCTGCTTAGGGCTCCTGAGACCTTGATTGCTGAAATCGTTGAAAGTGTATACGTCTTCAAGAAGATGGCTCTTCTCAAAGCATCTGACTCCTCCGGTCTGGCGGTGCGGATCAAGGCCATGGGCTATGCTGTTGGTGGATCTGTAAAGTTCATCGTCATCAGCGCTTTCGTTGATTCTGACGCCCCAGAGCACGATTGAAGGGTGGCTCTTGTCCCTCTGGATCATTGTTCTTACGTTTTCCTCGGTTCGGTCCCGCCATAGCTTGTCCTGCGATATGTGCTGCCAGCCCGGTATCTCTTCGAATACCAGGATTCCGAGTTCGTCGCATCTGTCAAGGAACGCTGGATCCTGCATGTAGTGGCTGGTCCTGACGATGTTCAGCCCTGTGCGTCTGATCAGGTCCGCATCGAGGCGCTGCATGCTTTCGGGCATCGCATAGCCTTCGATCGGGTAGCTTTGGTGCCTGTCTGCTCCGAGCAGCTTGACCTTGCGCCCGTTGATGAAGAAGCCGTCCGCTCGGAATTGCGCATCCCTGAATCCGAATCGGACAGAGACCGTGTCCTCGCCGAATTCCATCACGGCGGTATAAAGCACGCCATGGAATATGTCCCAGAGCTCTGGATTGTCTATGTGAATTGTACCTTCTGATATCTGGCCAAACCCGACTTCTTCGCCTTCCTTGTTCAGTATATGCACAGAAGAAGGACCGTTTTCCGATAGCTCGGATTCAATGAATACGGTTCCATCGGCTGTTCCGAAGGCCGAGAATCGCTTGATGTAGTGCTCAGGAACCAGTATCAGCGAGGCCTCACGGTAGATACCTCCGAACACAAGGTAATCCATCTTGAATCCGTAAGGCGGAATCAGCGGGTCCTCGTCAGCGGAAACATCGACCTGCAACGTCACCGAAGCATAATCGCCCTTTCTTGACAAGAAATCAGTAATGTCTAAGACTGCCGGCGTGTAGGCACCGAATACCTGGCCAGCCGGCTCGCCGTTGCAGCTTATCCGTGCCTGAGATCCGATGCCTTCGAACCTGAGCAGAGCTCTCCGTCCTTCAATGTCAGAGGACTGAAGCATGATGGTCTTGCGGTAGCTTCCGCTTGAAGCCGCATCGGACACCTTGAACCAGTTTCCGGGAATCTCCGAAAGGGAGTGGGGCAGCTGGACCTTTGCTCCATTGAATGCCCAATCGCTGTTGAGCGGGATGATTCTTCTCATGTCTCCCATCCTCCTCGGCAATTATCGCCTTTGTCAAACTTGTTTGTCAATTGCAATTAGTAAACTGGTTTAGTTTTTTGCAGCAAAGAAATGCCAAATCAGTTGACCGTCTTTTTTCAAAACAGTATATTTATATCGAATTGAAATTTATTTGGAGGAAATCCTAATGAAAATTGGTATTAACGGATTCGGAAGAATCGGTCGTTTCGTCTTTCGTGCAGCTATGACACGCAAAGATGTCGAAATCGTAGGAATCAATGATCTTTGTCCTGTTGATTATCTTGCATACATGCTCAAGTATGACACTATGCATGGTGAATTCGCTGGAACAATCGAAGCTGACATGGAGCACTCAGAGCTAATCGTCAACGGAAAGAGAATCAGAGTCACCGCTTGCAAGGATCCAAACGAGCTTGCTTGGGACAAAGTCGGCGCAGAGTACGTCGTTGAGTCCACTGGTCTCTTCCTTACCAAGGAGAAGGCTCAGGCTCATATCAACGCCGGTGCAAAGTACGTTGTGATGTCAGCTCCTTCAAAGGATGATACTCCAATGTTCGTCTGCGGCGTCAACGAGGATTCTTATGTCAAGGGAACTCAGTTCGTTTCGAATGCTTCCTGCACGACAAACTGCCTTGCCCCAATCGCAAAGGTTCTCAATGACAACTTCGGAATCGTCGATGGTCTCATGACCACAGTCCATTCCACCACAGCTACTCAGAAGACCGTTGATGGTCCTTCGATGAAGGACTGGAGAGGTGGAAGAGCTGCTTCTGGAAACATCATTCCATCCACTACTGGTGCTGCAAAGGCCGTTGGAAAGGTAATTCCTTCCCTCAATGGCAAGCTCACTGGCATGTCGATGAGAGTTCCTACTCTTGATGTCTCCGTTGTCGACCTCACTGTGAATCTTGCCAAGCCGG
The DNA here is from genome assembly GCA_028691695.1 of Sphaerochaetaceae bacterium. Lineage (GTDB taxonomy): Bacteria > Spirochaetota > Spirochaetia > Sphaerochaetales > Sphaerochaetaceae > JAAYFO01. Next base: position 41,617 of record JAQUYU010000001.1, on the reverse strand, counting down.
CAACTTATGAAGAGATCTGCAATGCCATGAAGAAAGCTTCAGAAGGCGAGCTCAAGGGCATCCTCGGGTATACCGAAGAAGCGGTTGTCTCCTCTGATTTCCTTGGCGACACCAGAACATCGATCTTCGATGCAAAGGCTGGAATTGCACTTACCGACACATTCGTGAAGGTTGTTTCATGGTACGACAATGAGATTGGATACTCCAACAAGGTTCTTGATCTCATCGCTCATATGAAGAAGGTAAATGGCTGATTGCCATATCGCTTGATTGCAAGGCCTGCCTTAGGGCGGGCCTTCTTTTCCTAAGGAGAATATCATGCAGTTAAATACTATTCAGGAAGCTGATCTTCAGAACAAGACAGTTCTCTGCAGAGTGGATTTCAACGTTCCGGTCAAGGATGGAGTGGTCACTGATCCTACCAGGATCATTGCAGCACTTCCTACAATCAATTACATTCTTTCGCAGAAAGGTGCAAAGCTTGTGATCATGTCTCATTTCGGGAGACCGAAGGGGCAGAAGGATCCGGAATTCTCAATGAAGCCGGTCGCTGCCAAATTCCAGGAGCTTCTTGGAAAGAAAGTGATTCTGGCTTCTGATGTAATCGGACCGGAAGTAGAGAAGCAGGTCAAGGCTCTCAAGAGCGGCGAAGTCCTTCTTCTGGAGAACGTCCGCTTCTATCCTGGCGAGGAAAAGAACGATCCTGAGTTTGCAAAGCAGCTTGCTGCGTTCGGCGATGTCTATGTCAACGATGCATTCGGAACCGCACACAGAGCGCATGCTTCCACTGAAGGCGTTGCCCATTATCTTCCTTCCTATGCTGGATTCCTCATCGAGAAGGAGATCAAGTTCATGGCTCCTCTTCTTGAGAATCCAGAGCACCCGTTCGCTGCCATCATCGGCGGATCAAAGGTCTCTTCGAAGATCACAGTCCTTGAAAGCCTTGCCAAGAGATGCGATATCATCGTCATCGGCGGCGGAATGGCCTATACTTTCCTCAAGGCTGAGGGACATGAGATTGGAAAGAGCCTTCTTGAGGCTGATTTCATCGATACTGCAAAGAGCTTCCTTGCCGCTGCCAAGAGCAAAGGCGTGAAGGTCGTTCTTCCTGTGGATCATATCTGCGCAAAGGAGTTTGCAGAGACTGCTGCTCCGATCACCGTTGACAGCATCGATATTCCTTCCGATCTTATCGGAATGGACATTGGTCCCAAGACAGTTGCAGAGATCAAGGATGCCATCAAGGATGCTAAGAGCATCGTGTGGAACGGGCCGGTCGGCGTGTTCGAATTCAATGCTTTCGCAAACGGAACGCTTGAAGTTGCAAAGGCCGTTGCGGACTGCAAGGGAACGACAGTGGTTGGCGGAGGAGATTCCGTTGCAGCTGTGAACAAGTTCCATCTTGCTTCCAAGATTGACCATGTTTCAACAGGCGGCGGTGCCTCGCTTGAATTCCTCGAGGGGAAAGAGCTTCCTGGAATCAAGGCACTTGAGAAGAAATGATTAAAGCTCTGCGGGGGTGCTCTGTCGGCATCCCCGTTTGCTTGAATTTTATTATTTGGAGATAAATGTTTATGAGAAAGCCATATATTGCCGGAAACTGGAAGATGAATCTTACTCCCAGCGAAGGTGCAAAGCTTGCCAAGGAGCTTGTTTCAGAGCTCAAGGGAGTAGATGTGAAGGTGATGATTGCACCTTCATTTGTCTGCCTTCCAGCCGTCATTGCTGCTGTGAAAGGCTCGAACATCATTGTTGCGGCTCAGAATGTCAGTGACAAGGAAAGCGGTGCTTACACCGGTGAGGTATCATGCCAGATGCTCAAGGATATTGGCGTCAATGATGTCATAATCGGGCACAGCGAGAGAAGGACTTACTACGGAGAGACTGATGAGTGGATCAACAAGAAGGTCCTCTTTGCTCTTTCCCAGGGAATGAACATTGACCTCTGCATCGGCGAGACTCTCAAGCAGCGCCAGAGCGGCGAGCTTGAGCAGGTTCTTTCAAGGCAGATCAAGGTCGGGCTTGAAGGAGTCGCTGCTTCGGACATGAGCCGGATTACTTTTGCATACGAGCCTGTATGGGCTATCGGCACTGGAATGACCGCAACAGCAGATGATGCAGACAATGCACATGCATATATCCGAAAATTAATCGGTTCATTGTATGGAAAAGATGTTGCAGAAAACGCCATAATACAGTATGGTGGTTCAGTAAAACCATCCAATGCGAAGGAGCTTCTTGCCCGCGAGAACATTGATGGAGCACTGATTGGAGGAGCTTCTCTTACAGCTGAGAAGTTTGTTCCGATTGTGAAATGTGCCTTGGAGTAGAAAGATGGCTGTATTGAGTATTTTTTTGTTGGTTCTTTTCGTTCTCGTTTCTCTTGCCTTGATTTTCATGGTAGCAATTCAGAATGAGGATGATGGCGGACTCGGCGGGATCTTCGGCGGCGACAGCAGCAGCTCTGCTTTCGGCGGCCGTTCGAATAAAGTTGTGAACAAGATCACTGCTTGGCTTGGAGCCGGTTTCATCGTTCTTGCCATTCTGGTTGCGATTCTCAACAAATCGCCTGACAGTTCGATTCTCAGCCAGGCTGCTTCGCAGCAGACCGAGACTGTTCAGACAGAAGAGACTCAGCAGAACTGAATTTTCGGAATTCAATGAGCCTACCTTGTCTTTTTTGTCCAAGGTAGGCTGTTGTTATTTCAGAGGAGTGGAATTTGAGAGTCTGTTTGTTGTATGGCGGAAGCGACCGGGAGAGCAGAAAGCTCAAATCCCTCTGTGATGCACTAAGTCGCGGCATGTCCGCTCAGGAGTGCAGCCCGACTGTTGAAGTTTTCAACATGTATCAGGAGATGGGACGTAATATTTCGTATTACGACTACTATGTGTTCGCCAGTGAAGCATCCGGCTTCTTCGGCGGAAAGATACCTCAGATTGTCTATGATTTTCTCAAAGGATGCGGAAATGTATCCGGAAAGCGTTGTTTTTGTTTTATAAGCAAGAAGGGAATGCGGAAAGGCAAGACCCTTCATGTGCTTATGAAGGCCCTGGAATCTGAAGGCGCCTTCATCAGCAACTTTGAAATCCTCGATTCGCTTGGCATGGCTCAGGCCATGGGAAAGCGTCTCAGGCTTTCTAAGAACGATTGATTGAATATTATCTAAGGAGAACTTTGATGAATAGAAAGACCTTTTTGGCAATAATGGTTCTGGCGGTGCTTGCTTGTGCATCGGCTTTCGCTGCTGTAGCTACACCAGCCGCTACTGTGAATCTGATCAGGACCACCCTTATTTCAACGACGCAGCTTGATAGTGCTGTCCAGTCATACAAGTCCCAAGGGTACACCAACGTGTCATCCCTTCAGGTTCTCCAGCTCATGATAGGGCAGGAGCTTCTTCTCCAAGGTGCCGAGCGTGATGGCATCAAGCTTACCGAAGATCAGAAAGATCAGCTTCTTGCTTCACAGAAATCTTTTATTGAGTCTCAGACCGGCGCCACTTACACAGATGACCAGTTTGATGAGCTTCTTCAGTCGCAGGCTGGCATGACACGTGCCCAGTACCGTGACTCCATCGCACAGCAGTACATTCTCCAGGCCTATGTTACACAGACCAAATCTAGCATGTTCACAGCAACAAGCATCAATCCGACCGACAAGGAAGTCGAGACTTTCTATCGCAAGAACGCTTCTCAGTTCGTCAACCCTGAAGCGGTGCGCATAGCTCTTGTCCTGATTCCAAAGACAGGCGATGCGACCAAGGATGCTGCAAGCCTCAAGACTCTTCAGGATGCATTGTCACAGATCCAGAGCGGGAAGCTGACTTTCGAAAAAGCTGTTTCCACTTATTCCCAGGATACTGCAAGCAAGTCCAAGGGCGGCGAAGTAGGCTGGATTGCAATTGACAACACAACATACCAGAATCTCTTCGGAGATGCTTTCTATGATGCTGCTTTCGATCTTGATGATGGCGAAATAGCCCCTTCAGTCGTTGATTCCAATGTAGGATATGCAATCATAAAGGTTCTTCAGCACACACAGTTCAAGGTGCTTTCCCTCACTGATGCTCTTTCTCCGACTGAGACCTCTACCGTTTCAGATTACATTGTCTATCTTCTTCAGCAGCAGAAGTCACAGGAAATCTACACCGAGGCTTCTAATCTGATGATTGCAGATCTGACCAAGCAGGCGAAGATCAACATCCTTTACAAAGAGGCCAACTGATGAAATCACGGCATCTGGCTCGTTCTCTTGCTATGCAGACTCTCTATTCTCTGGATTTCTCTCATCAGCTTTATGATGAGGAAGGCAACAGTGTCTATGAGACTCTCATCGGTTCGGAGATTCCCCTTGCCGGCATATCTGACGAAGAGGAAAACCAGCTTGAACCGGACATCCGTGTTTACAGCGGGCTCCTCATTCAGGGCACGATTGAGAACCTATCAGAGATTGACCATCTGATTGAGCAGTATTCAAACAACCGTGCCATTGATCGGATCACTCTTGTGGATCGGAATATTCTTAGGATCAGTTTCTATTCCTTGCTGTACTGCAAGGATGTGCATCCTCATATTGTCATCGATGAAGCAGTCAAGCTCTCTCAGGAATTCAGCTCAGACCGCAGCTATAAGTTTGTTAATGGAGTTCTTGATTCCTATGCTAGAGAGGCACTAAAGGATGATAGAGCTTAAGACTCAGAGCGACATGGATGCCATTCATGAGAACGGCAGAGTTCTTTGTTCGCTGTTTGACAGACTTGAGACATGGATGGAGGCAGGAATGTCCACATGGGACATAAACCAGTTCTGTGAGGATTACATAACAAAAGCTGGATGCTTTCCAAGCTGCAAAGGCTTCGAGGGCTATCCTGCCGGTACCTGCATCTCGATCAACGAGCAGGTTATTCACGGCATTCCGCACAAAGAGAAGATTGTACGACTCGGCGATATCGTCAGCATCGATATCGTATGCGACCGCAAGGGCAACTTTTTTGCTGACAGCACTCGGACTTATATCATGGGAGAAGTCCCTGACCGCACCAGGCTTCTTGTCCGGACCACGAAGGAATGCCTTGATCTTGCTATCGAAGCGGCCGCAAAGCCCGGTGCAAGGATGAATGATGTCTCTGGTGCCGTATTCGAGCATGCAAACCAGAACGGCTTCGGAGTTGTCCGTGATTACTGCGGCCATGGGGTAGGGTTCGGGATCCATGAAGATCCGAATGTACCTAACTTCGTTTCTCCTTTTGCCCAGAATCTCAAGCTTCGCGAAGGGCTGGTCATTGCAATCGAGCCTATGATCAACATGGGTACTCACAAGATCAATACGCTTCATGATGGCTGGACAGTGGTCACAGCGGACCGCAAGCCGTCAGCACATTTCGAGCATACCATCGGCATCACGAAGAATGGTGTTGAAGTTCTTACCCAGATGTAATAGAATTTCCTCATTACATCGAAGGAGCAGCCATGAAAAAGGAATTCGTATCTCCGGAAACTATTAGGGACGAGGCTCTGAAGCTTTGTCATCGAATGTATTCAGTCGATCATTTCGTACCTGATGTCATCTACGTTTCGCTTAGAGGCGGTGTCTACATGGGCAATGTGATGAGCGAGTACTACAAGATTGTCAGAGCCCGTGAGTGCAAGCGGCCAGTGTTCTATGCTGCTGTCGTTGCAAGAAGCTACTCGGATATCCGTTGCCAGACCCGGGTCATGGTTGATGGCTGGACATATTCTCCTGACTATCTCCGAAGCGGTGACAAGGTTCTGATTGTTGATGACATCTTCGATACTGGAAAGACAGTAAATGCTCTTACAGATATCATTCTGAACAAGGGTATTCCCCGTGATGATATCAAAGTTGCGGTATTTGATTACAAAGTTCCACTTTACAAGAAGATTCCGCCTCTCCCAGTCCAGCCGGATTACTACTGCCGCAAGCATGTCCTTGAATCCGAGGATCAGGAAGTCTGGATTCACTATCTCTGTCACGAATTCGTCGGTCTTACTTCAGAGGAGATTGATGAAGTGTACAAGGATCCTGAAGTCCGTTCCATTCTTCATGAAATCCGTGGTGACTGCAAATAATCTATAAATCCTTTTTTTTGATATTCAGCATCCTGGGTTTCAGGGTGCTGTTTTTTTTGAAAAATCTAAGACGAAGAACTGAATAAAATTGCAGAATTGTGGCTTATGACAGTTGGTGGTCATTTCTTGAATCGTCGGATCTGAGTTAATTGAAAACAGAGGAAGAGCGTTATGGGTTTTCATTTTCATAATGACATATGACATGAATAAATCACGTCAAGACTTATTTTTTGTAAATTGATGTCTAATTGATTAAGATTCAAATAAATAGAAAACTGCTGTGGTGTTCGATGCACTCTTCTGAAGGAAAAAAGGATTATATAAATTACCTAAATTTGATAAAAAGCCAGAAGAAAAAGGGTGGAGATATGTCTTTTGACATATAATAACTATTTACAGTATAACAAAATAAACTTGACTTGGTTGCTTCTCTGTGGTAAGGTTAGATGTAAGCAAGAGAAACTATCTTGCCGAGGAGCATGATATGAAAGCCCAGAAACTTTATTACCTGTTTGGAGTGATCTGTATTTTCGGTGCCTTTCTTGCTGAAATTGTCATTTAATCAATGCTTCAGCATTGTTGATGCTGTCAAACAAAGGAAGGCGAAATCCAGCAATTTTCTCCCCATTTTGCTCTTGAATTCTCATAAACCAAAAAAATGGGCTCTGCGGAAGCTTTCCTCTGCAGAGCCCGATTTGCTTTCTATGTAAATCAGAATTCCGAATTGCTGTTAGATGTCAGATCCAGGATGAACAGTCCGCTGTCCTCCGTGAAGACAAGCATCTGGTCATTTGCTATCTTCACTGCTCCCGAAGTGGATTCAAGCAGTCCTTCGGCAAAGCCGTCGGTGACGTCATCGACAGTGAAGCTGGTTTCAGCTGTGTTCCATTTGACCGAATTGTAGGCATCATTTCCTTTGAAATAGAATACGGAATTGGCAGAATCGAAGAATCCGATGGCCGGCGAATTCGAGAAGCTGTCAGATAGGTTCTTGTTTGAATCAGCAGCCTCTGTGCTTGCTGTGATGTCCGTTATGTAGTAGATATCAGAGTTTTCTTTCCCTATTAGTATTACAGCATTGGAATTGCATGCAAAGCTTGCAATGTCTTTATCAATTGCAGAGTAGCCGATATTGTACTTGCTGACTGTGGTGCCGTTGTCCGTGATCAATGTAAGGAATTCAGAACTGCTTGTATCTGTCCAATAAACCAGAAGTGCATTCACATTGGGAGAGCTTGATGCATTGCTGTTGGTGATGACCTTGTTCATCCTGGAAAGATTGGTCAGTGTTGCCGTCCCACCATTCTGAAGGGAAGTGAAGGTCTTGCCACCGTCTGTCACTTCGAAGCCCGCATAGATTCCGCTTGTCGTAGAAACGGCTGTGGAGCTTGTTAGCATCGAAAGTGTGAGAGTGGATGTGTAGATAGTGGTCTGATTGTCCTGCGTCGGGTTCTGGTAAAGGTATTTGATGTACTGAACACCGCTGTTTGTGTAGAAAGAAGCCTGCTTGATGTGCATTGTTTCAGTATTTGCCACGAGGACTGTTATGTCATCGTTGCCTTTGACCTGCTTGCACAGACCGCTGTCGGTGATGAAATAAGCCGTAGTGGAAGCACTGTCATAGCCAGCAGCGCTGGTGATCCGCACACCTTTGGTCTCTGTGGAAGTCGAGACTTTCCTGAAGATCCCGACCTTTGCATCAAGATTGCAGCCGGTGAAAGCCAGGCAGCATAGCAAAATGATTGAAATAGATATTGCAATTGGTGATTTTTTCATATTCAGTCTCCTCAGTGTCTGTAATGGCAGGTAAGCTTGATCGGAGCAAGCGCAGCAATGGAAGTATCTTCTTTCTTTTCTTTCCAGTAGATTTCGGAAACCCCTAGAAGGCCGGAAGAAATTCCGATTCCCCAGTTGTCATTGAAATAGAAGACAGGCTCGATTTCAATCTCAGCAGCCGGAGAGGTATAGAAGCCGCCGCTGTAACGTGTGAATGCAATTCCAAGCGAAAGGCTTGCAATAAGGTCGAATCTGCCTGTCTGGACTGGATACCATGAGGCTTTTGCCATGATCGGGACTTCGGTGACGAGCTCTGCAGAACGTGAATAGTTGAAGCTGTAGCCTAGAGTGCCGCCGATTGCGATCTTTGGAGAAACAAAATACATATAAGAAAGAGAACCGATTCCGCCAAGCTTCATGTGTGTTTCCGAGCCGCTTACGAAGCCTGAGTCTGTGCTGTCATTTGGAAACCATATGAAAGCAGGAATAGTCAGCCCAGCCTTGAATGAGAATGCCTGATCGCCGGTTTCATAGCTGTATGCCTCAGCAGCTGAAGCCGACATGACTGCAATCAGCGCAATGAGAACCAGTGCTGTTATTGTTTTTTTCATAAATACCTCATAAGATTTTCTTGGTCTATATCAGAAACCAACAAAATAGTATATTATATTCATCAAATAAAAAAGGCTATAGTTACACTGATTAGGTGGATTTTTGAGGAGTTTGGATGATTTCATTAGAAGGCACGGAGCTAGCCTCCATAGTCAAGAAGCAATGTGCAGCAGATGCATCTGATTTCCTTTCGCGTTTCGGAAGGAAGCCGTTGCTTGCTGTGGTTCTCATAGGCAGCAACCCATCAAGCCGAAGCTATGTTTTCGGAAAGCGAAAAGCCTGCGATTTAGTAGGGATTGACCATAGAGACCTGTTCTTTCCCTCAGAGATGACAGAGCCGGGGCTTCTTGAGCTGATCGACGGCCTTAACACCGATGATGATGTGGACGGGATTCTTGTTCAGCTGCCGTTGCCGAAGCATATCAATGAAAGCAAGGTCATCAACAGGATTCTTCCCTCGAAGGATGTTGATGGATTCACCCCGATAAACATGGGCAACCTGCTTCTTGGCAATCCGTGCCTTGCACCATGCACACCCAAAGGGATTCTCAAGATGCTTGACTATTATGGCATCTCGACTGATTCGAAGGATGTCTGCATAATCGGCCGCAGCAATATCGTTGGCAAGCCGCTTTCGGCGATGCTGCTTCAGAAAGACCGCAATGCAACGGTCACTGTGTGCCATTCGCTTACAAGCAATATCAGACCGCATGTGGCCGAATCGGATATTGTGATCACAGCAGTCGGGAAGCCTGGGATCATCGATGCTTCAATGGTCAAGCCCGGTGCTGCTGTAATTGATGTAGGAATCACAAGGGTTGAAGATCCTTCAAGCCCGAAAGGATATCATTGGGCGGGCGATGCGGATTATGAATCCGTTTCCAGAGTCTGCGGTGCAATCACGCCGGTTCCCGGCGGAGTAGGACCGATGACAATAGCCATGCTGATGAGCAATACCGTCGATGCTGCCTTCATGCGCAAGGGAATCAAGCGATGAGGAAGTACTGGATGGAGGCCTACGGCTGCCAGATGAGCAAGGCCGAAGCTGATGCAATCGAGACAATGCTTCAAGGTCAGCAGTGGGAAAAGGCTCAGAGCCCTCAGGAGGCTCAGGCCGTGATTCTCAACACCTGCTCGGTCCGGCAGACTGCCGAAAACAGGATCTGGGGCCGGCTCGGTTTCTTCTCCCACCTGAAAACGGTTCAGCAGCTTGTGCTCGTGCTCACCGGCTGCATGGCAGAAAGGATTCCAGATGAGCTTGAGAAGAAGGCAAAGGCTATCGATTACATCATTGGCACCAATGACAAGCTCCGGATCGTAAGCATCCTCTGTTCAAGAGTCACACCTGATGGGAAAGTGATTCCGGCTTCATCTGCTTCGCCTGATGTTGAATCTTCCAGCTATGAATTCGCTGATCTGTATTACAGGAAAGGAGATGTTACAGCTTTTGTTCCGATAATGAACGGCTGCAACAACTTCTGTTCCTACTGCATTGTGCCATATGTGCGCGGACGTGAAGTCTCACGACCTGTTGAAAGCATAATACATGAAATCGAGACGCTTGATGCCATGGGCGTCCATGAAGTGCAGCTTCTGGGTCAGAACGTCAATTCATACCATTACGGAGACTGGACTTTCGCAAAGCTGCTGAAAGAAGTCTGCCGTCATCTTGACAGCATAATGTGGGTCCGCTTCGACAGTCCTCATCCTAAGGATTTCGGTGATGATGTCATCGAGGTTCTGGCTTCAGAACCTCGCATTGCAAGGCATTATCATATTCCTCTTCAAAGTGGAAGCGACAGGATCCTTGATCTTATGAACCGCCGTTATACGGTGGAAAGATTCATGCAGATCATCGATAAGATCCGAAAGGCGATTCCTGATGCAACTTTCTCGACTGATGTGATGGTTGGCTTCCCATCGGAAACCGAGGAAGAGGCCAGCATGACCTGGAATGTCATGGATAAAATCGGGCTCATCGAAGCCTTCATGTACTACTGGAATACAAGGGAAGGGACACGCGCTGCCTCGATGCCTGATCAGATTCCAGAGCCTGAGAAGATCCGAAGGCTTCAGAAGATCATAGATCTTCAGCTTGCCAGGTGCGCCAGCATCAAGGAAGGCCGGACCGGAACGGTTCAGAAGGTCCTTGTGACTCAGATTTCCCGTGACGACAGCTCCCAGATGCTCGGACGCAACGAACATGGTGAGATGGTTGCATTCAATTCTCCTCAAGAGCTTGCAATAGGAAGTGTCGTTAGTGTAAAATTCAATTCGTTGAATGGCAACACATTCCAAGGAGTTTTGGTGAATGATTGATTACAGCGAGGACCCAAGCGCATTCGAACCCAAGTTCAAGCGGTTCGAGAATGCTCTTTCAAAAGCACGGTACATTGCTGTCCTTACGGGGGCTGGTGTATCGACTTTGAGCGGGATTCCTGATTTCAGAGGCACCGGAGGAATCTATACCAAGCAGTACAACCATCTTGATGTGGAATCCCTTCTAAATATCGATTTCTTTCACCAGCATCCTGAGATATTCTACAAGTGGGCCGCAGATGTGTGGTTCAAGCTTGAAAACTACAAGCCCAATATCGTGCATGAAACTGTTGCCAGAATGGAGAAGATGGGTGTGATCCATGAAGTGTTCACCCAGAACATCGACATGCTTCACCAAAGGGCTGGTTCGAAGGAAGTCTATGAAGTTCATGGAAGCCCGATGCACAATTACTGCACCAGATGCAACAAGCATTACTCCTATGAGCAGATTGCCCCGACTGCAAGCAAGGGAGAGGTTCCTTACTGCAGCTGCGGTGGAGTGATAAAGCCTGACATAGTGTTCTATGGCGAGATGCTTAACCCCCATACTCTTCAGAAAGCGGAAGAGATTTTCGGGCGGCGATGCGACATGTGCATCGTGCTTGGGTCAAGCCTTAACGTCAGTCCTGTGAACCAGCTGCCTTATATGGCGATATCACATGGAAGCGCTCTGGCAATCGTCAATGCTCAGGATACTCCGCTTGATGGTTATGCAACATTCCGCTTCAGGGACCTGAAGCAGACTTGCACAGCTCTCAATGGATACCTTGATCGGAAAGAAGAAAAGTGAATCGGTTGAACAAAACCGATTTATTTGAAATAGTAATAGAGAAATCATGAAAAGAAGCAACGAAGACATAAGGAACATTGCAATTATTGCACATGTCGACCACGGCAAGACCACTTTGGTGGATGCTATGATCAAGCAGAGCGGACTGGTGACTAAAGGTGACCAGACTAGAATAATGGACAGCGGCGCAATTGAGCGCGAGCGTGGCATCACAATAACATCGAAGAACTGCGCGATTCACTGGAAGGGCAAGAAGATAAACATCATCGATACTCCGGGCCACTCGGATTTCGGAGGTGAGGTTGAACGAGGACTGTCGATGGTCGATGGAGTCGTTCTGCTTGTGGATGCAGCCGAAGGACCGCTTCCTCAGACAAGATTCGTGCTTTCAAAGGCCTTGGAGAAGGATCTTCCGGTCATAGTTGTAATCAACAAGATCGATCGTCTCGATGCCAGGCCGTCAGAGGTGCTCAACGAGGTCTATGACCTTCTTCTGGAGCTCAAGTCGGATGAATCTATGCTTGAAGTCCCTGTATTCTATGCAATCGGACGGGATGGAATAGTCACTGACAGCCTTGAGCACAGGGATGTGGACAATCTTCATATCCTGCTTGACAAGATCGTTGATTATATTCCAGCCCCTGTTTTCGATGATGAAGAGCCGTTTCAGATGCTTGTTTCCGATCTTGGCTACTCGGACTTCCTTGGCCGCCTTGCAATTGGAAAGGTCATCAACGGCACGGTTACAACGAATGACAGCCTTGTGTGCATCAATGCCGCTGGCGCTCATGTCCCTCTCAGGGTGACAAGGCTTCAGACTTACAATGGGCCGACTTATGGCGAGACTGACAGGGTGGAAAGCGGTGATATCATTGTCCTGTCCGGAATTGAGAATGTCTCTATCGGCGATACTATCTGCAACAAGGCATATCCTAAGGCTCTGCCGCGCATTACAGTCGATGAGCCTACAGTTTCGATGCTCTTTTCAAAGAACATTTCCCCTCTTGCTGGCAAGGAAGGAAAGTTCGTCACTTCCGCGAAGATCGGCGAAAGGCTTCTCAAGGAGACGCTGCGCAATGTTTCCATTCAGGTTGAGAAAAACCCTGATGATTCATTCAATGTGAAAGGCAGAGGCGAATTCCAGATGGCTATCATCATCGAGCAGATGCGCCGCGAAGGATTCGAGCTATGCGTTGGCCGTCCAAAGATAATCTTCAAGGAAGGCTCCAACGGAAAGAAGCTTGAGCCTGTTGAGAATGTCGAAGTCGATTGCCCTGAAGAATACAGCGGAATCGTCATGCAGAGGCTTGCAGAACGCAAGGGAGCCATTGTTAACCTCACATACACCTCAGACAGCAGGGTGAAGATCAATTTCACTGTTCCATCACGTGGACTGATTGGTTACAGAGATGAATTCCTCACAGACACTCATGGATACGGAATCATGAGCAGCTCTCTCAAGGGCTATGAGCCTTACAAGGGAGATTTTCCGGAAAGAAGCACAGGTTCTCTGATTTCAGATCGTGCCGGATCCGCAGTTGCATATGGAATCTGGGAGCTTGAGGATAGAGGGAACTTCTTCATTGTCCCAGGCGACCCTGTTTACGAAGGCATGATCGTCGGCGTTCGAAACAAGGAAGGTGACCTTCTGATCAACCCGACACGCACCAAGAAGCTTACTAACCTCCGTGCATCTGGGCATGACGAGGCTGTTACTCTTACCCCTGTGACGAAGATGCCGCTTGAACGCTGCATTCGCTTCATCAAGGATGATGAGCTTGTGGAGGTTACTCCGCTTTCTGTTCGCATGTGCAAGAAGATTCTAAACGGACAGCAGCGCAAGATATTCAACCAGCGAGGTGAGATTCCAAGCTTCCTGCTTTAGAAAAAACGATTGATTCTCAATAATCAGCATCGGTTCAATTTGAGCCGATGTTTTTTTCTGCTTTGAAGAAAACACACAAAATGTGCAATATGTATATGCAATATTATTGTCGTTTGGTTTCTGTTTGCTTATTATAATCTCAGGGGTAGTTACTAATGAAAAGATTATCTTATGCAATTGCATCAGTTCTAATGCTTCTGATGATTCTGGGTATATGTTCTTGTGAAACCACTATGGGTGAGCCTGAGAATGGTGAGATGAGGATTCTAGCAATCGGTGTTGACTCAGATTCCTCTGAAGCCTGCAGCAATGATGCTGTGAACTTTTCCAAAGCCATGAAGAGCCTTGCTGACCAGAGCGGTGTAAGCCTGGACGTCACTGTAGTGGCGGATACAGATCGTATTGATGCTGTTCCAGCAACTTCTGAGAATATAGCCAATGCGATAGCAAAGCTTTCCGATGAAAGTTCTGAAAATGATATTTCGATTGTTTATCTAAGCGGGAAGGGTTATTCCCAGTACGATATGGTTGATTACAACGGCAAGGGTGTCTACTACGATGCCAAGGATGCCAGATTCTCCGCCGATGTTGATTACAGCACTGAGTTTGCAGTTCTGGATGCAGACAACAACATAGTTGCCTATGGAGATGACCTTGTTTCTTCTCTAAATGAAGTTAATGGAAACATCGTCCTGATTGCAGACAGCGCCCATAGCGGAGCACTGGTGGGAAGCAAGAGCATTGAAGAGGATTCTACTGACTTTGAAGTTTCGTCGGAGGATCTTGAAAGCAAGCTTGCTGCCGGCGGGGACGGTGTTGATTCCTCCAAGGTTCAGATTCTAGCTTCCGAAAGACGTTATGAAGAAGAGGCAGGAACCAAGGCTCTTGGCAATGTCGAGCATAGTGCCTTTACTGCTGCACTGCTTGAGGCACTGGGTTATGACCAGGAAACTGAAACAGTTACAGAAGTTCCACCAGCAATGAAGAACGGAAAGCTTACAATGAGCTCTCTTTATGAGTTTGTCTCAAAGGCCTGCAAGGACGGTGATATGACTCCTAAGATGTCAAGCAGCCTTATTGATACTATTCTTTTCACGTTCTAGTAGTTGATTTCACTAGTTATTCTGATGAATGCCCTGAAATACATGGTATTTCATCTGAATAACAGCAATGTCTCTGTGAAAATCAGTAGAAACTGTGGTATCTTTGGTTCATGAAGAAAGCGTTTTTCTGCTTTATGATGATTCTATGCGCCTCAGCAGCGTTTGCCAGTTTTTCAGGCTGGGCTCCAGCAATTGAAATCCAGGGCGGCTATTATGGTGCCATTCCAACGGCTGCCTACCTGGAGTCTGAAGTCCCGATAAGAACGCAAGGTGAGGCTAAGATCTATCTTGATGCGCTTTCTTTTTCAATCAATAGATTTCAGGCAGGCGGTGCATTCTTTTTGGGCTATGTCACGCCTTCTTTGGCTTTCAATCAGACTCAGCTAAAGGGCTTCATCAGCTATGGAGCCAGAGTCTACTTCTCTTATTTCATCTCTGATGTCTACTGCCTCGGTCTTGGTGCCGAGATTGCAGTCAATAATTCAGGCACCGATGTGAAGTTCGGTTCTGTATCAGGCATCCTGTACAACGAATTCCTGTTCTCCCAGACTGCATATGTAAACTTTTCCGTGCTGGCTCCCATTGAAGTCTCGTATCGCAAGGATATAGTTGCAGTAAGCGTCAGCTGCGGTTTTAAGGTCCGTTACAAGGGCTACTGGATACAGGAGGGGCTATGATGAAAAGAATCAAGACCTTCCTGTTATCAATTATAGTACTTGCTTCAATCTTTTTTCTTTCAAGCTGCGAGCTTTTCTATACACAGCAGGAACCGGGAAAGGTTTATCTTATAAACATTGGAATTCGCTATGGAAAGAAAGACATCAATGGTAATACTATTCTAGGTACTCAACTGCTTGATGGTTCATATGTTTCTGCATTGACTTACACTTTCAGCGACTCGGAATTCTTCGCCGATTGCATCTCTGAGCTCTGTGCCAGGGCTGGCAGAGAGCTTGTTCAGTTTGAATTCTCCGATTTCAATCGTTCTGGTGCAAGGCTTTCAGCTTCGTCTGCAAACTTCCCATCTGTGGTGAACGTGGAAGCGAAAATCAGGGAATTTTCCAATATGGCTTCTGAGAACGATACTCTAATTTTCTTCTGCAGCAGCCATGGATACAGCGAAAACTTTGCTTATAAAACCACGCCGCTTCAATCAGAGGTTCAGTATTCCGAAACAGCACAGTATCAGGCTCAGAGTGGAATTGGGCTTGAAAGTTTTAATGTGCATTTCATTATTGACTACTGGCCTGCCTCTGATTTATATAATGTGATGAAGCTCTTTCCAGGAAAGAAATGCATTTTTGGCGACTTCTGCTTCAGCGGCTCTGTGATTGCCGAGAACAACATCACTACTGATGCAACTACATACAGCACTTCCAATAACAGCATTGATGTCTTTTCTGATTTGCTTTTCTCTGATTCGAAGATCCAGCAGGAAAGTGATTTCTACATCCTTTCAGCTTCAAAGACTTATGAACAGTCATATGAATTTGGAACTCTTGGTCATGGGCTTTTCACTTACGGAGTTCTTGATGCTCTGGGGTATGATACGGATTCACAGTCCTTGGGTTCTGAAATTCCTGCAAGCTTCCTTGGCAAAGTTTCTTTGCAGCAGGTTGCAGACAAAGCACAGGAAGCAATTGAAACTACTGGATTGGCCAGTTATCAGCATATGAAGATTACGGGTACAAGTGATGATCTGATTCTGTTTGACTTCAACTGAACAGAATAATCCTGACTTCAATTCAAGAAATACTTTTTCAAATTGATTTCTCTTCTAGCAGAAAGAGCCATAGAACACAGATAATTCTTTGGTTCAATTTGTCGTCCAAGCCACTCGGTATGTTAAATGATGGAAGGAAACTTGATGATTCTTCTTTGCATTGATTCAGAAAATGTGTGTTGACAATGAAAGGCCAATCTGTTTATAGTGTGTATAAACATTATGAACAGTTTGGAAATCAAAATCATCAACAGCTCCAGTGAGCCGTTCTACAAGCAGATTCATGATCAGATCAGGGATGCTATCCTGAGCGGACAGCTTCCATACGGTCAGGCTCTGCCGTCGATAAGGTTCCTTGCTATGGAGCTTGAAGTCAGCGTAATAACTACAAAGCGTGCTTATGATGACCTTGAAAGCGAAGGACTGATTGATACTGTTATTGGAAGGGGCAGTTTCGTGAAGGAAGAAAGCTCTGCTGTTCTTGAGAAGAAACTTGAAGAAGAGCTGGATCAGACTCTGAGAAGTGCAGCTCATACTGCCGTCAGGCTGGGAATAGGGGAAGACGAGATTTGCCAGAAGCTGAAGAAGATTATGAAGGAGAAAGCATGATGGATTATGCAATCGAAATAGAAGGACTTGTAAAGACATATCCAAGGTTTGCCCTTGATCACATAGATCTGAAAGTCCCAGAGGGCTACGTGATGGGATTCATTGGCGAGAACGGAGCGGGAAAGACTACAACGATCAAGACGATTCTCTCGCTCATCAGTCCGGAAGCAGGACAGGTGAAAGTTCTTGGAAAGAGGCCTGAAGAAGCGCTGTCTGATGTAGGATCAGTGCTGAACGGATCATGCTATCCTGACGGACTGACGATGAAAGACATGCAGTTCATCCTGTCGCATCAATACAAGAACTGGGACAGCAAGGAATTTGCAAGATACCTGGACATGTTCAGCATTGATACCAAGCAGAAGTTCGGAACCCTTTCCACAGGCATGAAGATGAAGGGAATGCTTGCAGCGGCTCTTTCCCATCATGCAAAGCTTCTTGTTCTAGATGAACCGACGAGCGGGCTAGACCCTGTGTTCAGGGATGAGCTGCTGGGAGTATTGCAGAACTACATGCAGGACAACGGGAACAGCATTTTCTTCTCAAGCCATATCGTAAGCGACATCGAGAAGATCAGCGATTACGTGACGATGATCCACGAAGGAAGAATCGTGTTCTCGGAAACGAAGGAAGAGCTGCTGGATGGCTATAGGATTCTCTGCCTGTCGGCGAAGGATATGGGTTTGGCCAATAAAAAGAAAATGATCGGACTCAGAAAGACCGAATTCGGAGCAAAGGCACTGGTTCGCACCGAAGATTTCGATGATAAGAAATACACGCTCGAGCGTGCCACCATAGAGGAGATTATGCTTTACTGGATAAAGAAAGAGGAGGCAAGAAGATGATTGGACTGATTTTCAAGGATCTGAGGACTGCTGTTCTGCAGTTCAAGCTGCTTTTGATCCTGCTTGTCATGTATTTTGGATACAGCATATACCTGAAGGACCTTGCATTCTTCGCTTCAATGGAGTCAGTGCTTGTTCTGGTCCTTTCAATGATGGCATTCGGATATGATGAGAAAAGCGGCTGGGACAGGATTGCCTGCACTTTTCCAGGCGGAAGAGACAGGGTAGTCGTATCAAGGTATCTTTTCGGGCTAATCATTTCTACTGTGATGGCAATTGCTCATGTGATAATGGGAATCATGCTCAGGACGCAGGCTTCCGTGATTGCAGATTCACTGCTGATTGCATTTTCTCTTTCTGCTTTGTTCATGGCGATACTTTTCCCTTTGCTGTACAAGTTCGGTTCAGAGAAAGCAAAGCTGATTTTCCTGGTTCTGTTCATCGGAATGCTGGCGGTTTCTTCTGGGTTGCTAAGGGACAACGAGAGCTATGTGTTTGATTTCGGGCGTGTTTCCAATGTACTGATCCTCGTGGGATCATTGGGTTTGCTTGCTGTTTCTGCCTGGATTTCCTGCAGAATCTACCGCAGGAAGGAATTCTAGATATTCACCAGCACCAAGCCTGTTAGCAGGCCGATCAGAATGAATAGGGCAGGCAGCTTGGATCGGAACATCAAGATTGCCTCTGGCAGAAGCTCGCCGAATACTACATAAAGCATTGCTCCGCTTGCAAAGCTCAGCGAAAGCGAAAGCCATACGGGGCTGAGCAGTCCGAGCTGGAATCCGATGATTGCACCGAGAATCGTCGGAGCTCCGGAAATTGCTGTGAGAAGGACAGCCTTAGGCTTCTTCATTCCACCTGCAATAAGCGGAACTGCAACTGCCATTCCTTCTGGAATGTTATGCAGCCCGATTACGATTGCTATTACAAGACCGCTTCCGCCAAGAAGATTTGATGAATCCTTTGCGTAAGTAGCACCTATGACCATTCCTTCTGGAAGGTTGTGCAGGGCTATCGCCGCTGCCATTACCATTCCAGCGAGAAACAGCTGATAACGAGAAACTGGTGTGTCGTTTGCCTTGTTTTCCTGCTGATGCTCCTTGAAGTGGTTCTCATGGATCAGCTCATCAAGGTTATCTGCTGTCTTAGGATGGTTCTTGCTTATGTGCTTGACTTCGTGGTTCGTGGTCTTGTCTATCCAATAGTTCAGGATGAATATGACTCCGTATCCTATCACTATCCCAGCAACGACGACCCAAACCGAAACAGCAGAATCTGCTCCATCAGGCATCAAGCCGCTTGGAACAAGGTCGAAGCAGACGACTGAAAGCATCACTCCGCCTGCAAAGCTAAGAAGCAGGCTTACCACTTTGGAAGAGTCTCTCTTGAGAATTGCGCCTACAGCGCCTCCGAGTCCTGTTCCACCGACTCCTGCAATTGTCGTAATTATTACTACCCAGCCTAATGTACTCATCTCAAGCCAAGTATACTGAAAGCAAGGGTTAGACATCAATAACTTTTTGATCATATTTCATAATCTTGCTAGATTGCGCTGCTGGGATATCCATAGAAAAACCTATTGACGACCTTTTCAGACGTTTAGTGACCTTCGGCATGACCTTTGGCTACCTTTTCGTAGGTTTAGTGACCTTCGGCATGACCCTTTTTCGTACCTTTGATGATGTTGCAGTAACTTCGACAGGAATGCTTTGCAGTATTGAAGAGTATTTCTAAAATTTGAAAACTGATGAAAGAAAAAGGCTCCTGCAATTATTAGTTGCAAGAGCCTTATGGAGGTGGGGGGATTCGAACCCCCGTCCTAACGGGCCGCCCGACAGCGTCTACAGGCTTAGCCGATGTATTGGATCTCAGTTTCCCGCCAGCATACCGGCACGCAAGTGGAAAACCCAGCCTGATTTATTGTCCCCGGCCGCCTCAGGCTTCGGTCAGGTAATATCCGTTCGTTACCTGCCTAGGAAAGGACGGATCCTACTTCCCAGGGCAAGTTGTTCTGGCTGTTATTAAGCAGCGAGAGCAAGAGTTGTTTCGTCGGAGACGATTTCGTCTTCTTTCTTGGCAACTAAAAGTTTTGCTAGTTTATGGAGTTGGCGCTCCGCCTGCAACTGAAGGCACAGCATGCCGCCAGTCGAAACCGGTACACCCCCGGTGCACGGTTGTATAGAGAAATTACTTCATAAGAAACCAATTGTCAAGCATCTTGGGCAAGATCGAAGCAAAGACCATGGATTTAACCAGAAATACGAGATGTATTTTGGTTGATTGTTGGTGAAAAGCAGAAAATGAAATTTTAAAAGCCTTTGCTGTAATTCTTTACTTCACGCTGAGCTTCTCGGATTAGATCACGGTCCTTGATAGCCTGCTTCTTGTCGTGAAGCTGCTTTCCGCGGCAGAGTGATATCTGAACTTTGATAAGGTTGCCCTTGAAGTAGACCTTTGTAGGCACAAGTGTGAAGCCTTTTTCCTCGACCTTGCGCTTGAGGCGCTTGATCTCCTGCTTGTGGACAAGAAGGCGGCGGTTGCGGTCAGGCTCGTGATTGAATACACCGCTGGTGGCGTAGGGCTGAATCGTCATGCCGACGATGAAGAGGCTGCCTTCGATGATTCGTGCATAGCAGTCCCCGAAGGAGAACTTGTTTGCACGGATTGACTTCACTTCTGTCCCTTCGAGGCTGATCCCGCATTCAATGTCCTCTAGGATTTCATAGTTGAAGTAAGCCTTCTTGTTGGATTGGCAGAGCTTGTAGCTGTCTTTTTCGGTTTTTGCCATGATAATGCCTCTTTTAATTCCAAGCCACTCTGAAGCCGGCAGTCTCAGAACAATCGGAAGTTGACATCACTCCGACAGCCGCAGCATCCTGCTGGTCGATGTACGAACCGCCTTTGATCACGATGTCTGAGTCAATAGTGTACTGGTTCTGGACTTCTGCGTCAGCCGCAGCCTGCGATGGATCGATGACAGAGATTGCCCTTGAAAGAGGGACGAAGCCTGTACTTGTGAATTCCCATACTCCGCCGAGCATTGAATCAATAGTGCCGGACTTTGTGATCTGAACGAGACTCTTCTGGTATGAAGGGCTTTGAAGTGCAGAAAAGGCTGCTGACCATTGCTTTTCGGTAGGGATGAATACATTTCGTCCAGTCTGCTCGGAAAGCCAGACGCAGAAAGCCTGTGCGGCCTTGTAGCTTATGTTCCGTACGCTTTTGTTCGATGGGAAAACAAGGCTGGTGCTGATGCCGGAAAGGTAGTACTGGTCTGCCTTGCCCTCGGCCATCAATGCTTCAAGATTGTCCTTGGACCATTCAGGGTTGTCCTTCAGGAACAGGGCAAACTGATATTCTGTGATCTCAGATGAAGCTATCGAGAATGGCTCGGTGATCTTGGTGCTGACCAATGCGCTCACAGAGTTCTGATAGGTAAGCTCTGTCTGGACCTTTCCCATTGAGAAAGAACCGGTGCTGACTAGCTGCCCGTCGATTGTGAAGGAAGAAGCCTTGAGACTGTCGCTTGATAGAGTTATGGTGCTAGCTTCTGGAACCTGAGACTTTGCAAATGCGGATGAAGCCGAGCCATCGGATGTGCCGGTGAAAATGGCATCCTGAATGCTGAAATCATAATCAAGACCCATTGTCTGGGATGCAGCCTTTGCATCGGCGAGCATCTCTGCTGAGCTGATGTAAGAGAAGGCCAGCTTCATGAAAGGAGCACCGGCATCGAGGCCGAATCCTGCGAATGTCTGATAAAGCGGAGGGTAGTGGTGCCTGTCATCGTAAGCGGTGACAGCGCTCTGCTGTTCTACGTCGGATAGGAATTGTGTCTTGATCGTCTTGGATAGCTGTTCACTGACAGTCTGTGTCCCGGCGAAGGACATCTTCCTCGGGAAAAGCCAGGTGAGGAATACCGGATGCCCGACCTTGAGGGTAGAAGTCTCGATCGTGTTCCCATAGACCTTGAACTCAACAGTGTGCTCGCCGCTTTTCACCCATGTGGTGAAAGGAGTTCCGCCTGCATACTGTCCGTCGATGTATACGGCTGCAATGCCAGCTGGACTGGTGAATGTTACGCGCTTCTGGCCTTTGACGATTCCAGGGAGGAAGCATACCAGGAACACAACTATGAGGATGATCAGTATATACAGATAGGTAAGCCACTGACCGGGCTTCATGCCGAGAAACGGCTTTATCTTGACAGGATCCACTTGGACCAGATTGACTTTCTTGCTCATGGCATAAAGTTAGCTTTCCCGGTCCATCTTGTCAACCAATCCTCTAAGTGCTAGATTATTCTCATGGAAAAAATCTATGCCTGGGTACTTAAGGTCACCGAAGCCCATCTGACCAAGAAGAAAGCTATCAAAGCCACGGAGAAGGAGAACCGAACGGTTCTTTCTGAAGTCTGGGGCTGGATCGACGCTCTTCTTTTCGCAGTTGTATTCGTCTTCCTTCTGAACCAGTTCTTCGTTCAGCTCTTCGTCATCCCATCACCTTCGATGGTCGGCACTCTTGAAGTGGGGGACAGGGTTCTTGTGAACAAGCAGGCCTATGGAATCGAAGTCTATCCTTCAGGGCCGAAGATCTTCAAGGGAAGAACCCCGGACCGTGATGATATCATAACCTTCTACAATCCGGATTATGTCAGCAAAGGACCTGTTTTCGACGTTTTCGCCCAGTGCCTCTATATGGCCACGCTGTCTTTTGTCAACATCGACAGGGATGATGACGGCAATGTGAAGGAGAAGCTCTATGTCAAGCGAGCGGTTGGGCTTGGAGGCGACACTGTGAAGTTCGTCAACGGCGATGTCTATATCAAGCCTTCCGGGACTTCTGAATTCGTTGCTGAGGATTCCTATCGCACAGACAACGGTCTTGACAGCAACCCGCACCGAAGCCTGGATGCTGATCTTTATTCTTCAATCAACGCCAGAGGAAGGCTCATGTCCTACCAGGATGATGGCATTGCTCAGGCCAATACCCCGCAGCATCTGATCGATGAATATGAGAAGATTGCCAATTCCAGCCAGTACTATGACATGTACCAGCACAACAGCGCATATGCACAGGCCGCTGCACAGAACAGGCCTTCTGATCTTTCCCGACGGAGTGCTCATGCTGTGTATGACAGGGGCATCTATGTTCCTTACGGCTATGTGCTTCCGCTTGGGGACAACCGTGACAATTCGTCCGACGGCCGTTATTTCGGCCCGGTGAGCACTGAGAAGATCAACGGGAAGGTCAATGCTGTGCTCTGGCCTTTCTCCCACTGGAAGAGCCTTGTTTGATATAGATCGCACCCGCCCGCTTTCGCTTTACTTGCACATTCCTTTCTGCACCAGAAAGTGCTCATACTGCGGCTTTTTTTCCAAGGCCGGGTGCTCAGAGGCCGCAATTGATGCTTTCGCTTCAAAGCTGGTTTCGGAGATAGATTTTATTTCACAGTCGCTTGGAAAGCCTTTCTGCACTGTCTTCATCGGCGGTGGCAACCCTGGCATTCTCGGTGAAAAGCGGCTTCTTGCAATAGCAAAGGCCTGCTGCCGCTGGGGCAAGCCCTCAGAATTCACCGTTGAGATGAATCCAGAAAATGCAGGCAGCTGGCTTGAGGGTCCGCTGGAATACATAACCCGCCTTTCCATCGGAGTTCAGAGTCTTGATCAGAAGGTGCTTGATATCCTTGGCAGGAACTCGTCTGCTCTGGATACCCTTAGGGGAATTGAAGAAAGCCAGCGGCTGAAGCAGCTCTGCGGCTTTTCGTTGAATTACGATTTCATCTGCTGTGTACCGGGCTGCCGCGAGAGTTCGGTTCAGGACTTGAAGAAGATAAGGGAATTGGCACGTTTCGAGCACCTCAGCCTGTACAGCCTGATGGTTGAGCCTAAGACTGTTATGGGCATCCGTGCTGAGAAGGGTGAATTCTCTCCAGTTGGGGATGATGACCAGGCCGATGAGCTGGAAATGCTATGGGATCTGCTTGAAAGCAGCGGAATGGAGCATTATGAGGTTTCGAATTTCGCTGCAGGTCCTGATCATGAATGTCTTCATAACAAGGTCTACTGGAATATGGGACAGTATCTGGGCCTCGGTCCTGGGGCTGCTTCTACTCTGTACAGCCCTTACACAAGGGTTGAATGCCTGAGCAATGTGGATCAATACATCAATTCTCCACTTTTCAGCGGCTATCGCACTGAAGCTCTTGGAAGAATCCAGCAGATGGAGGAGTGGGCCATAATGGGATGCCGAACAAGGTATGGATTGGGTTCGGATGACTGCCTTGCACGGTTCGGCGTGAGGCTTCCTTCATTTCTGGAATACCCCGGCTTCACATATGACGGCAGCTTCTTCCGTCCGGGACGTGAGGGTTTCCTTCTTGCAGACGGCGCAGCCTCCTATGTGCTGGATGCATTAGCTTCTTCGGATGCAGATGGCGAAGAATCGAGGATTGGCCAGAACTGAGAATGCGGAATTGGCCAAAATGCGTTGAGGATACTTGACCGAGATATGCTGGCGTGATAGATTTAAATGTTCTTATTTTTTAGAAAGAGGTAATACCACATGTCAGGTCACAGCAAATGGGCAACCATTAAGCACAAGAAAGGAATTGCAGATGCAAAGAGGGGACAGGCCTTCACCAAGCTGATCAAGGAAATCAGTGTCGCCGCCAAGATGGGCGGAGCAGAGATTGAATCCAACGCTAGGCTCAGGACCGCCG
Source organism: Sphaerochaetaceae bacterium (assembly GCA_028691695.1). Taxonomy (GTDB): domain Bacteria; phylum Spirochaetota; class Spirochaetia; order Sphaerochaetales; family Sphaerochaetaceae; genus JAAYFO01. The sequence goes on along the minus strand of JAQUYU010000001.1, from coordinate 17,144 downwards.
TATTGAAAGCAAGAGCAGAGAATATGCCCAAGGATAACATCGAGAGAGCCATCAAGAAAGGTTCTGGAGAAATGGGCAATGCTGTCTACTACGAACTTACATACGAGGGCTATGCACCTGGAGGTGTTGCCATCATTGTTGATACCCTGACAGATAACAAGAACAGGACTGCAGCAGATGTCCGCAGCACGCTCACCAAGCTCGGCGGCTCGCTCGGGACCAACGGATGCGTGTCTTATATGTTCAACACCAAGGGCGTCATCACCTATGATGCTTCCAAATACTCGGAAGACGATATCATCAATGCTGCGCTCGAGCTAGGTGCAGAAGATGTCAGCAATGAAGATGGAGTAATTGAAGTCGATACCGATCCGGGAAGCTTCGCCAATGTCCTCGAAGGAATGCAGAAAGCAGGATTCGAGCAGGACAGCGCCGATATTTCCAAGATTGCAGACCAGATGGTTCAGCTTGACAACGAGAAGGCCCACAAGGTCATGAAGATCGTCGACAGGCTTGAGGAGCTGGATGATGTTCAGCAGGTTTCAACCAACCTTGAGCTTCCTGAAGACTATGTTGATGAAGAAGAGTAATCCTGATGAGAATTCTCGGAATTGATCCGGGTCTTGCAGATTGTGGCTGGGGTGTTGTCGATTTTCAATCGCAGCGCTACCAGCCTGTTTCATATGGAGTGATCAAGACCCCCGCAGGCGAAGACATGCAGAAGCGCATTCTGCTGATCACTGACAAGATACAGCGTGTTGCTCAGGAGAATAATGTCCAGTGCGCATCGATTGAGGAGATCTTCTTCACCAAGCATTCGACTACTTCTGCACTCAATGTATCAAAGGTCATCGGAGCCATAATGTGCGAGCTGGGCCGGATTGGAATTCCATGCCGGCTGTTCTCGCCGCTTCAGATCAAGAGCTGCATAACCGGCTATGGTAATGCAGAGAAAGTCCAGGTCCAGGAGATGGTCAGGATTCTTCTCGGGCTTGAGAAGATACCTAAGCCCGATCATGCAGCGGATGCGCTTTCTGCTGCAATCTGCCTTGGTAACAATGGTTCAACGGAGGCAAAGCTACGAGTATGATCAATGCAATTATCGGCGATGTCGTGTTCACAAACGGCCAGAATCTTGTTCTTAGAGCCGGACAGGTTGAATTCTCGTTCATCGTCTCTTCCCAGACCGCTCTGAGGATTTCAGCTCTTGATGCTGCAAAGCGAAAGGATGTGAGGATACTTGCCTACCTTCAGCATACCCAGGACGACATGGTCCTGTTCGGGTTCTGCGAAGAAGAGGAGAGGCAGCTTTTTCTTGAGCTGATAAAGGTATCAGGGATTGGCCCGAAACAGGCAATGAAGATTCTCTCGGGAGCCACTGTGCATGAATTCTTGACTGCGCTGGATCAGAATGACGTGAAATCGCTGTCCCGCATTCCTGGTCTTGGCGTCAAGACTGCCCAGAAGATCATACTTGCACTTCGCGACAAGCTGGTCACGATGGACATTGAGGGCACAGGAACGGCGGAGGCCAATCCTTCGCAGGCGGCCAGGAAATACGAAGATCTTATTGTTGCTCTTTCCGAGATGGGCTATGATAAGAAGAGGGTGGTCGATGTGATCACCGATCTTGAGAAGGCCAATTCCGAATTGCTTTCCAGGAAGAACCGCCACGAGCAGGAGGAATTCCTGTTCAGGCTTGCAATAAGTTCGCTGTAGGAGGACGAGGATGGAAGACCAGGAGCTTGATGCCAAGATGAATTCACTGATGTCCACGGCCTACCAGGATGATACCGACGTCCAGGAAGCGACGCTGCGGCCGAAGATGCTCAGTGAATTCCAGGGTCAGGACAAGATCAAGAGCAATCTTGAAGTCTTCATTACTGCAGCGCGCGAACGTCACGAAGCTCTCGATCACACTTTTCTCATCGGTCCTCCGGGGCTTGGAAAGACCACTCTCGCCTCTATCATTGCAAATGAAATGGGTGCTGACATCAGGATGACGAGTGCACCGGCTCTGGACAAACCCAAGGACCTCGCCGGCATTCTGACCAACGTCACGGAGAACAGCATATTCTTCATCGATGAGATACACAGGCTCAAGCCTGCTCTTGAGGAGATGCTTTACATAGCGATGGAGGATTACGAGATCGACTGGGTGATTGGGCAAGGTCCCAGTGCAAGGACGATGCGTGTTCCTATTCCTAAGTTCACACTCATTGGCGCTACTACAAAGGCGGGCATGGTCTCATCTCCGCTGCTTTCACGGTTCGGCATCAACTGCCGTCTTGAGTTCTATGATGAAAAGGATCTTTCGGCAATCATCAAGAGGTCGGCAAGCATCCTTGAGGTAAAGATCGAGCCCGAAGCGGTAGGGCTTCTTGCTCAATGCTCGAGAGGCACACCGCGAATTGCAAACAGGATGCTCAGGCGCATCCGTGATTTCGCCGAGGTCAAGGGATCTGGCGTAATCACTCCTTCAATCGTGAAGGACAGCATCTGCAAGCTCGGAGTCGATCTCAACGGGCTTGAGGAGCAGGACCGCAACATCCTGCGGACAATAATCGAATTCTATCAGGGGGGGCCTGTTGGGGCCGACACCCTGAGCATATCAGTCGGAGAAGCAGTCGAATCGCTTGAGGATTTCTATGAGCCGTATCTAATACAGAAAGGATACCTCAAGCGTACTCCAAGGGGCCGGATGGTGACACCCAAGGCCTATGAGCTTCTTCATATCAAGGAAAATAGCAACAATGCTGGTCAAGGACTTCTCTTTTGAGCTCCCGGAGGATCTGATCGCTCAGGTTCCTCCTGCAACAAGGGGCACGTGCCGTCTGCTGGTCATGGATCGGAAGACAGGTGAATACATGGATTCCACAATGGATCATTTCGTCGATTTCCTCGACCCGGATTCAATTGTGGTTGTGAACAACACCAGGGTCAGGAAGGCCCGTGTTTTCGGTCTTTCCGAGAACGGCGGAAAGGTTGAGTTCCTTTTCACTCAGGACAACGGTGATGGGACTTACACTGCAATGACAACCAAGAGCCGGAGGCAGAAGGTGGGCAAGAAGTTCGACTTCTGCGATCTTTCGGGCAACCACTACTGCAATGGCGAGATTGCTTCTGAGACTTCTGATGAGCTCAAGGTCGTGCGTTTCGACAGGCCAATCGATGAGGATTTCTTCCAGAAGTGCGGTCACGTACCGCTTCCGCCTTACATCAAGCGTGAAGATGATTTCCAGGACGAGAAGCGCTACCAGACTGTCTATGCCACAGAGAGCGGAAGCGTCGCAGCGCCGACTGCCGGCCTGCATTTCACTCCTGAGATTCTCGACAGCATCCGTGCAAAGGGCATTCAGATCATCGAGATAACTCTTCATGTCGGGATGGGCACCTTCCTGCCGATGCGTACTCAGAATCTCGAAGACCATCATATGCACTTTGAGTCATACCATATATCTGCTGAGGCGGCGGATGCCATCAATGCTGCAAAGAGGGCGGGAAAGAAGCTTGTTGCCACAGGCACCACTTCGGTCCGCACTCTTGAAAGCGCCTGGGATCCACAGCTTGGCGGAGTACGCTCAGGCTACGGAAAGACGAATCTGTTCATCACCCCGGGCTTCCAGTTCCATGAGGTTGATCAGCTTCTTACCAACTTCCATACTCCTGAATCAACGCTTCTCGTGCTCGTTTCGGCTTTTGCCGGACGTGAGCACATCCTTGCTGCATACAATCATGCAGTGCAGGAGCGCTATCACTTCTTCAGCTATGGAGATGCTACTTTCCTGAAGTAGTTTTTCCGAACACCTGGTCCATGATTTCATTCTGAATCTGCTCTTTGGGAGCTGTGCCGTCGAATCTGTACAGCTTTACCTCTTCCGGCATCATCTTGAAGGCTTTCTCATAGTTTTCCTTGACAGCAGAAAGAAGGTTCTGCTTTTCGAAGATCTCTTTCTTCTCGCCTCTGTTCTCTATCCTCTTGATGCATTCCGATACCGGAGTGTCGATGAATATAACTGCTTCCGGGTATGGAAAGCCGCAGTTGAGCGACCAGATCTTATCGAACGAGGATGCCATGGTCTGGTAAGCAAGCGAAGAGAAGAAGTATCGGTCGCTGATGACTGTTTCTCCATTCTCAAGGTGTGCTCTTATTCCCGTCTCAGGGTGGTTTACGTGATTCTCCCGGTCTGCTGCATACAGATAGGCCAATGCAAGCCCGGTTGCTTCGGCTTCGCCTTTCAGAATTCTCTTGATCAGAAGTCCAATTTCAGAGGTTGTCGGTTCGAATGTCAAGAATGCTTTCTTTCCGCATTCCTGCAGCTGCTGGACTATCATCCTGAGCTGAGTGGTTGTTCCCGCACCGTCAAGGCCTTCTATTACATAAAAGTTCTTTAGAATCTCATTTCTTTCCATGTGTCTGATGATACTGTTTTTCTTCGCCTTCTTTCAATAAGCACGCATGAAAACCCTTGGCGTTTGTTACGCGGAGGTGCTTGCTCGGTCATTGGCGTCCTCTTTGTCCTCTTGGTCCTCAGGGTGAGGGGTGTGGTCTTCTGCGTCCCGTTTGTCGTTGGTGTCCTCTTTGTCCTCTTGGTCCTCAGGGTGAGGGGTGTGGTCTTCTGCGTCCCGTTTGTCGTTGGCGTCCTCTGCGTCATGGTTGTCATTTGCGTCCTCTTTGTCCTCTTGGTCCTCAGGGTGAGGGGTGTGGTCTTCTGCGTCCCGTTTGTCGTTGGTGTCCTCTTTGTCCTCTTGGTCCTCAGGGTGAGGGGTGTGGTCTTCTGCGTCCCGTTTGTCGTTGGCGTCCTCTGCGTCATGGTTGTCATTTGCGTCCTCTTGGTCCTCTTAGTCCTTAGGGTGATGGGTGTGATCTTTTGCGTCCTGTTTGTCATTGGCGTCCTCTTGGTCCTCAGGGTGAGGTGTTTGGCCTTCTGCGTCCCGGTTGTCATCTTGGTCCTCTTAGCCCTCAGAGTGAGGTGTGTTTGTGGTCATTGGAATCCTTGGCGTGCGTCAAGTGGTGGTGTTTGCATGATTCTTCGGGCATTTTTGAAAGAGCGTGGGGACGGTGAACTGGAATCTGGGGACGCTGAGGAGAACAGGCATAAGCGGGACGCTGAGGACAACAAGGACGCTGGGGACGAGGAACTGGAGTCTGAGGACGCTGAGGAGAACAGGCATAAGCGGGACGCTGAGGACAACAAGGACGACTAATCCAAAGCAGAAGCCGGATGAGGATCATCTTGTATTCGGTCAGAATTTCACTGACCACATGTTCGTCATGGAGTATGACGAGGGCAAGGGATGGCACGATGGAAGGATCATTCCTTATGGCAACATCAGCATCGATCCAGCCTCCTGTGTCCTCCATTACGCTCAGATGATGTTCGAGGGCATGAAGGCTTACAAGACCGCAGATGGTCACGTCCAGCTTTTCAGACCTTACATGAATGCTGCGCGCCTGAACCGGACCAACGAGCGCATGTGCATGCCTCCTATTGACGAGGAGCTTTTTGTTTCGGCTGTGAAGGCAACAGTGCTTGCCGACATCGACTGGGTTCCGAGCAAGCCAGGCACTTCGCTGTACATCAGGCCTTTCATCCTGTCAGATGAGGTTTCGTTCAGTGTTCTTCCTGCCAAGCATTACCGCTTCATGATTATTCTGTGCCCATCCGGTCCATATTATGCCGGAAACATGGGAAAGCTTTCCGCCACAAGGATCTATGTCGAGGATGAGTTCATCCGTGCAGCACAGGGCGGGACGGGCTTTGCAAAGGTCGGCGGCAACTACGCAGGTGGAATGAAGGCTTCCCAGAAGGCTCTCAAGTACAACTGCAAGGATGTACTGTGGCTTGATGCACGCGATCACAAGCTTGTTGAGGAGATCGGCACTTCCAATGCTTTCTTCAAGATCGGCGATGAGGTCATCACTGCTCCCCTTGGAGGTACAATACTCCCAGGAATCACACGCAACACAGTTCTTACCCTTCTGAAGGAGTGGGGCATCAAGGTGTCAGAGCGTCCTCTGTCCATCGATGATGTCTGCGCTGCTTCTGAGAACGGGACTCTTGCCGAGGTCTTTGCAACAGGCACGGCGGCTGTTATTTCTCCGATCGGCACGCTCTGCTACAAAGACAAGGATTTCCTTGTGAACAACAATCAGGTCGGTCCTCTTGCTCAGCGTCTTTATGATACTATCTACGGGACTCAGACAGGCAAGGTTGCCGATACCCACAACTGGGTCGTCCGCATCTGCTGATTTCCATTTGGGCCGCCTTTCTGGCGGCCCTTCTGGTCACTGACTAAGTGCACCATGATTTTTCAGGCATTCTAGGAATGTTTGCTGAAAACGCCAGCTAATCTTCACCAACATGGCTTGCTTTTTTATTGAGGACAATCGTTTCAATTGGTATAATGCAGTCGATGAAATTCCGAGTGACACCGACTGCCGTAATAGTCTCAGTTCTTCTTGCAGTTCTGATTGCTGCCTGTGTCATTGTGTTTCCATTCCCTCAATTTGCCCAGAACAGCGTAGAGGCATTGCTTGAAAAGATTGATCTGCCCGATCCGCTTTCATTCAAGTTCGGTTCAATGGACAGGATGTTCTTCCAGAAGCTTGTTTTCCATGATGTGGAACTTGATGTGGATGGCCAGAGCATTCTCAATGCGAGCAGCCTAGAGCTGTCTGCATCTCTTCAGAGCCTCGTGAAGCACATATTCACTGGAGAAGATGTTTACGATATCCGGCTCAATTCGCCTGTGATAACCCTCGATGATGAGCAGCTTCAGAAACTACTTGATGCGGTGAAGAATCAGGGTTTGGCCAAAGAAAGCCAGTCAGATGAAAGCTACGTGATGGACCTGGATCAGTATTCCTCTGACCTCAAGACCAGCTATAAGATGGCACTAGACGAAAGGAATCGGAATGAAATCGATGGTTCGGATAAGAAAGGAAAGCTCATTTCCTCTTTAATCAGCAGGACTGGACTCAGGCTCTGGATCGTGGATGGAAGCGCAGAAGTCAATTTGCAGGGAATTCATCTCAAGGCGTCGGAACTGGAAAGCGCGCTGTCTCTGAAACCCGGGCTTGAATTCATCTCGGCCAACATCAATGCAGGACAGCTTGAAGGCATGGATCTGAATGCAAAGGGCCTCAAAGTTGCACTTGATAGCAGCATGAAGCTTTCTCTATCTTCAGAACGCCTGACTTATGGGCTTTTCAGCATAGATGGTCTTTATGCCGAAGCCCAAGCCGGTGCATTGATTGATAAGTACATTCTAAAGAAGGACGATGCCGGTTCTGCTTCAGGCTTGGTATATGCAAAGAAAGCTCAAGGGAAAGTGCAGGGCATCAAGGCAGAAGCAGGTGAGATTTCTGTTTCGGGAAGCTATGGGCTTTCTGATGGCAATGCGGTTCTCAGTGCTTCGGCGTCATCATTGAATGCTTCGGGTTCTGGATGGGATGCCAGTGCAGGGAGCTTGATTATTGCATCAGATGGAATGCCTTCTGGAAGCTTGAATTATACGGTGACTGCATCCGATGTATACGGCAGGTATAAAGAGCAGTCCGTGACTCTTGCTTCGGTTTCAGCAAAAGGTGATGCCGTTCTGGACAGCCTTAAGTTCACAGGAAATGCTTCCCTCTATGGGCTTTCAGCTCTTGGACTTGATAGGTTCGGAGTACCGTTGGCTCAGGTTTCAGAGCTTTCCCTTGATTATTATATTACTCCACAGGTACTCAGAGGAGATGCTTTTGCGTCGGTCTCTGGGGAGGCAGACAGCAAGTTTGCAGGAAAGTTCTCGATGAACCTTCTCTGTGACTTCAGCTTCAGTTCCAAAGAGGAGTTTTCGGGCAATGCCGAAATCAGCAGTCTCGATCTTGAGTCGCTTCCAGATGCTATAAGCCTGAGTGCCTCATGCTCGAAGAATCCTCTTGAGAATGCCAAGGCTTCTGTGTCTGCAAGCATCGGCGATGCGGTGAGGATCCAGGCAGATTTGGATCTTGGAACCATGACGGGAAAGGCTTCCGGAAGACTTGAGGATTTCAAGCCATCTAGATACAGCCGTTTCTATTCGATGCTTCCAGAAGAAGCAAGGGCGATGATTTCGGATGATACAGAAGCCGATCTGTACTTCAATGGCGAATTGAGAGGGACGGATCCGCTTGAAGCCGCTTCTTTCTTTGATCTCGCTGTAAGGAATTTCCACCTTGGCAAGGAGAAGCTCAACTTCTCGGTTTCTTTCAATGGCGCAGCAGATGGGAACCGCCTTTCTGTGGACAAGCTGATCCTGGCTAGCGATCAGTACCGCTTGGATTACGACGGAAGCATAAGCACTGATGCTATCGGAATCGATGGCACTCTTTCATTGAAGAAAGCAATTGATGCTTCCGAGCTAGCATCTCTTCAGATTTCTTCACTGCAAAGCCGCTCATATGGATTCACTCTGCTGCTGGCTCAGAATCCGGATTTTGACTTCTCAGGGACGCTGGGAATAGGTGAGGATTCTGTTTTCACGATTGATTCTGCTCTTAAGTACAGCAATGCTTCATATGATGTGAAGGCCTCTCTTGATTTTGCCAGCCTTGCGTTCAGTGCTTCGACACAAGGACTGGAGCTTTCTGCTAAGTATCAGGACAGCAGGCTCAGCATTGATGCCGTTCTTGATGATTTCCAGCTGAGGCTTCCCGGAGGTAATAACTGGAATCTGAACCTGAACCTATCAGGGCTGTACAGAACGGACAGCGACTTGTTCAACCTCGACATTAATGATTTTTCTCTGTCAGGAGACAAGTTCAAGATGCTTGGATTCGATCTTCATGCCGACACGCAGCGTTTCACTTTGAACGGGATACGGTTCGGAAATGATCTTGATGATCTGTTTACCGGCAATGCATGGGCGGATTACCAGAGTCTGGACAAGCTCTTCGATGAATCCTCATCTGCTGCTGTTGATCTTTCAAGTGCAGAAGGAGAGTCAATCCAGGCTTCATTTGTTGAGGGACGGTATCTGGTTGAGGCAAAGAAGTTCAATCTGGAACGGTTCGGCGGAACGGGAATCGTCGATGCTTCGATGCTTGGACGCAAAGCTCAGCCAGCCTATGGGCATTTCTCCTATGGCAAGGGAGATGACTATGCAGCTGCTGATCTGATTCTCGGAAAGGATTCTTATCTGATACACAATGTCGATTCTTCGTTCGGAGGGATTGATTTCGGAAGCTCATCCATCAGCTTCAATCCTGCAACTGGCCATGTGATTTCTGATATTGAGGCTTCGCATTCAGTTTCATTCTATCCAGGGGACAAGACATACATTTTCAAAGGGGTGCTGGATGCAGATGCTTCTTCCATTGCAAAGGAAGTTGGCAGTTTCTTTGATTCGGTGAAGAAATCACCGCTTTCACTGCTGGATTATTCCTTTGATTCTTCAGCGCTGCTTGATAACCTTTCTGCAAAGTTCTCAATCGAGCAATTCAGCCTTGGCGATTCCAGCTTCAAGCCTGATGAATTGGATCTCAAGCTGGAGAAGAACAAGGCATTTGCCAAAGGTCAGTACATCGATGCATCATACGAGCTGGACAGCAATCAGTTCAGTCTGGATCTCGACCCGATCTGGGGGCTTGGAATTACTGCACAGGGCATTGCGGATCTGGAAAACCTTGACATTGAAGTTTCGTCCTTGAACATTCCTATGGTTATTATAAACGACCTTGCCGATCTTTCAACGGAACCTGTGGAAGACGGGGTCATCACCGGTTCGTTGATTGCAACCGGCAGCATTGATGACATTCAGCTGACTGGAATGCTTTATGCTGACAAGTTCTCGATGTCTGTTTTCTGGGTGCCTGATACTGTATTCACAGCAAGCAATGCATCCATTGCCTTGGCAGGAACAGAGTGCTTCCTTGCTGATACAAGGGTGGAAATCTTCAATAAAAAGACATTCCAGCGGTCTTATGGTACGATTTCTGCTTGGATGAACATTGCTCCATTTGGATATGATGTGTATGTAAAGCTTCCCGATTCTGTAACGATTCCTCTTTGGGTTCCAGTTCTTGAGGTAAGTCTTGATGCAACAGCGGATGTAGGTGGCTCGGTTCATATAGGATATGACGGCACCGACTATCTCAGCGGTCCTTTGACGCTTTCGAACATGCTGATTGACTTCGACCTGACTGACAAGGATGTACCCAAATGGTTCTCGAAGGTCAAGGGTCTTTCTGATTTCACATTCGATATAGATTTCCTAAAAAACAATTCAGTCTGCTATCCTAATACGAGCAATCCAATCCTGAATCTGAAGATAAACGAGAATGACAGGATTTCCATTGATTTCAATTCGACAACATTGAAGCTCGACGCTTCAGGTTCGATTTCTCTTCGAGGCGGGGAGATCTATTATTTCCAGAAGGACTTCCTCATCACTGAAGGAAAGATATCTTTTGGAGAGGGTCTCATCTCTCAGACAGGAGATTTGAACATTTCGATTGACCTCAGGGCAAAGATGCGGGACTATGACAGCAGCGGCAACAAGGTCGATATCTATCTGAATCTCCAGAATTCTTCACTGACGAATATCGAGCCTCATTTCACGAGTATTCCGTCGCTTCCTGAAGATCAGATACTGCAGATGCTCGGCGAAAGCATCCTTCCAGATTCGGTTTTCAACACTGCTTCGATGAGCCTTTCATCCATTGCATCAGTGACTGTTGCGGCTGCAGAAGCAGTAGGAAAGCTCGGATTGATCCAGACAGGAGCGGCGAACCTCGGGCTTACGAACATCATAAGGGACTCGCTGGGATTGGATATTTTCTCCATCAGAACCAATTTGCTTCAGAATATTGTGATTGATGCACTTCCAGGAAGTGTCTTCAACTCTGATCTTTCGCCGATGTCCAAGTACCTCAATGGAACAAGCATCTATGCTGGAAAGTACCTTGCACAGGATATCTTCTTCCAGACCACGATAAGCCTTGCTGCTGATTCAAGCGGAGGAGGCTTCATTTCAAATGACCTGAAGCTTGATCTTGAAGTAAGCGTTGACTGGGACAACCCGCTTGCGACTTTCACAATCTTCGCTCAGCCTGAAGAGTTGTCCGTTTTCAATCTTTTCGATACTATGGGATTCAGTGTAACCAAGAGCATTCAGTTTTGATTATCAATAGATTACGGGAGTTCAAATGAATAAAAGAAAAATACTGGCAATTCTTTCAATTGTCTTGATATTCGCTTCGTTCTCTGCAGCTGCAGCAACTGATGATATGACCGGAAAGATCCTTCAGGAGATCAAATACGACGGTCTTGTTCATATTTCAAGCACAACGGTGGATGATGCGATTTTTTCGTATATCGGAAAGCAGTACACTGACGATCTTTTCCTTGAACTCGTGGGAAAGCTCTACGATATCGAAGGCGTTTCATACATTGACATAGCATCGGATTTCATTGCTGATTCGGGCAATATTTCCGTGAATTTCACTTTCCATGAAATACCAACGGTCTCCTCAATAACCTTCACTGGCAACTCGAAAGTCAAGACTAAGGATATTCAGGATGGTATCAAATCCGTTGCTTCAGGCAGTTTCTTCGATGCGACGATTTCTTCAAAGCTCAATCTTCCGGTGAGTGAGATTTCAGCCGTATATAAGAAGAAAGGATTCGAGACTGTTGATGTGATTCCTTCCTATACGGAGGATCAGGCAGCAAATACCGTTTCGCTTTCCTTCGAGATAACCGAAGGTGTCCAGCAGCGGGTAGTGGAGATTGCTTTCGAAGGCAATTCATTTGCTAAGGCTACGGTTCTCAACGCTCAGGTTTCATCAAAGGTCAAATCCTTGTTCAACGCCGGCTATCTTGACAAATCCACTACAGAACAGGATTCAAAATCCATTGTCGGCTATTACCAGAAAAACGGGTTCATCGATGCTCTTGTAACAGACATAAGGTATGAAGTCATCGAACCGGACGAAGGCAAGAAACCAAAGGACTATCAGGAAATCAAGGTTGTCTTCGTAATAGATGAAGGGCTGCAATGGAAGTTCGGCGGGCTTGATGTGACAGGCAATGCTGTATTCTCCGATGATGAGATAGATGCTTTGGTTACCATGGAACCAGGATCTGTTGACAATCTTGAAACACTGTCTTCAGTTATCACGTCAATCACGGACCTGTATTACAATGATGGATATATCTATATGTCACCGAGTCTCAACGAGCAGCGTGACGACCAGAATCTTGAAGTCAAGTATACGCTTTCGCTCGTCGAGAACGGTCAGGCTTCAGTTTCGAAGATCGTGTTCAACGGGCTTGAAAAGACCAAGGAGTATGTATTCAAGCGTGAAGTTCAGCTCAAGGAAGGGCAGGTGTTCTCCAAGGCAGATCTTATTACCAGCTATCAGAATCTTTACAATACCGGTCTTCTGACAAACCTTTCTTACAAGCTTGATACTGACCCGAACGGAAAGGATGTTATTGTAGAATTTGACCTTACCGAAGGCAAGCAGATGGACATCCAGTTCGGCGCCACATTCGGAGGCAATGTCTCAGGATTCCCTGTTTCCGGCTTCCTCAAATGGAACGACGGCAACCTTGCAGGCACCGGCCGTGACCTTGCGGTGAGCACTACGCTTTCTCCTGACACCCAGTCTGTAGAGCTTTCTTTGGGTGACGACTGGTTCGGCAATAAGAGATGGTCCAACAAGATCGCGTTGTCTTTTTCCAGATCATCAATAGATGATGATTATCAAGTCGGTCTAGGATCCAAGAGGGATGACGGAAAAGCCGATACTTATGCTTATCCGCTTGGCTATTCAAGCTATGAAGCCTACAAGGCAGCGGATTTTGCATCTCCTGATTCAAATTATCTGATGAAGTACAATCTGCTATCATTCAGCCTCGGCTATACAACAGGATATACTTTTGTATTCCAGCCTGGACGTCTAGGGTTCTCGTCAGGCCTTTCTATCGGATTGAACCGTGCCTATTACGACAAAGCCAAATACAATCCATTTGAAGAGCTTATCTTCAAATACGGACAGAGATGGCAGTTCTCGAACAAGCTTTCGCTTGGATTCCAGTGGGATGGGCGAGACCTCGTCTACTATACGACAAAGGGCTACGTTCTGAGCCAGACATTCACATATGCAGGAGGTCTGCTCGGCGGGCTTTCGAACTATATCAAGTCTGTAAGCTCTGCTGCTGGATACATCAAGCTCTTCGGGATCACGAACAAAGAGAACGTAACCAATAATTGTGTCCTGAGCGTTTCATCGACTTTCTCGATGATGCTTCCTCAGTTCTCCAGAAAGGATAGCGTCTGGAGCTGGAAAGCTGCTTCGGAAGGTGCAACGAAATACGAGATGCTCTACATCGATGGAATGACTATCGCACGTGGCTTTGATGTTACCTACGGCTTCTCGATGCTATGGGACAACTCTGTAGAGGTTTCCTACCCAATAGTACGGGATGTTCTTAATTTCGAGCTGTTCACTACTGCTACTGCTGGAAGCAAGACATTGGAGAATGCAACATGGAACAATCTTGGATGGTACTTTGCCGGCGGTGCTGGCGTGAAGCTCAAGATCGCAGGTTTCCCGCTTGGCCTTTACATTGTAAAGGATGCGACTTTCAATGTTGATAAGAGCGCTGGATTCGCATGGGACAACGGCAGCCTTTTCGGAGGCACGAAGCTTGTCCTTGCAATTTCTACCAGCTTGATCTAGAGGCGGAAATTGGCAGAGGACACACCGTTGATGCAGCAGTACTTTTCCATCAAGGAGAAGTACAAGGATGAGGTTCTGTTTTTCAGGCTTGGCGATTTCTATGAGATGTTCGATGAGGACGCCATTGAGATCTCCAGGCTTCTGAACCTCACTCTCACACATCGGAGTTCTTCACCGATGTGCGGGATTCCTTTCCATGCTGCGAAGAACTACATCAAGCGTCTTCTAGGTTTTGGAAAGAAGATAGCAATCTGCGAGCAGCTTGAGCTTTCGGACAAACCCAGCCAGATCGCCAAGCGCGAGGTCATCCAGGTCATAACTCCTGCCACTGTCGTGGAACAGGAGTTCCTGGAATCAGGTTCTTTCAACTATCTTCTTGCAATTTTCGGCGATACCTGTGCTTACTGCGACATTACCACTGGTGATCTAAGGCTCAAGGCTCTTTCAGAAACGGGAAGGATCGATTCGATTCTTACTGTAATGGAACAGATTCGGCCTTCTGAAATCATTGTCTGCGATGATGAATATTTCCTGAAGCCTGATTTCAAGGAAGCGCTTGATTCCCGCAAATGCATGATTGACAAGCTTCCAGCTTCGTATTTCTCAGTCAAAAGCGGTTACGATCTTCTCTGCCAGGCCACTGGCGCAGTAAGTCTCCAAGGCTTTGGAATCAAGGAGAACGACCGCCTTCTAGCTCCGGCAGGTGCTATTCTGAGGTATGTGAAGGAAACGGCTAAGATTTCAAGCAAAGCCTATTTCAACTGCTCAGTTGTAAGCGAGGCCGAGTATCTTCAGATTGATGAATCGACGAGGAAGAATCTTGAACTGTTTGAAAACAGCCAGGATCACAGCCAGAGGTATTCTTTGTTCGATACTATCTGCCGTACAGTCACATCCGGCGGCCGTAGGATGCTTGAAAGCTGGCTGAGCTTTCCGCTTGTGCGGATCGAGGAGATAGATTTCCGTCAGGACTGGGTGAGATGGTTCGTAGCAAACAAAGCCGAACTTGATGCTGCCCGTCAGGAGCTCTCGTCCACGATGGATCTCCAGAGACTGGCAAACAGGGTTGTGCTGAAGCGTGCTATTCCTCGCGATCTTGTTGGAATTAAGCAGACCCTTGGCTCTTTCTTCACTCTGATGCAGAGGCAAAGCGAAAAGTACGCTTCATTGCTTCCTGACAACCTTGATTCAGACAAGATCGGCAAGCTTGCCGATCTCATGATGGAGCTTGAGCATTCAGTAAGCGAGGAGTGCACTGGTCCGTTTCTCACAGGCAGTGTGATAATCGATGGCTATGACCCGGAGCTTGACAAGCATCGCAGCATGGTGAGCCGAAGCGATGAGCTCTTCGATCAGTATCTTCAGAAGATCAAGGCTGAGACAGGAATCACGATAATGCGGATTGTCTATTCCAGAGTTTCAGGTTATG
This sequence comes from Sphaerochaetaceae bacterium, assembly GCA_028691695.1. GTDB lineage: Bacteria > Spirochaetota > Spirochaetia > Sphaerochaetales > Sphaerochaetaceae > JAAYFO01. Next base: position 2,001 of record JAQUYU010000001.1, on the reverse strand, counting down.
TTGTCGAGGTTCCGAAATCACAGATTCCGAAGGTTCCTGATTCGTTCTTCAGACGCCAGACGCTTGTGAACTGTGAACGTTATACGACAGAAGAGCTTTCTTCTTTGGAAATCGAAAGCCAGATGGCTGCCTCTGAAGCAGAAAAGAGGGAGAAAGAGCTTTATGACAAGCTTCTTGAAGCTGCTGCTTCATATTCTTCCGAACTCAACAGCATCGGTCGCTTTCTCAGCACCATAGACTGCTTCCAGAGCTTTGCCTCTCAAGCGGTGATCGCTTCATACTGCTGCCCTGCTATTGTCAGTGATGATGTCCTTGAAATTCATGGCGGACGGCATCCTGTCGTAGAGAATAATCTTCCTCCTTCGGCCTTCGTACCAAACGATACGATAATGGATCAGCGCTTTTTCCTGATTACCGGTCCGAACATGGCTGGAAAATCCACCTATCTGAGACAGACTGCCTTGATTGTTCTGCTTGCCCATATCGGCAGCTTCGTTCCTGCCCAGAGTGCAGTTATTGGAATCACGGACAAGATTTTCTGCAGGGTAGGGGCTTCGGACAATCTTGCAAAGGGAGAGTCGACTTTCCTTGTTGAAATGCAGGAAGCTTCTTTCATAATAAGAACATGCACACGCAGGTCTCTTGTAATCATGGATGAGATCGGACGAGGGACGAGCACGCAGGAAGGAATGTCCATTGCATATGCAATCATCCGCTTCCTTCTGGAAAGAGGCTCGAAGACGCTATTTGCTACCCATTTCCATGAATTAGCCATGATGGATACCACTGGAATGGCTCTTTACACCCTTTCTGTGAAGGAAACCCCTTCAACTATTCAGTTCCTGCGTAAGCTTATTCCAGGCACTGCAAGTTCTTCCTACGCTCTTCATGTTGCCCGAATGGCAGGGATACCTGCTTCGGTGATTCGTGAAGCAGCGAAGTTCCAGAAGAAGCATTTCGCAGATTACGGAACAGGAGTCCAGGATTCGCTTTTTGCCGATGCACCGGATTCGGAGCTTAGGGACAGTCTTGAAGAGGCAAGGCTTTCCAGCATCAAGGCCGAGGAGCTTGTTCATGAAATCCTTGATTTCGATATTGACAGCTCCACTCCATTTCAGGCCATGGTCGAGCTTCAGAAGCTCAAGGAAAAGGCCAGATGCTTCTGAGCCGATGTGTTTTATGCAATGAGTTTTCCGATGGACATGCCTTGTGCCCAAGCTGCTGGGAAAAGATAAGCAATCAGTTCTATGACAAGGCTTTCAAGCGCTGCCCTGAGTGCTACAGCCTTGTTCCGTTCGAAGATCATCGTTGCCGTTTCTGCTCTTCGCATCCGCTTAGTAAGATCTTCATCATCAGCCCTTATGAAGGCATTTCCAGGAAAATCATTGAGGACATAAAGTTCTCGGGTTTCAAGCGCGGCATTCCCGCAGTTGCAGAGGTCTTTCGCTATCACATTGAAAGCCTTCATCTGGAAGGAGGTGTCAGGATCGTTCCTGTACCTGCAAGCGCAAGCGGCTTGAAGCGAAGAGGGTTTGACCAGATGAAGCTCATTGCACGGAAGATCGGGCTTCCTTGGACACCCGCCCTGAAACGCAAGGCGGACATTGAGCAGAAAAGCCTTTCCCGCAAGGACCGGATCAATGAAATGGACAAGATGTTCTCAATTTCAAAGGAAATTTCGGACTGCTGCGAGAAGAACATAATACTCATTGATGATATCTGCACTACAGGAACAACCATGTTCTCTGCAATGGATGCTCTTTCCTTATCTGGCAAGAATCTGATAGGAATGGCATGGCTTGGTTTTGTCCACGGCTAAATGGTGCAATTATCATCTGGTACAAACCTGAAATGATTTGTTCTCTGGCATGCTCAAGATGTATTTGTTTTGGTCAATCCCGCATTCTTCGCCAAAGTATCTGCATAAACTTAATCTTCCTTATTTAGGGAAGTATTCATGCTGGTAACTCGAGCTTTATCCCGAATTATTCAGATTGAGCA
>JAQUYU010000160.1 GCA_028691695.1 Sphaerochaetaceae bacterium | reverse complement strand
TCTCTCTTCTTCTTGTCGCTGAGAACCTCATAGGCCTCAGTGGCTTCCTTGAATCTCTCTTCGGCCGCCTTGTCCCCAGGATTTCTATCAGGATGGTTTTCAATAGCAAGCTTGCGATAAGCTTTCTTGATTTCATCATCCGTGGCGTTCTTGGAAACACCAAGAACTTCATAATAATCCCTTTTTGCCATAACGAAAATCCTTCCAGTATAAAAATAAAGTTGCCGGCCATTTCTGACCGGCACAGCCTAGTTATCCAATCAGGCGACTCAGTTTACCACCTCATAGTCATCATTTCCACTGCCTGAAGCTCCATTCTGACCATTATTCTTCGGTCCACCGGCACCAGGTTCAGGTCCCTGAGGACCTCCCTGAGGACCCTGCTGGCTCTGAGCATTCTTGTACATCTGCTCAGTGACCTTGTAGGTAGCCTGGTTGAGTGCGTCCATCTTCTGCTTCAGCTCTTCAGGAGCTGCATTCTGGTTGGCAACAGCTGCCTTCAGATCAGAAAGAGCAGACTCGATCTTAGACTTGTCCTCTGCGGAGATCTTGTCTCCGTATTCCTTCAGAGCCTTCTCTGAAGAATAACAGGCGGAATCCGCCTGGTTGCGGGTCTCGATCTTGTCCTTCTCTCTTGCATCCTCAGCTGCATGAGCCTCAGCATCCTTGACCATATTGCTTATATCGCCTTCGGAAAGTCCCGAAGAAGACTGAATCACAATGCTCTGCTCCTTGCCTGTTGCAAGATCCTTTGCGCTTACATGAACTATGCCGTTCGCATCGATGTCGAATGTAACTTCGATCTGCGGTACCCCTCTCGGTGCCGGTGCGATTCCGACTAGGTCGAATGTTCCAAGCGTTCTGTTCTGGCTTGCCATCTGGCGTTCGCCCTGAAGAACATGAATGCTCACTGCGGTCTGTCCATCCTCTGCTGTAGAGAACACCTGGCTCTTTCTTGTAGGAATAGTTGTATTCCTGTCAATCAGCTTAGTGAACACGCCACCGAGTGTTTCGATTCCAAGTGAAAGCGGAGTGACATCAAGAAGAAGAACGTCCTTGACGTTTCCTCCAAGAATGCCTCCCTGAATTGCAGCGCCCATTGCGACGCATTCATCCGGGTTGACTCCCTTGCTCGGCTCTTTCTGGAAGATCTGCTTGACCATTGCCTGAACGGCAGGAACTCTTGTGCTTCCACCGACGAGAATGACCTGGTCGATATCCTTTGCTTCAAGTCCTGCATCCTTGAGTGCATTCTGGCAAGGAATCTTGGTCCGTTCGATAAGGTCAGCGACCATCTGTTCGAACTTAGCCCTTGTAAGAGTCATCAGAAGATGTTTCGGTCCTGTTGCATCGGCTGTGATGAACGGGATGTTGATCTCAGCCTGCGAAGAGTTCGAAAGCTCAATCTTTGCCTTCTCAGCAGCATCCTTCAGTCTCTGAAGAGCCATCTTGTCAGCCTTGAGATCAATTCCATTCTCAGCCTTGAACGAGCTGACCATCCACTCGATGATCCTCTGGTCCATGTCATCTCCGCCAAGGTGCGTATCACCGTTGGTGGACTTGACTTCAAACACGCCGTCGCCAAGCTCGAGAATTGAAATATCAAAGGTTCCCCCGCCGTAGTCGTAAACTGCGATCTTCTCGTCCTTGGAAGAATCCTTTCCGAATCCATATGCAAGAGCTGCAGCTGTCGGTTCGTTGACTATTCTCTTCACATCAAGCCCTGCAATCTTTCCAGCATCCTTCGTCGCCTGCCTCTGGGCATCGTTGAAGTATGCAGGAACGGTAATGACCGCTTCGCTTACAGGCTCGCCAAGATAGTCCTCAGCAGTCTTCTTCATCTTCTGAAGAATGATTGCAGAAATCTCCTCCGGCGAATACTCTTTGTCCCTGATGTTGATTCTTACTGAATCATTGGCACCAGCAGTGACTTTATAAGGAATCACTGAAAGCTCATTAGGAACTTCGTGATACTTACGTCCCATGAAACGCTTGATCGAGAACACTGTGTTCTCTGCATTTGTAATGATCTGGTTCTTTGCAGGCTGACCAACAAGCCTATCACCCTTTGCGGTGAATCCAACAATGGACGGAGTAGTCCTCTGTCCTTCCGAGTTGGCAATGACAACTGACTCATTGCCTTCCATGACAGCAACGCAGCTGTTGGTTGTACCTAAGTCAATACCAATTATCTTTCCCATATCTATATCTCCTGAAATTCAAAATTCAAGGTTCCTTTCGGAACATCGAAGCAAATTTAACTATATTTTCGTATCAAGTCAAACTTCTGGCTTGGAAACTTTGACCTTTGCAGGCCTGATTACACGTCCGTGAAGCTTGTACCCTTTCACCAGCTCGATCTGAACAGTCTCAACCTTGGCATCAGGATTCATTTCCATCATGCAGGCCTCGTGCTCATCAGGGTTGAACTCGGTTCCAGGCTTGCTGTCGATAACCTCAAGTCCGTTGTGCTTGAGCACGTCCGAGAACTGCTGTGCAACCATCGAAACGCCATCAGATATAGCCTTGACGTCGTTTGCACTGCTGCATGACGCAATGGCACGCTCAAGATTATCCATCGGAACAAGCAGCTCGGCAATCAGCTCTGAATTGGCGAACTTGATTGCATCGTCCTTGTCCTTTATCAGCCTTTTCCTTGTATTGTCCAGATCGGCATGAGCTCTGAGAAGCTTATCCTTCCAGTCAGCAACCTGCGCTTCAAGATCAGCAACCTTGGCCTCAAGCTTCGCAACCTGATCCTCTGAGGATTCTTTTTCTTCCGGAGCCTCAACCAGCTGGTCTTGCTTGCTATCTTCGGAATCTGTCTTTTTCATGAAAACCACCTATGAGATATTCATCTCTTACCTGTTAAAGATAGAAAACCCCTATCCAATCGTCAAGTGGTATTAAATGAGAAAAGCCGAACAATCTTCAGTCAAACTTGATTTCTTCGCTTTCGCCGTAAGGAACGAACTC
>JAQUYU010000046.1 GCA_028691695.1 Sphaerochaetaceae bacterium | reverse complement strand
ATCGACCATTATCTCAAGGAAGGCAAGGATGGCTACCTTGATATCCGTGCAGGCCATTTCACAAAGGAAGTGGACAGCATTCAGGCAAAGTTCCCTGATGTGGAAATCGGCTTCTTCCCTCTGGATGCCAGCAGCAGCGTCATGGTTTCGCTGCGCCGTGATGCATCCAAGATCAACCCTATGATGGACAAGCTGGGATGGATTGAGAGCGATGATGCTTCGATCCAGAAACTGGCGCGCCAGAAAGCGCCGCAGCTCATTGCTTTTCAGGCTCAGGAACTTTCAAAGGAAGCTGACAAGGCCAGTTCTGATACCAGCAGACTCATTCAGAGCCGCAAGGCCGAGATGGATGAGCTCTACCGCCAGCTTCTGGTGCTCAAGCTCTGCTCCAAGATCAAGGATTATTTCCAGAATACAAAGAACACTGCGGTCTTCAGCGGGTGGGTTCCGGCGGACAAGGCCAGACAGATCGAGGCTGATATACGCAGGACGACCGGCGGACAGTGCATTATCGAATGGACAGAAGCCTCGGATGTGAAGGGAGTTCCTGTTCCGGTCGAGATGGAATCGCCGAAGGTTCTCGCTCCTTTCTCCAGGATTGTGAACAACTACAGCACTCCGCAGTACGGAACTGTGAACCCTGTCATCTTCACTACGATTGCATTCATGTGCATGTTCGGCCTTATGTTCGCCGATGTAGGGCAAGGTCTGGTGATCCTGCTCATCGGAGTGCTTGGCTCCCTGGCCTACAAGAAGAACCCCCTGAAGAAGGAGGGGATCATAACCAACAATCTCTGCCATCTTCTTGTGTATCTCGGTGCGTCTTCGATGCTCTTCGGAGCGCTTTTCGGTTCATACTTCGGGTACAGCTGGCTGCCTGGCATCTGGTTCAACTTTGATGCAGTGGTAGAAGGCGAAGCACCTGCAGGGAGTCTTGTGAAAGACATCTACGGAATCCTTGGAATCACGATCCGGTTCGGCTTCATCGTGATTGTTACCGGTCTTGTGCTCAACTGGATCAACCTCATCCGACGCAGGCAATGGGTAGATCTCGTGATGGACAAATACGGGATACTCGGCGGCTGGATATACATAGTCGGGTTCTGGGGCTGCTCGTACTTCGTCAAGTCAGGGTACAAGAGCTTCCCGCCGGGAAGCTTCTTCCTCATTGCAATAATGGTTCCGGCCGTCCTGATGCTCGGGCGCGGCCTGATGGATACTCTTGTCAACCACGCTCCGTTCAAGCTCGGACTGATGGACTGGCTGGTAAGCCTTCTCGAAGTGTTCTCCGGCTACCTTTCCAACACTCTGTCGTTCATGCGTGTCGCAGGACTTGGGATAGCCCATGCAAGCCTTATGACTGCTTTCAAGACTATGGCGGCGATGACCACCAACCCGGTGTTCATCTTCCTTATCATGGCTCTCGGAAATGTCCTGGTCATCGGCATCGAAGGCCTCTCCGCTGGAATTCAGGCGCTCAGGCTCAATTACTATGAATTCTTCACGAAGTTCTTTACAGGCAAGGGCGTAGCCTACAAGCCTGTCAATATAGAGGAATAAATTACACCTTCAGGAGGGTAATATAATGACAGTCAATGTATTCAAGAGAAGAGTCGGAAGTTCGTTTCTGGTTCTGGTGGGAGTTCTGCTTCTTTGCTCGTTCGTCTTCGGGCAGCCGCTTTTCGCAGCTGGAGAAGAGACTGTGAGCGATGCGAAGGTGACATGGGTCTGCATAAGCGCAGCTCTTGCATTTGCAGTCGGAGCCATATCTGCCGGATTCGCAATCAGCCATGTAGGAACCGCTGCAATGGGAGCGCTTGCCGAGAGACCGGAGATCGGTTCTCAGGCTTTGATCTTCATTGCCCTTGCAGAAGGACTCGTTGTATTCGGATTCATCACAGCACTGATGATTCTCGGGAAGATTTAAATTGAAGTACTTTGTTATCGGAGATGAAGATACTGTTCTAGGGTTCTCCCTTGTTGGGGTGGACGGGCAGTCTGTATCCAAGCGCGCTGAGGCTCTAGAGGCTTTTGATAGGGCGCTTGAGAACAAGGACTATGGAATCATCATCATCACCGAGGCGGTTTCCGATCTGATTCGGGACACCGTGGACAAATTTCTTTTCACCGAGGCGTTTCCTCTGATCGTCGAGATTCCTTCCGCAAAGGAAGGAAAGTACAAGAAGGATCTCAGGGCCTTGGTCAACGATGCAATAGGGGTTTCACTATGACGAACACTCTTCTTGACGGCATTCTAGATGCTGCCCGCAAAGAGGCGGCTTCAAACTTGGAGAAGGCACGCAGCCAGGCGCAGGCGATTGAAACGGAAAACCTTGCAAAGATCGATGCAGCTCTCTCTGACGAGAAGAGCAAGCATGATTCTCAGCTCAGGGTGATCCAGGGCAAGTACGATTCAGCAGTCAAGGCTTATCAGCGGCGTCTGTCGCTCAGACAGCACAGTGCGCTCTTCGACGAGGTCATGGACCGGCTGGGAAGCGACATTCAGCAGATTCCAGAGAGGGCAGATTATCCTGAGCTTCTTCAGAAGTGGATCATCGAAGGCATCCTCGGGCTCGGGCTTGATGAAGTGACAGTAAGCTGCGGAGAAGGCGACCCTGTGGATCCTGCAATGCTTGCGCTCTGCACAGAGCAGGCTCTCAAGAGAACAGGAAGGACATTCAAGGTGAACCTCGGATATACCAAGCTTCTGGAGCATGGCGTGATAATATCATCGCCTGACCAGAGGGTTTCATTCAACAACCTGATTTCGTCCAGGCTGCGACGTTACAAATCGGAAATCAACGACATTGTGGAAGGATCTGCATGCAGAACAGAATAATCGGTCAGGTAAAGCGGGTAAACGGACCTGTAGTCATAGCTTCCAATATCACCGATGCAAGGATGATGGAACTGGTGTACATCGGCGACATCGGACTTGTCGGGGAGGTTGTGAAGCTGGAAAACGGCCAGGCAACGATTCAGGTCTATGAGGACACCACGGGCATTGCCCCGCTGGATAACATATACACCAGCCGCGGCCCGCTGTCAGTTGAGCTCGGGCCTGGGCTTATAGGAAGCATATACGATGGAATTCAGCGTCCGCTTGAAGACCTGAGGGCAGCAAGCGGTGATTTCATAACAAGAGGGCAGAAAGCTTCCCCTATAAGCCATCAGAAGCTCTGGGATTTCACCCCTTCGGTGAAGGAAGGAGACACTGTTGCAGCCGGCACTATCATAGGAAAGGTTCCTGAGAACGACAACGTGATGCACTGCATCATGGTTCCGCCGCGAAGCAGCGGCGGCAAGCTTTCTTTCGTCGAGAAAGAGGGACGGTACAACGTCGACCATGTCGTGGCGAGGATCGCCGGAGCGGCAGGCGAGGAAGAGGTGACTATGTGCCAGAAATGGCCGATACGTACCCCAAGGCCAGCCAAGGCACGTCTTGCGCTCAATGTCCCGCTCATCACCGGACAGCGGGTGATTGACACGCTGTTCCCGCTTGCAAAAGGCGGTACTGTCGCCATCCCAGGAGGGTTCGGCACTGGAAAGACAATGACCCAGCATGCCATCGCTTCATGGTGCGATGCCGACATAATCGTCTACATCGGCTGCGGAGAGCGTGGAAACGAGATGACCGAGGTTCTGAGGGAGTTCCCGCAGATCATCGATCCCCGCACCGGCCATTCGCTGATGGAGAGGACTATACTTATTGCAAATACATCCAACATGCCGGTATCGGCACGCGAAGCGAGCATATACACTGGAATTACCATGGCCGAATACTACAGGGACATGGGATACAGCATCGCAATCATGGCAGATTCAACTTCCAGATGGGCTGAGGCTCTGCGTGAGCTTTCCGGCCGAATGGAGGAGATGCCGGCAGAGGAAGGATTCCCGGCCTACCTGCCTACGAGGATTGCAGAGTTCTACGAACGGGCTGGCATGATGGAGAATCTCAACGGCACCACCGGAAGCGTTTCGGTCATAGGTGCAGTGAGCCCTCCTGGCGGAGACTTCTCCGAGCCTGTCACCCAGCATACCAAGCGGTTCGTCCGCTGCTTCTGGGGACTGGACAAGGGCCTTGCCAGCGCAAGGCATTATCCTGCGATAAGCTGGCTTGATTCATACAGCGAATACGTGCCTGATGTCCAGACCTGGTGGGATGGAAGAAGCGGCGGCTCATGGAGCGCAGACCGCCAGACCATAATGGAGCTGCTTCAGAAGGAAGTGAGGCTCCAGCAGGTAGTCAAGCTTGTCGGAGCCGATGCCTTGCCTGACAGCCAGAACTTCATAATGGAAGTATGCAAGATGTTCAAGATTGCATTCCTTCAGCAGAATGCCTTCGACGATATGGACAAGTACTGCAAGGTGGAGCGCCAGATCAAGATGCTCCGGATCATAATCCGCTACTATGAGCTTGGATCCGAAGCGATCAAGGGCAATGTCACTCTGGTGAAGATCCGCCGCCTCAATGTGGTTCAGGACATAGCCAGGATGCGCGGAATCGAGGATCTTGACAAGCTTATGCTGCGGCTTGAGCATTCAATGAAGCAGCTGGGAGAGTTGTATGAATGAACTTGACAGGAAGAAGCTTTCCGCCCGCGAGTACCGTGGGCTTTCCAAGATAGATGGTTCGCTGGTGTTCATGAAGAACACCCATCCTGTGGGATACAATGAGCTCGTAGAGCTGATTGATCCCGACGGGAATCATAGGATCGGCCAGGTTCTGGATACTTCAGATCAGGCTGTCTGCGTTCAGGTGTTCGAAGGAACATCCGGGCTGAACCTGCCGGACACCAAGCTTCATTTCATGAGCGAGCCGATCAAGCTCGGCGTCACTGAGCGGATGCTCGGACGTGTCATGGATGGCATGGGAAATATGAGGGACGGCATAGCCCCGCCGAAAGCGGACAAGCTGTGCGACATCAATGGCTCGCCGATCAATCCGACTTCACGCGAGTACCCGAGGGATTTCATCCAGACGGGCATCTCGGTCATCGATGGGCTCACGACTCTGATCCAGGGCCAGAAGCTTCCGATCTTCTCCGGCAACGGCCTTCCGCACAATGAGCTTGCTGCCCAGATTGCACGCCAGGCCAAGGTCCGCGGAAGCAAGAGCGACTTCTGCATCGTTTTCGTTGCAATGGGAATCAAGTACGATATTGCCCGCTACTTCATCAGCAGCTTCGAGCAGTCCGGGGTGCTGGACAAGGTTGCGCTGTTTCTTTCGCTTGCCGACGATCCTTCGATCGAAAGGCTCATTACCCCGAAGAGCGGACTGACGCTTGCCGAGCATCTTGCCTTTGACCTGGACAAGCAGGTACTTGTGATCATGACCGACATGACCAACTACTGCGAAGCTCTCAGAGAAGTTTCGACGCTCCGTGGCGAGATTCCTTCAAGAAAGGGATACCCGGGGTATCTGTATTCCAATCTCGCTGAGCTGTATGAACGCTCGGGGAAGATCCAGGGAAAGACAGGTTCGATCACCCAGCTTCCTATTCTCACGATGCCGAACGACGACATAACCCATCCGATTCCAGATCTTACCGGATACATAACCGAGGGACAGATAGTATTCGACAGGGAGCTCCATTCCAAGGGCATCTACCCGCCGATAAGCTCGCTTCCTTCGCTTTCGCGTCTGATGAAGGATGGAATAGGCAAAGGCATGACCCGTGAGGATCATCCTCATCTGGCCAATCAGCTCTTCGCTTCCTACAGCCATGTGAAAGAGGTGCGGAACCTTGCATCGGTCATCGGAGAGGAAGAGCTCACCGAGCTTGATCACAAGTACATCGATTTCGGTGATTTCTTCGAGAAGAAGTTCATCAATCAGGCCTCTGACGAGGACCGCAGCATAGAGCAGACGCTTGACCTCGGATGGCAGGCGCTTTCGATCCTTCCCGAGGAGGAGCTTCAGAGGCTCACCGACGAAGAGATCTCCGAGCATTACAAGGGCGGAGAGTAGAAATGGCTACGAATCTTCCTGCAACCAAGACGAATCTGATAAAGCTCAAGGATGAGCTTGCATTCGCAGTCCAGGGGCATGACCTGCTCGATCAGAAGCGAAGCATCCTCGTGGTCGAGCTGCTCACTCTTGTCGATCAGGCTGTGGATTACCAGTCAAGGGTGGAGAAGGCTCTGGGTTTGGCCAGCATATCGCTTGAGAACACGATACTGCATGAAGGAAGGCTCAAGACCGGAAACCTTGCCGCGTCTATCAACATCACAAGCGACTACACGCTCTCTGAGCGCAAGGTCATGGGCGTGCACCTGCCCAAGGTAGATACCGACTTCCAGGAGCACGGGCCGTACTTCTCTCCAGAGGGCACGACTGTCCTGGTGGAGGAAACGATAGCCTATTACCGTGAAGCGCTCAAGCTGATGGGAAGGCTTGCTGAGCTCAAGGTATCGATCATGCGCCTTGCACGTGAGGTGAAGAAGACGATTCGAAAGGTGAACTCGCTTGAGAAGATCGTCATCCCAGATACACGCAGCTCGCTGAAGGATATGTCGCAGAAACTCGAGGAAGCGGACCGCGAGAGCCACATTCTTCTTAAAACCGTCAAAGATAGGCTTGATAGACCTGAAAAAGGGATTTAGACTGATAGAGGGGGCATGGTTTGCTTTTCAAGAATATTCTGGTGTTTATCGACAGCTCTGAATCGGCGATGATCGCTGCGATGCATGCTGTTCTCTTATCCAAGGAGACCGGTGCTGCGCTCACGGCGGTATATGTGGTCGATACGAAAAGCGTAAGCGAGCTCTTCAAGGCTCACATCTTCGTGGATGAGGAGAAAGAGCTTTACGAGAAGGATCTTGAAGGCGATGCCCAGAGGTACCTCAGGCAGGTTTCACGCCTTGCATCGAAGAAGGATGTCGAGGTGAATACCGTGACGCTTGAAGGCTCGGTAGCCCACGAAGTACGAGACTACATCAAAAGCGGCGGGTTTGACCTGCTTGTGATGGGAGGGGTCTCAGAGATCCGCTCCCGGCGTGAAGAGATGCTCAGCGAAAGCGACAGGCTGCTGCGCACCGCTACTTGCCCTGTCCTGCTTGTCAGGGATGGCAGCGACCTCTGGCAGAGTTTTGAGGAGGACTGAATATGACACTTTATGAAGCGGCCCGCAAGGACCTGATAATCGTTCCTATGGAATCCGAGACCAAGGATGAGGCTCTCTCTGAACTGGTCCGTGCGCTTTGCAATGTCAAGGGGATGAAGTTCGAACCTATTCTCCAGGCCATCCAGAAGCGCGAGAGCCTTGGATCTACTGCAATCGGCAATGCCGTTGCGATACCGCACTGCAAGACTTCCGAGGCCAAGGGGATTTCCGTGGTCATCGGGATAGCCAAGCATCTGATTCCATATGACAGCAACGAAGTGAAGATTTTCTTCCTGGTTGTTGCAGATGAGTTCAATGCCTCGTCCCATGTCCAGCTTCTGAGCTCTATTGCAAGATTCTGTTCCTCTTCGGTCAACAGGAATCTTCTCGCCCAGGCGAAGGATGCCCAGGCTGTGTATCAGACGATAGAGAACTGATATGAATCTCTCTGCCCTCAACAGAAAGCTCGACGCCATCTCGCCAGGCATTCATGCCTTCATCGATGATGGCGCTGTTCATATTGAGGGACAATGCTCCTCATACGATGATGTGGTACGGTGCGGAATCCTCGCTGCCAGGCTTCACAGCCGTGGTGTGGTCAATGACTGCACCTGCGCTGATGTGAAGGAGGAGCCGATGAGGCTGCCTGAAACGCAGGATCTTTCCCTCGACGGCCGGTCCTTCGATGTCGTGGTCATCGGGGCCGGGGTGGTCGGTTGCGCCATAGCAATGGAGCTGTCCCACCGCAACCTCAGCGTCGCAGTGCTTGAGAAGGAGTATGATGTCGCAGTGCGTGCATCAAGCCGGAACGATGGCATGATCCACCCAGGAATCGATCTCCATCCTGGTCAGCGCAAGACATATTTCAACTGCCGCGGGAACAGGATGTACACTGACCTGTCCCAGAGGCTTGGCTTCAAGTTCATCAGAAACGGCTCCTATGTGGTGTTTGACCGCTGGTGGAACCTCCTCACAGTTCCTTTCTTTCATCTTCGTGCAGCAATGTGCCATGTGGATGGTGTGCGCTATGTTACGCATCGCAAGCTCGGGCGCCTTCAGACGTCTGTGGCCTCGTGGCAGAAGGGCGCGATGTTCCTTCCGTCGAGCGGCATCGTCGAGCCGTATCAGGCAACTGTTGCATTCGCCGAGAATGCAGCGGACAACAAGGCTTCTTTCTTCTTCGATACTGCCGTCCTGGATCTGATCTGCACTGATGGGCTGGTGTCGCAGGTGATCACCAACCGCGGGACGATTCACGCTCTGTCCGTGGTCAATGCTGCCGGTGTCTACAGCGATAGAATCGCTGCTCTGGCCAATGACAGATTCTTCACCATACATCCGCGCAAAGGCACTGAGATGATTCTTGACAAGGATGCCGGATCGATAACCGAAAGCGTTATTGCCAAGGTTCCTTTCTCCGATGTGAAGCAGCATACGAAAGGCGGCGGGGTGGTGCGCACTGCAAGCGGCAACATACTTGTCGGCCCTGATGCGCATGAAACCATCCAGAGGGAGGATGACAGCACCTCTTCCCAGAGCATCACCGACATCCTTGCCAAGCATAAGGCTACGGTTCCATCGCTTGACAAGAGGCAGATCATCACCTATTTCTCTGGAACCCGTGCCTGCACATACGAAGAGGACTTCGTTGTTGAAAGAAGCACTAAAGCCGGCAACCTTGTCCATGCCGCGGGAATCCAGAGTCCTGGCCTTACCGCTGCTCCGGCGATTGCCGTCGAGGTTGCTTCCGACATTGATAATATCTTCTCGGACATTTACAAGCGCAGCATCAAGGTGCGTTCCGATGCAATACTTACAAGAAAGGCTCCTCATGTGGTTTCAGAGATGCCCTTGGAGCAGCGTGATGAACTCATCCGGTCAAACCCTGACTACGGTCAGATAGTCTGCCGCTGCGAGCAGGTCTCCCGCGGCGAGATCATCGAAGTCCTCAGATCAAGCCTTCCTGTGTACAACATCGATGCTGTAAAGCGGCGCTGCCGCTGCGGCATGGGTCGCTGCCAAGGTTCGTTCTGTTCTCCTTCGGTTGCAGGAATAATTGCTGAAGAGGCTCATTGCAGCTTCGAATCGGTCTGCAAAGGCCTTGGAGTCTTCGTGAAGGGAAAAGTCAAGGAGACCAGCCGATGATTGATGTTCTTGTGATCGGCGGCGGTCCGGGGGGCCTTGCAGCAGCAGTCAGCGCTTCGAAAGCAGGTGCTTCGGTGATGCTTCTTGATCGTGAGCATGCCTTGGGCGGAATCCTCAAGCAGTGCATTCATGATGGATTCGGGCTTCAGAGATTCCATAAGCAGCTTTCAGGCCCTTCTTATGCTCAGGCATTCATAGATGAGATTCTTCTGCTGCCTGTGGATATCCGCCTGGATTGCTTCGTCTTTGAAGTCAGCTGCCTTGAAGACGGCAGCTTCCGTGTCCTTGCAAGCTCAAGAGATGGAATCATAGATGTCAATGCCCTGGCAGTCGTTTCAGCTACAGGCTGCCGCGAGCGGACCGCTCGTCAGGTGAGCATCCATGGCGACCGCGTAAGCGGGGTGTTCAACGCCGGCTGCATCCAGAATCTAGTGAACCTTCATGGCTATATGCCGGGACAGCGCTGTGCTATTCTCGGAAGCGGTGACATAGGGCTGATCATGGCTCGCCGCCTCACTCTGGAAGGAGCGGAGGTTGTTGGAGTGTTCGAGGCGAAGAAGACTCCAAGCGGTCTTGAACGCAATATCCATCAATGCCTTGATGATTTCGGCATTCCGCTTCATCTTGGCTGCACCGTTACCCGTACCATTGGCCATCGTCGCCTTGAGGCGGTAGAAGTTGCAGATACCGACGATGCGATGAATCCGATCCTGTCGACTTCGAGAATCGTATCGGTCGATTCGCTGATAGTCAGCGTAGGCCTGATCCCTGAGGTCGAGCTTCTCAAGAATCTTCCAGTGAAGATGGACAGCCGGACCCATGGACCGGTGATCGATCAGAAGGGCATGACTTCGGTTCCAGGTCTTTTCTGCTGCGGCAATTCCAGTCTTGTGTACGACCTCGTGGACTACGTAAGCCTTGCAAGCGAAACAGCCGGGCAGAGCGCCGCTAAGTGGGCGAAGAACAGGGGATTGGCCAGAAAAACGGAAATACAGGTGCATCCAAGCGGTCCCCTGCTGTTTATTTCCCCGTCACTGATCGACATGGACTCGAGTTCCGTGCGGTTCTTCTTCCGTGCTTCCGAGGAGCTTGAAGGACGGACCCTGACCCTTTGCCAGAACGGCCATGAGATCTTCAAGCGGACGTACAGCGTTCTTCGTCCTCCTCAGATGGAGACTTTCGAAATCAGGACAGAACTTCTTGATCCGGATCATGCAGTGGAGGCTTCGCTATGAATCTTGTGTGCGTGAACTGCCCCAAGGGCTGCCGGTTGACTGCCATAAAGGACGAGAACGGGAATATCAGCGTGACTGGAAACAGCTGCCCGAAAGGCATCGAATTCGCAACCAGCGAGCTTGAATGCCCGATGCGGTTTCTCACCACGACCGTTGCACTCTCGCCTGAAATGGCAAAACGGTTCGGTTTCGAGCGGCTTCCTGTGATAAGCACAGAGAAAGTGCCGCGCGACAGGATGGTTGAAATCAGCCTTTCATTGGCTTCATGCGTCGTTTCGAAACCCCTTAGGATTGGAGAGACGGCTGCAAAGGCTTCAGGATTCATATTCGCTGCGAGCTGCAGCTTCTAGGGGGAACACATGGCAAAAGGAGCGCTTGCACTGAGCATTGACTGCGGAACGCAGAGCATCAGGGCGATTGTATTCGACAAGGAGGGAAGCGTCGTTGCTTCCAATTCGGTCAAGTACGTCCAGCCTTATACCAGTCCTTCCAACGGCTGGGCGGAGCAGGATCCGATGTACTGGTGGTCATGCCTGTGCGTCTGCACCAAACACCTGTTCAATGATATGGACCGCAGCATCTCGTCTCGCATCTGCTCGGTTTCGATAAGCACGATGCGTGATACATACATAAGCCTCGACAGCGACATGAAGATTCTCAGGCCGTCGATAATCTGGCTTGACCAGCGGATAGCAGCTCAGTGCCCGAGCATGCCGTCAGTGTTCGATCTGATCTTCCGCATCGTCGGGATGCGTGATGTGATTGAAGAGCAGCGTCAGGTCACCAAGACCTGCTGGATAGCCGAGCACCAGAAGGAGATCTACGACCGGATGTCTCATTTCCTTTCAATCGGGTGCTGGTTCAACTGGAAGCTCACCGGCATGATGGTCGATTCTGTCGGGAACCAGTGCGGCCATATCCCTTTCGACTACAAGAAAGGCGTCTTTCGCAAGAACGGCTCTATGATGTGGCAGGCCACTCCTGTTGATACTGCTCTTCTTCCGCCGCTGGTTCAGTGCGGAACCGAGATCGGGCGGATCACTTCCCAGGCCTATGAGCAGACCGGCATTCCAGAGGGAATACCTGTTCTTGCCGGTGCAACCGACAAAGGCTGTGAAACCCTTGGCTGCGGGGTGATCGATCCGGACCTTGCGGCAATCTCATTCGGCACGACTGCGACGGTGCAGCTTGCGATGGACCGCTACGTCGAGCCTCAGAAGTTCATGCCTGCCTATCAGGCTGCATTCCCAGGCCACTGGAATCCAGAGATCCAGATTTACCGCGGATACTGGATGGTCAAATGGTTCGCAAGCAACTTCGGCCTTGAAGAACGCCTTGAAAGCGAGCGCACAGGGCTTCCTGTCGAGCCGCTGCTTGACAGGCTTCTGAAGCAGTCTCCTCCTGGAGCTGATGGTCTGATTCTTCAGCCGTACTGGTGCCCAGGTCTGAAGCTTCTTGAATCCAAGGGCACGATTATGGGCTTCTCTGATTATCATACAAGAGCCCACCTGTATCGTGCAATCCTCGAAGGAATTAACTTCGGCCTTCTGGACGGTCTGCATACTATGCAGAGTCAGTCCCGCACCAAGGCAAGCGGAATCTGCATCAGCGGAGGCGGGTCGCGCAGCGACGATGTGTGCCAGATGACATGCGACATGTTCGGCCTGACTGCCTACCGCTGCCATACCCCAGAAACAAGTTCGCTCGGTGCTGCTATCATCGGATTCGTAGGATCCGGCGAGTTTGCCAGCTACGAAGAGGCTGTGGGGCAGATGGTCCATTATTCAACTGTATTCCAGCCGGATTCAGGCAGGAACGAGATGTACAGCCGCATGTACTCTGATGTCTACAGGAAGCTTTATCCTCGGATGAAGCCGTTATATAAAACTATGTTCAGGAGTCAGAAAAGATGAGCAAGCCTTACAAGGATTTCGAGCCTAAGTGGTTCACAGAGAGAGCGCCCCAGAAGTCGTACAGGTCCATCTTCAAATGGGGTGATCCTGATGCATTCAAGGTCCCGAAGGAAAACCTCTACCGGATGATGAAGTCGAAGTTCCATATGACCGATGATGATTTTCAGGGCTACAGGTCCGATCTTGGGCTTGACGATGTTCATCTTGGCCCAGAGCAGAAATCCCGCCTGAGCGAGGATCAGCTTTCCAAGCTTGCCTCAATAGTCGGAAAAGACAATGTCAGCACGGACGATTACGATCGTCTCAGCGTTGCATATGGCAAGACGATGTGGGATCTGATGCGGCTCCGAGAGAAGAAGATCGACAGCCTTCCTGATGCTGTTGTCTATCCCGCCGAGACGGCTGAGGTCCGCAGGATTGTCGATTTCTGCTATGAAGAGAATATCCCGCTGTATGTCTATGGCGGCGGTTCGTCTGTCACACGCGGGGTGGAGCCTATCCTAGGCGGCATTTCTCTTGACATGAGGCGCCGCTTCAACAAGGTGCTGTCGTTCAACGAGGTCAATCATACGATCACAGTCCAGGCAGGGATGTCAGGCCCGGATCTTGAGCGCCATCTTCGCAATGCTGCTGCTGAGTTCGGAGCCAAGTGCGCCTACACCTGCGGTCATTTCCCGCAGAGCTTCGAATACTCAAGCGTCGGCGGATGGGTCGTCACCCGCGGAGCAGGGCAGAACAGCACCTACTATGGCAAGATCGAGGATCTTGTCCTAGGGCAGAAATACGAGACGCCGATCGGTGAATTTGTCTCAGACAGCTATGCCCGCAAGGCTACTGGTCCTTCGATTGATCAGATCTTCATGGGAGGCGAGGGCACTTTCGGTGTGCTCTGCGAGGTCACCCTGAAGTTCTTCTTCTACCGTCCACAGAACCATCTGTACTTCTCCTACATGTTCCCCACCTGGGATGCGGCGATGGCCGCTGCCCGTGAGATCATGCAGGGCGAGTTCGGCTTTCCTTCGGTTTTCCGCCTTTCCGATGCGGAGGAGACCGATGTGATGATGAAGCTCTACGGCATAGAAGGCACTCCGATCGATTCGATGCTCCGCCTCAAGGGGATGCGCAGCATGGAGCGCTGCCTGTTCCTCGGCTTCACCGACGGAGAGCTCTCGTTCTGCCGGAACATCCGTTCCAAGGCTGGCAGAATCTGCCGGCGCCATGGTGCGATGGCACTTACCGGCTTCCCGGCAAAGGCCTGGGAGAAGGGGCGCTTCTCCGATCCTTATCTCCGGGACAGCATGGAAGACTTCGGCATTGTAACTGATACCCTTGAATGCAC
>JAQUYU010000159.1 GCA_028691695.1 Sphaerochaetaceae bacterium | reverse complement strand
ATGGCAATAGTTTGTGAATGGAATTTTTATTAGTTAAAGTATTATATATAAATAAAATAAAATAGAATTTAATTTTTTTCAACTTTTTTTCAAAACTATTGCCAAAAACATTTCGATTCTTTATACTGCTTATGACATAAGCGAGAAGTTCAAATCATGTTTGGTTTTAAAAGTATGAAGAAAAGGGTTATCCTAACAGCCATTCTGGCTGTCTGCTTTTCATGCCTGCCTAGAACGGTTAAACAGCATAGCCAAAACGCTAAAGGCAGCATGGCGTAAATCGGAACAACAGCATTTCAAAATCGGATTGGAGCATGATCTTTTCGCTTCCAACGGCATGGTAGCACGGTATTCAGCATGATTAAAAATGGAATGACAGCATTCCATTTGCTCCTGTATCATCATGATCAGGAGGTTTAGTCATGCAAGACTACAACACAATCATCGGAATCATTGAATTCCGGCAGAAGGGCTTGTCCTTCGAAATCACGGAGAAGAGATTCAATGTTGGATCATGGGTGGCTCAGAATATCGTCAGCCGCTTCAATGCCTTCGGAATTCCTCTTGATGATCTGAAGAAGATGGACCCAAAGGCTGTGGTGGAATTGTTCTACCCACAGGATCAGACCAGAAGGAAGCAGGTGCCACTGCCAGACTTCCAGAAATGGCATGACCGCATTCATGCACCCGGAAGCAAGGCCAACATCACGTTCTGCTGGCTCGACTACAAGCAAGAGAATCCTGATGGCTATCAGCTGACGCAGTTCACTGAGCATTACAACAGGTTCATCAGGGAACATTATGGCGATGGGGAAGTCACAATGGCCGTGGAGCGTGTCCCAGGCGAGAAGATGTACATCGACTGGGTAGGCGATGAGCCTAAGCTGCTTGTGGATCCTGTCACTGGAGAATTGAAGAAAGCATGCATATTCGCAACCACAATGGGCTTCAGCAGCCTCGTCTTCGCAGAATGCTTTGCAGATGAGAAGCTGGACAAGTTCATCACCGGTGTCACTGATGCAGTGAGCTTCTATGGCGGCATCTCCCGCTACTTCGTGCCTGACAATCTACGTGCCGCCGTAACGAAGCACAGCAAGGATGCTCTTCTCCTGAACTCGCTTTTCAGTGATCTTGAGAATTTCTATGACACGGTGGTGCTTCCGCCACCTGCCAGGAAGCCCAGAGGGAAAGCGACTGTCGAAGAGCACGTCAAATACCTGGAGACGCATCTGATCGAGAAGCTCAAGGAGGATGTATACACCTCCATTGACGAGATCAACAGGAAGACAAAGGAAATCGTAGAAGCCATCAACCGCAGAACATTCAAACGGGCTGCATCCAGACTTGAACTATTTGAGAAGTACGACAAGCCCAGCCTGAAGCCCTTGAGTGAAATGCGGTTCTCCCCCTGCGACTACAAGGTTGTCAGCAGCATCCCTGATAATTATCACATCGAGTATGACGGCCACTACTACTCTGTATCCTACACGCTTCATGGGAAACCTGCAATTCTCAAGGCCTCATTCCATGAGATTGTCATCTGCGACGAATACAACCGTCTCCTGTGCCGCCACAAGCGAGCCTATGCTGATTTCCCTAAATACATAACCGAAGATGAGCATATGCCCAAGGAGCATCTTTTCTACAAGACCGTGAACACCCGCGACGGGGATTACTTCCGATCATGGGCGAAGAAGTTCGGTCCTGCGATGGCGACCTTCATAGACCTTGTGCTCAGGAGCGCAGACCACGAGCCTCAGGCATTCAACAGCTGCATGGGAATCCTTCAGATGAGCGAAAGCAAGCCTTACACCCTTGTTGATGAGGCCGCTTCGCTCTGCCTCAGAAGCAACCAGATCTATTATTCCGGTTTCAAGAGAGCTCTTGGAAAGGTTCTCTCGGAGAACAATCTAGATGAGATTCCGGAAGATTCCAGAGCCTGCCAGCGGCACAAGAACATACGCGGCAAGGAAAGCTACAGATAGGAGGCGGCACATGAATGGAAACAGAAACAGAAGCAGCAGAATCGAAATGGATTACTCAAGGCTGTCCATGAATCAGATCGAGATATGTGACAAGCTCAGGAAATTCAAGGTGCCATCAATGGCCAAGGCCCTCGCAGAGCAGTTCTCGAACCCCAACAATGAGCTTTCCCCTTTCATCGAGCGAATGCGTGACATTGTTGATGCAGAATTCCAGAGCCGCGCTGAGCGCAAGTTCAGAAGGATGCTTGACGACTCCAAGCTGAAGTATCCTGACGCAACATTCGATGAGAAGCTGAACATGCCTGACAGAAAGATTGACTGCCAGCTAGTCAGCCGCTTGTGTGAATGCAATTGGGTAAAGGAAGCAAAGATACTATCCATAACCGGTGCCACAGGCACAGGGAAGTCTTATCTTGCATGCGCCTTCGGCATCTCTGCCATGCACAAAGGATTCACAGTCAGGTATTATTTCATGCAGTCTCTGATAAACATGCTCAAGCGCAGCAGTGAAACCAACACAATGCTGGAATTCATGAATGGCCTTGATGCTGTTGATTTGCTCATCATTGACGATTTCGGCTATACGGAGGAGAAAGGTCAGAAGAAAAAGGTCGTCAATTACCATAGGCTTTTCGAAGTACTCAATGCCCGGGAAGGCCGCAGGGCGACCATTATTGCTGCTCAGCTTGACAGAACCGAATGGTACGAGTTATTCGATGATGATATTTGTGCAGATGCCTGCATGGATCGTATTACAAAAGGAAACTACATCCTGGAGCTCGACGGCCCCAGCCTGAGGTGACACATCATGCTGTTCTAACCGATACAGACGTGCTGCGTTAGCGGTACGTCTGTGCTATTTAGCCGTACTAAGCATCATGCCTTTATGCCCATTTCAACATCCAGTATACATCACGTGAAAACCAGTATGTTTCAATGCAGCTTGTGGATTATACAGCTGGAACAAGCGTTGTATCTTCTGAGACCCTGAGAAACGTTGGAA
>JAQUYU010000045.1 GCA_028691695.1 Sphaerochaetaceae bacterium | reverse complement strand
CAAGAAAGCAGTACATGAGATGCTCGCTGCCGATTTCAGCATTGCTGTTCTTTGCGGCGAGGGCCTGCGACTCGGTAATCGCTTCCTTCACTTTTACAGTAAATTGATCAAAATTCATGATTTCCCTACTCCTTCAATCAAATTAACAAGTCAAATTTAATCAAATCAGAGGGAAACGGCAATATCGTCCTATTTCTTTAGCCGGCAAAACGAGCAAGCAGGGCAAGATAGAATTCCAGAGCCTTGCCGCAGTTGTCCACCGAAAGCCTTTCGTTGTAGTTGTGCATCCTGCCCAGTTCATCGAAATTCATCATGGCTGGGGTGAAGCGGTAGATATTTTCCGACACACTGCTGTAATGCCTGGCATCAGAACCGCCTGACATGAAGTACGGAACAGCAATTGTATCCTTGAATACGCTGCCGATGATTGCTCTCAGGCCATCAAACTGCTCGCAGTCTATAGGAGACACAGGGCTTTGAAGCATGCTCTCGCCTGCTTCTTCCACTTTCACTCTCTTGTCACGGATCGTCTTCTCAACCCAGCGCCTGACATCTTCAGGAGTGTCTGACCCAATAAGACGGCAGTTCACGATCGCTTCGGAAACATCTGGAACCACATTCGGAGCATCAGCAGCGCTGCACATAGTAGCTGCATGGGTGGTCCTGATGAACGCAGCGTACTGTGGATTCTTCCTGAATGCGCTGAACACAAGCGGCCTTGTCAGCCAAAGATTGGAAAACAGAAGTGAAAAAAGCCCGCTGGTATTGCTTCCAACAGCTTCGAAGAACCATTCCATAGGCTTTACCAGATGACACGGCATCTGAGCAACCTCAACTCGGGCAAGCGCTCTTCCAAGGATTCCAAGGGAAGTCGGATTGTCAGGGGTAGAAGAATGGCCTCCGTGCTTTTTCACGCTGAGCTTCAGATTCAAGTGCCCTTTTTCTGCTACACCAACTACTGCTACATGTGAATGAATCTGCTTCATGAGACGATCCATTACAGCACCGCCCTCATCAAGCACCATATGGAAATGGATTCCTCTTCTCTTGAACTCAGAAGCAATGAGAACTGCTCCATCTCCGGAAACTTCTTCATTGCAGCCGAATCCGAAATACACAGTCCTCTTAGGGGCAAAGCCCTCCTTGAGCAACTTCTCGGCAGCGCTGAGAATCGCCACGAACTGGATCTTCACATCAAAAGCACCCCGTCCCCAGACGAATCCATCGGCAATATCTCCATCGAACGGACCATGTTCCCACCTGGAAAGCTCTTCCTCAGGAACGACGTCCTGATGCGCAGTGAGCAGGATTGGCTCCAAGGAAGGGTCGCTGCCTTTCCAGCAGTATACAAGGCTGGCCTTCCCAATCACTTCATGTTCAAGGCTGCTGTGAACAAGCGGAAACCTTTCTTCAAGGAACTTGTGAAGCTTCTCGAATTCAATCCAGTCAACCTTGCTCTGGTCGGAATGTGAAACCGTCCTGCACCTTACGGCTCCTGCCAATGTATCGGCAACTTCCTTTCCATCCTCTTCAGGCAATGCTTCAGCGGCAGGCTTTCTTGCAAGCGCAGCTTTCTTCTTTGCACCTGATACGATGAACATAGCTGCCACCAGAATGGCCAGCACTAGAACAATCAGCAGAATAACTATCATCAATAAACCTTCTATTCAGTTTTCAGAGCTTCAAGCTCGTTATGAAGCACAGCCCTTATGGCCTCGGCGCTTGATTCGGAAAAATAAGTCAGCTGGAAGCAATAGGACTCTATGAGCACTACAATCTGTCTCACAACCAGGTCCACATCGCATGGCACAATAAGCTGGTCCCTTGCTCCGGATCGGATAAGCCTTCTGAAAAGGTGCTGAAGCTTTGCTGTCCTTCTATAGACAGCATCCTCAAGCTGCTGGTCTATCTTGCTCACGGCAATGATCAAATTCCGGATCTGATCTATGTTTCTTGCAGCAGTGGTCATAATGTCATCACAGATTCCAAGGATTCCATCAATCGGATGGCTCTTCTGTGTCCATTCAACCTCACTGTATTTCTGGAACATGTCCTCGGTGGACTGCTTGAGGGCATAGTAATAAATGTCCTCCTTGTTCTGGAAATACTGATACAACGTCGCTCGTGAAAGACCGCAGTTCTTTGCAATGATGCTCAGATTGGAGTTATCGTATCCGTCCTTGGCAAAAACCTCCAGAGCTACCTTCAGGATCTCCTCCTTACGTCTCTCATGGTCAATCTTCTTAGGCATTTCACGCTCCTTGCTTGAGTTATCAACAGCATAATAGCATACTGCTGTTTTTTTCACAATTCAAAATAGTGTCAAATTCTAGTTCATATGCAGTTTGCTTGCTTCTGCCGGGAAAAGATGGCTTTCTACAGTTCTTCGCACATTCATTGCGGAGATCCAGCTGCACTTTCTGTCAATTTTATCAGGTAAAATGAAGCATCTGGGTTTGGCCAATCCCTCATTCTTCGCCAAAGCCTCTGGATAAACTTGCTTTTTCATATTTAGGGAAATATTCATGTCAGAGGCAACGAATTCCTCCCAAAATTGGTCAGGCAGGAACGGTTTATACGGTTTGAACGGTTTTAACGGTTTGGAAACGGTTTGAACGGTTTGAACGGTTTAGAATTTGATGTGAATTGAAAACAGTGAATCATTTACCGGCTCAGGGGAAATAATCAAATCAGAACTACGGAAGGTTGCTGGTGGAAATTCTTTCAATTGACGAATGATTTTGCACAGGTTATGATGATTCTGGCAACCATGCTAAGGAGAGCCCCCATATGATGAAACTGAACTACAAGAGAACGATATTCGTCGGATTCGCATTCTTTCTGATCTGCCTGTTCTGGCAGGCCTATGACAACATAGTCCCTAAGATACTGATCGACAAATTCGGCATGACACAGACATGGAGCGGCCTTATCATGGCTCTGGACAACATTCTTGCCCTTTTCCTTCTTCCGCTATTCGGGGCGATCTCCGACAAATGCAAAAGCAAGCGCGGCCGCAGGACCCCGTTCATAATCGTCGGAACTCTCTGCGCCTGCATCCTGTTCGTGGGACTGTCGTTAGTGGACAACATGCAGCTTCACAACATCGGAAAGCCAGCTGAGTTCGTTGTGCAGGAAGATGGGCTTTCAGCAATTGACCCTGAAGGAATGGAAATAATCTATAACTCGGAGAAGGGAAAGGTGCTTCAGACATCCGATGGAGAGAAATTCGTCATCGGAGGCACTGCTGAAGGGGCAAAAACGATAAGCCATGATGAATTCATGTCCATCACAGCCCAGATCTATGATGAGCAGGGCAACAAGGTGACGAACCACGACTTCATCGAATACGTTGCGGCGGCAAGGCAGGCTTATGCACACGGAGTCAAGGAAGCGAACAAGCTACCTATCGTGCTATTCGTGATTGTCCTGCTGTTCCTGCTCGTCAGCATGGCCATATTCAGATCCCCGGCAGTAGCCCTGATGCCTGATGTGACCATCAAGCCGCTTCGAAGCAAGGCCAATGCTATAATCAACCTGATGGGAACAGCCGGAGGCATCACAGTCCTTGTGCTGGGAATGGTATTCGCCACCGGAAACGTTCTTCATGCAATGATCAGCTACACTGCATATTTCTCACTGATTGCCGCTCTGATGCTGATTGCCCTTCTTGTTTTCCTTTGGAAAGTAAAGGAACCGAAATTCGTCGATGAAATGAAGGAAGAAAGCCGCAAGTACGGAATTCAGGAACTGGACGAAAATGCCACGGCCGAGCAGCGCAAGCTTACGAAGGAAGAACGAAGATCGCTTGGCTTCATCCTAGCTTCAATCGTTCTTTGGTTCATGGGGTACAATGCAGTTACATCGAAATACTCGGTCTATGCAGGAAAGGTCCTGAACCTTGACTACAACCTCACCCTTCTGATTGCCCAGGTTGCAGCGGTAATCGCCTATATCCCGGTAGGAATCGTGGCATCCAAGATCGGAAGAAAGAAGACAATCCTCGCTGGCATCGTGATGCTCACCGTAGCATTCACCACAGCATCATTCCTAAGAGCCGGAAGCTCAGCGCTTCTGATGAACATAATGTTCGCACTCGCTGGAATCGGCTGGGCGACAATCAATGTCAACAGCTTCCCGATGGTAGTCGAGCTAGCAAAAGGCGGAAACGTCGGAAAGTTCACAGGGTTCTACTACACCGCATCGATGGCAGCCCAGACTCTCACCCCGCTGCTTTCCGGCTTCTTGATGGACAAGATGGGAAGAATGACTGTGCTGTTCCCATACGCAGCAATCTTTGCCGCTCTTGCCTTTTTCACGATGCTTGCAGTCAAGAAAGGCGACAGCAGGCCTGATTCCAAGAAGGGACTTGAAGCGCTTGATGCAGACAACTAGGATTCAAGCCTGGCTTTGACAGCAGACAGGAACTCGTCGGTATAGACGGGTTCCTTTTCATTATCTTCGGAAAGAGAACAGAGGTCCTTGGTCATTATGCCATCATTCAGGGTGTCGAGAACGGCTTTCTCGATTCTATGCCCGAACTGTACAAGATCCGGCAGATTGTCCTTCTCTCCACGTTTTGCAAGAGCCCCGGACCAGGCGAAAATAGTTGCAACAGGATTGGTAGAAGTTCTTTCCCCATTCAGATAGCGGTAATAGTGGCGGGTAACAGTTCCGTGAGCCGCTTCATACTCATAGTTTCCATCGGGGCTGACCAGGACGCTGCTCATCATTGCAAGAGAACCGAAAGCCGTGGAAACCATGTCGCTCATCACATCGCCATCATAGTTCTTGCATGCCCAGATGAATCCGCCTTCGCTTCTGATTACCCTGGCAACGGCATCATCAATCAGAGTATAGAAGTAAGTGAGATTGTTCTCTTCGAACTTCTGTCTGAATTCATTCTGATAGACTTCATCGAAAATATCACGGAAGCGCTGGTCATAGATCTTGGATATTGTATCCTTGGCAGAGAACCATAGATCCATCTTCATCGAAACGGCGAAGTTCAGGCAGCTTCTGGCAAAAGAGGCAATCGAGGAATCCTTGTTGTACATTCCCTGAATAACGCCAGGTCCTTCGAAGTCATAGATGGTCTGCCTTGTGCATTCTCCAGTGTCAGCAGTGAACAGGAGCTCAGCCTTCCCTTTCGATGGAACACGGAACTCGGTGCATCGATATACATCGCCATAAGCATGACGTGCAATAATGATGGGCTTCTTCCAGCTCCGGACTGCTGGCTTTATGCTTGGAATAAGAATCGGGGCTCGGAAGACAGTGCCATCGAGAATTGCCCTGATGGTCCCATTCGGGCTTTTGTACTTCTCCGATAGATGATATTCGCTCATCCGGCCCTCGTTAGGCGTGATCGTTGCACATTTGACTCCGACTCCAAGCCGCTTCACAGCATTGGCTGCATCGGTTGTAACCTTGTCATGGGTCCGCTCTCGGAAAACAAGTCCAAGATCGTAGTATTCGGTCTTCAAGTCCACATATGGAAGGATCAGGGATTCCTTGATCATCTTCCAGAGCACACGGGTCATCTCATCGCCGTCCATCTCCACAAGAGGTGTCTTCATCTCTATCTTCTGCATTTTCTACCTCCCAAATCCTGCTTTGTAATAATTCATAAGGCAGCCGTGAAGCAGGATCTGCTTCTCATCATCAGTCATATCCTGCATGAAGAGAATCAGATCACTCACTTTCCCATTCTCAAGCACTTTGGCAGGAATGCTCTTCTGACCACTCTCTATTGCTGCCCTGATGCCTGGAACATAAACATAAGAGCCTGCCTCATGGTTGAAATCAGCATCCTTTCCAATTACGAACGGAATGATTCCCCAGTTGATGCAGTTGCTGCGATAACGCTTTGTAGCATATTCCCTGCAAATGTTGGCAAGTCCTCCGATGACCTTCTGGCATGAAGCCGCCTGTTCTCTGGCCGATCCGTCACCAGGCTTGGTTGCATAGATGCACGACCCGATCTGGGTATTCTTCCATGCCTCAGGATCAGATGTGAAAGACGAAAGAATCACTGAAACAGAATCATCGCCATTGCGTCGTTTTTCCTCCGCATCTGCCATCTCCTTGCTTCGCTTCACATAATCCGGAACTCTTCTGGAAAGGGTGAACTGGGCAAGCTTCAGCGGGTTTGAACGATAGGAGGAGGTTTCTCCTGAAGGAATAAGCTCGTCTGTTGTAGTCACGCTATCATGAATCACAGCTGCAAGCCTTAGAAGGATGTTATCTGAAAGCAATGGTATCTCAGGCCATGAAGTGATATTCGGACCGATTACCAGCGTCTCGTCAGGAATGGCTTTCCCGAACCCGTTGTAAACCCGGCTTTCATAGAAACTGCTGTCGAAATGATAGTCCTGTCCGCCGCAGGCATCTGAAGCGAAATCAGATGCGGATGTAATAGCTCCATGGTTTCTCGCAGTTGCAGCTATTGACTTAGCATCCATCAGAGCCACGCCGGCAAGCTGTCCGTCGGAAGGCCTTGAACCTTCACGGTTAGGAAAATTCCTCGTCGTATGGCGAATAGAGAACCCATTGTTTGCAGGAACATCGCCTGCCCCGAAGCATGGTCCGCAGAAAGCAGGCTTGAAAAGCGCTCCGCTTTCCATCAGAGAAGCCATCACTCCATCCCGGGCAAGTTCCATTTGAACGGGAACAGAACCTGGATATATGCTCATTGAGAAGCCGCCGTTTCCAATCGAATGCCCCTTCAGAATCTGTGCGGCATCGCAGATGTTCTCGAATATTCCTCCCGCGCACCCTGCAATTATGCCTTGGTCCGCATAGATCTTTCCATCGTGGATCTTGCTTTCAAGATCAAGGCATGCAGCATCACCGAATTTCTCCTTGATTAGTCTGTCCTCATGGGAAAGAATCTCATGAGGGTTTCGGCATAACTCTGCAATCGTGTATGCATTGCTCGGGTGAAAAGGAAGAGCAATCATCGGCTCTATGCTTCCAAGGTCCACTTCAACTGCACGATCATAGCAGGCGCAGGAGATAGGATGAATCGGCTTGAAATCATCAAGCCGTCCATGGATTGCATAGTACTCCCTGACCTTGTCATCGGTTTCCCAGATTGAGCTCAGACAGGTGGTCTCAGTAGTCATGACATCCACAGCGCAGCGGAAATCAACGCTCAGTCCCGAAACACCCGGACCTGCAAACTCAAGAACCCTGTTCTTCACGAACCCGGATTCGAACACAGCCTTGATCAGAGCAAGAGCAACATCATGCGGACCGGTTCCCCTGCGAACTGAACCTGAAAGATAGACAAGAACCACCTCAGGCATTTCAATGTCGTAAGTGCTGTGAAGAATCTGCTTCACAAGCTCAGGCCCGCCTTCTCCCACTCCCATGCATCCGAGCGCCCCATAGCGGGTGTGGCTATCCGATCCAAGAATCATCGCACCGCATCGCGCAAGGGTCTCGCGCACATAGGTATGGATTACTCCAGCATTCGCAGGTACATAGATTCCACCGTACTTGCGGGCAGCGCTTAGTCCGAATGCGTGGTCATCCTCATTGATTGTACCACCTACAGCGCAGAGGCTGTTGTGGCAGTTTGTCATAGCATAAGGGACCGGGAACTCAGTCAGCCCGGAAGCCCGTGAAGTCTGGATGATTCCAACATAGGTAATATCATGCGAAGCCAAGGCATCGAATCGGATCCTCAGGTGCTGATCATTGCCGCTGACATTGTGATGGCAGAGAATACCAGCAGCCATAGTGCGCCTGCGACCCTCTTGCGCATCAAGCGAAGAACTGCGAACCAGCTTGCCATCGGCAAGGAAAACCTTCTCATCTATCAGTCTGATCATGCTGCAATGCTATTATATTTCCAAGAAAAAAGGAATGCAGCAAGAGAAAAACCCAATACGTTCAGCATCAGAAAAAACTAATGCTGGGCTCGAAAGCCGAATTCGATGTCCTAAGTAATTGATTCTGTCCTTTATGCAAGACATCCCATTCAATTACATATCCAGCAATTTGTGGTTCTTTCATTAATTAGCATTACTTTTCATTACAGATATCAACGAGGTAAAAGAAAAGGCCATCATCACCAACATAACAACAGGATGGTGCAGAACTACAAATCCGATGATGATGGCCAGGATAAACTTTATCTAATCACGGCTATCCATTTCGGTGAAGAAAGCCTTTGCGATTCTGATCGACTCTTCATCAGGTTCATGGACCCTTTCCTCTCTTCTGTCAGGATCAAGGATTCTGTCTTGCCTGGCTTTTTCCTCGATGGAATTCTCTGCTGCTTCATTGATCTTTGCAGCAAGATCATGACTGGTGCTGAGTGAATGGCCTGATTCTTCAAGCATCCTGCGGTGTTCCTCCACTGTGATGCCAGCCAGATCAAGCATCACATTGCTCATCCAAGCGAGCCCTTTCTCTCCATTCTCTTCCACAACATAGTAGTGGCCTCTTGATGCCATATCAACCAAGAATTCATCATCGTCCATATCTTCAATATCTTTCATCATATCCCCCATCTTTCGAATCTTGCTCTTGCAAGGTTGGACAGCAGCTTCTTGCGTCCTTTGTTCATGTACTTCTTGTTCGCTGCGATGAAGATCAGATCATCGACTGCTCCCTTGAGATTCTCCGCGCTTTCAAAATAATCTCGCAGATCCCCCTCGGTCTTTCCAAGCTGGACCATTGAAAGTCTGTCTACCCATGCCAGTCCGAAGCTGTACTCACCGGTGCGTCCCATGAAGAAAGAGCCCTCGGTTTGCAAAAATTCATCAGGAAGCGGTTTTTCAAGCCTTGTCGGCGAATAAAGCATGATCTCTACATTCGAATAATCAAAATCAACATCCACAAGCATCTATTACCCCCTCTGCTGCATAAAGCGTGAAACGATGGTCCTCATTGTCTGGAAGCTTTTCCCCATGCTCCTTCTCCCATCCTGATGGTCTGTTGAACAGAAACAATGTCGCAAGAGAGGCCTTGTCAGGAGTCTCAAGATTCTTGACATCATATCCTTCTTCAAAGAAAGCCTCATCTTCGATCTTGATATCCTGCTCCTCAAGCTCAGACATGAAAAGCTTATCCGAAACATCGACAAAGCGCTCTATGTCGGCGTCTTCTCCGTATTCGAATACAAGGAACACCTCATCTGGCAGAATGAGAAAGAACGGGATCATCACCCCTGCATCAAACATTCCCTGAACCACTGAGCTCTTGTAGATATCGAAGACCGAACGATTGCGGAACGGCTGCGATTGGGCAGCGACTTTACGTCTGAACATTCTGAATCTGACTTCGTCTTCACCATTTTCAAACTGGATCGAATTCATTTCGTCCTCCTTTTAACCTTACTAACAGGAAAAAGGAGGATTCTGCTGAGCAAAAAATAGATTTTGGGCGAAAAATGAAGAAAAACCGCTAGCTATTTATTTATCATGAAACAAATAAAAAAAATTTAAAAATTTTTCGGAATTCTTGTGTTTTTCCCACAATTCCTGAACCACCAGCAAAATCTAGCGGGTCATGCTCTTAAGCGATCCATCCTTGATGATGAATCTGATATAAGTAAGGAAAGAAGCAACCGAAGCCACTGCAGCAAGATAGAACAGAACGTTCATCACCACAGAACAGGTTCCAAGCCAATCGGCACCGCTGAACCAGCTCTGAAGGGCATACAGCACAATCCCCAGCACCCCGCACACGGCGTAAAGAACAGCCTTTGACTTGCCCCAGATGTTGGCCGGCACAGCCTTGCCCTTGCCCATCATCAGCATCCGTACGAACAGTATGGCAAGCTCTCTCCAAAGAATGATCATGAATGGGGCAACAGGCATCACCGATGCGCTCATCAGACAGACGAAATAAGTCAGTCTGCTGAATGTATCGGCAAAAGGATCCATCACCTTGCCAAGATCGGTGACAAGGCCGCGCTTTCTTGCAATCTTTCCATCAAAAAGGTCGGAAAGCTCATTAAGAGCAAAGATCACTATCACAAGTGCAACGGAAAGATCCTTCAGCTGCGATCCGAACCAGACAGGAAGGAAGAAGCAGATGAAGAAGATCGGAGCCATCACCAGACGTGAAGCTGTTAGTTTATTTGGAAGATTCATCATCGCCTCCTAGCAGTAAAGCTTGCTGAATTTATCAGTCAGGTACATATCGAAGTACTTCTCATCAAGGGCTTCTCCAGTGATTCTCTTCAGAAGGACATCACTTTCATAGATTGCCCCATACTTGTAGATTCTGTCATTGAGATAGGATTTGATCTTCTTTAGCTTTCCAGCCTCAAGGAGAGCATCAATATCGAGATCCTTTTTCATAGTATAATAGATCTGCGAATTTATCAGGTTGCCAAGTGCATACGATGGGAAATAACCGAACATCCCGCTTGCCCAGTGGTTGTCCTGAAGAACTCCAGCGCTGACATTCTCAGGCTTGCGCCCAAGCAGGGAGAGACTCATCTCGTCCCAGGCGGCAGGAAGATCGGCTATCTTCAAAGTGCCAGCGAACAGCGCCTTCTCCAGACGGAAGCGCAGGATGATATGAAGACCGTACGTCACTTCATCGGCATTGACCCGGATATCGCTTGGCTGAACCTTGTTGAGAGCTCTCATGAAATGCTGGAAGTCCACTCCTTCGGTCTGCTTCTTGTAAGCATTCCTGAACTTCGGGAAATAGTATTTCCAGAATGATTCGCTGTGGCCTATTACATTCTCCCACAGACGGCTCTGGCTCTCATGAAAGGCCATCGAAGTTCCGCTTGCAAGACATGTTCCTGCGGTATTCCTATTCGAAGCACCCATCTCGTAAAGGGCATGGCCTGCTTCATGGATATAGCTGAAAAGAGGATCGGCAACACGAGGGTCGGTGAACCTTGAAGTGATTCTGATATCATCTGCACCCACTGCAGTCGTGAAAGGATGATGGCTTATTCCGATGACTCCACGTTCGAAATCGAACCCCATGCTGCGAACTATGCCCTTGTCGAACCTTTCCTGGGTCTTCTGCGGATACTTCGCATAAAGGAAAGAATCATCAACTGCCTTGCCGGAAGTCATATCCATCACCTTGTGGATCGAACCCTCCATCTGATCGAAGAGCTCTGCAATCCGCTTTGAATCCATTCTAGGCTCGTACCGATCGAGAAGAGTATCGTACAATGATTTGCCGTCAGACATGCACTGAGCCTTTTCCTTGACAAGTTCAAAAACCTTTTCAAGATACGGGCGGTATGATTCAAAATCTCCTTTGCGGCGTGCTTCGTACCAATGATCCGATGCCGCTCCTGAAGCCTCTGCAAACTCCGAGACAAGCCTGTCCGGAATATTCTTCTCTTCATTGAAGGCTTTTCGGGCAATCCTCACGATAGCCCGGTCTCGGTCGCTGAAGCCAGAAGCGTTCTCATCAAGGCAGGAAAGGGCATCATTCATCTCGGAAGATGTGAGAATCTTGTGAATCTCACCTTCCAGCCAAGCCATCTGCCTAGCCCGTTCTTCTCCGCCGCGTGCGCTCATGCTGGTCTCGAAATCCCATCCGAGAACCGCATCAATATGACCGATCAGACTTGTTTTCCGATCAAGTGCCTCAAGCCTTTCAAATGCTTCCTTATTCTTCATAACCGTCATCCACCATTAAAAATCGAGCAAGCTCATGAACCCCGGCTTGCTCGCAAATTGAAGATCAAAACTGCTCAGATCTGAGCTTTCTCATCAATAGTCTTTCTCACCTCAGCGATGAAATCGGCTGTCGGAACATCGTTGACCTGCTTTCCCTTGCGGTATCTTACCGAGACAGCATCGCTGCTCTGCTCCTTGTCCCCGACAATCACTGTGTACGGAGTCTTGAGCATCTGGGAAGAACGGATCTTCGCATTGAGCCTGTCATTTGAAAGATCTGCAGTTGCTCTGAATCCGGCATCCTTGAATCTCTTTTCAAGCTGCTTTGCATAATCAAAGAAATTCTCTGCAACCGGAACGACTCTGATCTGCTCTGGGGAGAGCCATGGCGGGAACGCACCTGCGTAATGCTCCACCAGAACTCCGAAGAATCTTTCAATCGATCCGAGAAGAGCTCTGTGAATCATGTAAGGGCGCTTCTCCACTCCATCCTTGTCGGTGAAGGTAAGCTTGAACCTTTCAGGAAGGTTGAAATCGAACTGGACAGTGGAAAGCTGCCACTCTCTTCCGATTGCATCCTTGATCTTCAGGTCAATCTTCGGGCCGTAGAAAGCTCCGCCGCCCTCATCGACTTCATAGGCAAGCCCTTCCTTCTCTATAGCTCTTCTAAGAGCTTCAGTCGCAGCATCCCAGCGCTCCTGTTCTCCGACGCTATGCTCAGGGCGAGTAGAAAGATAAGCCTTTATCTCCTGGAATCCAAAGCTTCGCAGCATGTAGAGCGAGAAGCGAAGGACTTCGGTGATCTCACCATCCATCTGCTCAGGAGTGACGAACAGATGCGCATCATCCTGTGTGAATCCGCGGACTCTCATCAGCCCATGGAGCGAACCAGCCTTCTCGTATCTGTACACGGTTCCAAGCTCGCACCAGCGAAGCGGAAGATCCTTGTAGGATCTCTTGCTGTTCTGATAGATCATGATATGGAACGGGCAGTTCATCGGCTTCACGTAATAGTCGGTGTTGTCCATCTTCATCGGAGGATACATGCTGTCTTTGTAGAAGCTCAGATGGCCGCTGGTCTCCCAAAGCCATGACTTTCCGACATGCGGGGTGTAGACCATCTCGTAGCCGTTCTTGTAATGCTCTTCTCTCCAGAAATCCTCGATGGCAAGACGAATTCTTGCTCCTCTTGGATGCCAGTAGACAAGTCCCGGGCCTGCTTCTTCATGAAGGGAGAACAGATCAAGCTCCTGTCCGAGCTTTCTATGGTCACGCTTCTTGATATCCTCAAGATGGTCAAGGTAGACTCTCAGTTCCTTGGGGTTGGACCAGGCAGTGCCATAGATTCTGGTAAGCATCGGATTGGTTTCCTTGCCTCTCCAGTAAGCACCCGCAATCGAAAGCAGCTTGAATGCATCCTTGTTGAGCTCT
Organism: Sphaerochaetaceae bacterium; assembly: GCA_028691695.1. GTDB lineage: Bacteria > Spirochaetota > Spirochaetia > Sphaerochaetales > Sphaerochaetaceae > JAAYFO01. The sequence goes on along the minus strand of JAQUYU010000045.1, from coordinate 910 downwards.
TTGGTGGACTTCACATGAGGCCCGCGACAAAGATCCGTGAAAGCGCCCTGATTGTAGATGGAAACATCCTCACCCTCAGGGATCGCAGCAAGAAGCTCAAGCTTGTATTTCTGTCCTGCAAACAGTTTTGCAGCTTCATCTCTGGTAACAACCTTCCGTTCGAAAGTCTTGTCCTGAGAGATGATATTCTTCATTCTCTTGGTGATTTCGTCGAGGTCTTCGTTCAGAAGAGGTCTCGGAAGGTCGAAATCATAATAAAAACCATTTTCAATGGCCGGTCCGATTGCAATCTGCGCATCGGGGAACATCTCAAGGACTGCTTCTGCCATGACATGGGCCATAGAGTGCCTGATCATGCTGAGCTTTTCTTCATCTGCCATGTGTTTCCTCCGTCATTCCATAAGGAATCTGAGCCAGTATATCACTTTGCCATCGGTTCTTCTACCATTTAGGCGAAGCAGTTTTGTTTGGCCAAACCCAGATTCCTCGCCGGATTCTACCAGATCCTCCGATCATCGGATGATTCCTTGCGCACAAGGCGTATCACGACAATATACATCACCACAACGAATACGATGTACAGAATCGTTGCGACACTGGTGCTCATCATCGCTGTAGCATCATAGAATCCATGGAGAAGCACCGCTATCACGTAGCTTAGAATCAGGTTCAGAGTCTTTCCCTTGGCATCTCCACGACTTTCTGCAACTTTCGCTCTGCCATAGAAATACCCCATGAAAACTGCAAATCCCATATGCCCCGGAACTGCAAGGAATGCTCTTGGAAGAGCAACGCTCAGACCATATCCGAAGACGTACTTGACGTTCTCGAAAAGCGCAAATCCCATCGACACGAAAACCGCATACACTATTGCATCGAACGTATAATTGAAATCAGGAATCTTCCAGGT
>JAQUYU010000044.1 GCA_028691695.1 Sphaerochaetaceae bacterium | reverse complement strand
GTTCAGATAATCTGCTCAATTTACAAGAGCGCCCAGAGCGGACAGAAGGTTGTTCTCTGATGAAATACGGATTCTGTACGGGATTCGCCTCGGAAAAGCCCTTTGCCATCGAGCCTGATATGCTGCCGGCAATCAAGGAAGCAGGTTATGACTTCGTTGAATTTCCTGTAATGTCTATTGAGGCGCTCGAAGAACAGAGGTTTGGCCAATTGAAGAAACAGCTTGAAGCCTTGGACTTGGGCTGCACTTCGATGTGCAACTTGTTTCCAGGGCGGTTTTCCCCGTACAGAGAATCGGACAAGCAGAAGATTGAAGAGTATCTTGAGCATGCCCTGACTCGTGCAAGCAGTCTAGGAACGGTGAAAGTCGTCTTTGGATCTGGGGCGTTCCGAACTCCGCCGCAAGGCATGTCACAGGACGAAGCGGTCAGGGGCCTTGCTGCATTTTGCTCTTCTACGCTGGCTCCGGTCTGTATCAGACATCAGATCAAGGTACTGATTGAGCCTCTTTGTGATCAGGAATGCCCTGTGATCAATTCCGTTTGCGATGGAGCCGGACTTGTTCGCAAAGTGAACAGCAATGCCGTAGGATTGATGGCGGATTTTTATCACATGCAGGTAAATTGTGAGGATCCGAGGGCTCTTCTCGAGAATAAGGACATCATAGAGCATATCCATGTGTCTAACCCAGAGCGTGGTGTGCCCGCAAAAGGCTTTGACAGCTATGTGAAAACGTGCCTTGAAATGCTCAGGCAAGAAGGCTATGACGATACAATCAGCTTCGAGACGAAGAATTCTTCTGACATAGCTTCGCCACTGGCGCTGATTAGAAAAATCTTTGACTGAGAATCCTGAGAATCAGCCGTCCACTTCGCTTCGAAGCGGTATGCTCTGCATTGCACCGAAACGCGAAACAGCGATTCCAGCGGCATAGCATGCATCTCCGAGGCATGTTTCAATCTTGCGACCTTCGTTCTTGTATGTAAGGAAGTATCCGAGGAATGTGTCTCCGGCTCCGGTTGTATCAACAGCCTTGACCTTCACGCCGCTTGAAAACACGATATCTTTGTCGAAGCGGTAATATGCTCCCTTGGAGCCAACTGTCATTACGATTTCGGTCGATGGGTACTTTTCTTCGAGCTTGACAAGAATCTCATCGAAATCTGCATCAGGCTGAAGACCGGCAAGAGAGGCTCCTTCGATTTCATTGACTACAAGAAGGTTCACCTTGTCTATCGGAAGCGTTGGAATATCATCGGTAAGAGGAGATGGGTTGAACACTATGTACATGTTCTTCTCTGAGGCCTTGTCAATCAGGTATCCGATGTGAGGGATCTCGTTCTGAAGCACAAGACAGTCTCCTTCCTCGAAATGGGGAAGCACAGCATCAATCTCGGACTGCTCGATCTCTCCGTTGGAGCCGGGCAGGACAATTATAGAATTCTGCTTATGGCGATCCAGCTGTATTACAGTCTGTCCATTCGGATGGTCGGTATGACAGAGGTATTCAGTATGAACCCCAGCTTCTTCCATCGTCTTGATGATCCAAGCGGCATCGTCGCCAGTCTTGCCTGCAAACCAGACATCGCTGCCTGCTCTTGCCAGTGCAACGGACTGATTTGCGCCTTTGCCGCCTGCGCTGAGGGACATCCTGGTGCTTTTGAGCGTTTCTCCTGGGAGAATGATGTGATCAACCGAAAAAACCCTGTCAATATTGACTGAACCGTATACGAGAACTTTCATATTTTCATAATAAGCGAAACGGGATGATGAATCAATCCAGTATCGTTACTGTTCCATCTTCCTTGATTTCCAGCCTGTCTCCTGTATGCACTGCATCCAGGAATTCCTTCCCAAGCTGGTCAATGGCGATTACGTCAGAGCCTTCCCATACCTGTGCAAGAACGATCCCGCTGGCAGCAAGGCTGTCGATGTGCTCAGAGAAAAGGAATGCAGACGGATTGATCTTCATCGAGCAGATCGTCTGGATTACAAGCCCGCCGGTGGTCGATCCGATGGTGATAGGAAGGCACAATGCCTTTCCTGTTATCATCTTTTTGTAAATATCGCTGTTGTTCTGATCACTAACCACCACTTGCTTGGCGTTCTTCAGAGCCGATGACTGGAACGTGGCCAGCGTGTTTACGCCTTGGTGTGATACTACAGCTTCTCCAGTCCAGTTTCCCCCTGCGAGGACTCTTCCCTTGAATGTCTTCATGCCTTGCCTCCTGTGATGATTTCAAGAATCTCCTGATCCTTATAGTATCTGGCGATCGAGTAGGTCCGTAGCTTGTTGCTGCTCGTGATGATGGCCTTGCCCTTTGTAAGCGGGTTGTTTGTGTACATAAGAGGACAGATTGAACTGAGGCGTGCGCCGGTTGCAAGCAGCCGCTGGTAGTCTGATCCCTTTCTGAATTCATCGGCAATATCGGGCGGGCATGTGAGCACTGTCTGGCATGTGACTTTGGAACGGCCGTTATTCTTCAGTCCAGCTTCAATCCTGTCTGTCCAATCCAGAAGCTGCTTCGCTGTCAGATGCGGGCATCCGATGAAGCAAAGCTGCGCCTTCGAGTCCGGCTTCTTCCACATCAGTGGATACGAATCCTGCACGCGCTTCAGTTCTGCATCGTCTATCACGTACTCCTGGGCATCTTCTCTGATCAGTGCTTCCTTGGATTCGATAGCCTCTGGAGTCAATCCATCTATATGATACAGGCCCACAGCTCCGTTAGAGGCTGTCGCTGCACCGAAATCCTTCAGGTAGCCAATGGCATCGATATCTGTGCTGTCATGGCCAAGGTACTGGTCGAGTCCATAGACATAAGGGACGTCCTCCATGACTTTCATTCCAATCGCCGACCCAAGCACCTGAGCTTCTGGCTTGGAAGATGTCTTGACTATGACTTTCCATTTTGCCTTGCGTCCTTCGTCGGTGAGCAGTCCGAAATACGGAACATATCCGGCGATGCATCCGAACAGGTCAAGCATTCCGCTGTTGCGGTTGCATCTGGCTCCAAGAACGCTGTTTGCGAATACCACGGCGCTGCTTTCCGCCCATGAAAGGATGTCGCCCTTGTTCGGTACGTTGCCTATAAGATAGCATGCGCAGGTGAATGCATTTGAATTGCGGAGCCCAAGAGCTGCAAGCTGCTTCTCATAGCGCTCCTGCTGCGAATAGAGGAACTTGTTGAACACCAGCTTCTCAAGCGGATTGCACTTGACGTTCGCATAGTCCAGCGGACGCGGATCCACTGTGAAATCTCCCTGCACCTTCACGCCGGCCTCGATGAGCTGATCCATCGTCCTGAACAGCGGCTTGAGAAGGCCGATTCCGAAGCTTGTCACCAGGTGCCCGCTTCTGGACGTCACCTTGACCATCTTCGTTGCCCCGAAAATATCCCCGAATCTGACCAGCGTCTCCATGACACGGGCCATCATTTCTCCTTGATCGCCATTGAGCATCCCCAGCTGCTTAGGGGTGAGCTTCATCTTGCTTTCATACATAGGCTCCTCCTGTTCCCATATTACCACGGAAATTGGGAAGTGCAATAAGCTTTTCTGGCCAAACCCTGATTCTTCGCCCGAAATTGTCAGTCAGATGGAAGAGAATCTGGAAGATCAGGGTCGAACTTTGCATCAGGATCGCTTCCGAGCTGAAACACATACTGTCGTACCCTTGCTGCCCATTCATCGGGGTCTGCATTGCAAGAGAATGTCTCAGGAGCGATTGGGTTTCCAACAGTGAATACAAGCTCAGATCCCTTGCACTTGAACATTTCATCGACAAGAAACAAAGTTTCGATTTGAAGCTTGATGTGCAAGGCCCGCCTGAAGCTGTACCAGCGGTACATCCGTTCGCTGAGCCTGCCGCTGATATGAATTGGAAGAACAGTGCGGCCGTACCGCTGCGAAAGCTTGATGAAAGTGCTCTTCCACTTGAGGTCGTAGATCAGGCGTCTGTGCTTTAGCCTCCTGGAGCAGAAGCCTGCTGGAAACAGAATTACAGGATCGCCTTTCTTCACTGATTCGAGGGTAGTTATGAGCCTGCTGCCATTGTACACGGAAATCTTCCTCATAGGATGTACAGCGGCAAGAAGCTTCTGGATCATGATCTTCACATCAGGCATCAGTGGAAGAACCTTGTCAACAAGCGCAATGCCCTCCGGTCCTCCGATGGGATGGTTTGCAACGATGAACAAGTCTCCGTTGCCTTTCTGGGCCTCAATCTTATCAAAGCCATTGAATCTTATCTTAAGATCGAAGAATGCAACTGCCTTGTCCAGGAAAACCTGAGTATCATCATTATGTGTTTCTGACAGGAAGGCATTCAGTTCATCAATATGAAGGATCTTATTAATCTTTCTATATACAAATCTGGGAATGTGACGTGCTATCTTCGGATTCCAGCTTTCTGCAATGTCACGCAGCACAAGCTTCTTGAAGCCTGTGCTAGTTTCTTCATCGTTTTTCAAATCAGCCATTCCTAATCGTTAAGAATATTAACATGATACCAGCAAATACAGATAAAAACAATAAAAACCCGTCAGAGAACTGACGGGCAAATTTAGATTCTAAAACAGCGAGGGAATGTCGATTGATGCTCCGAGCTTGGCCTTTATGGCATTCCTGCCATGGGTAAGATCGAATGCTCCGGTCAGAGAAGCGGATACCTTGAATCCTGGCTTCCAGTTCCATTGACCGCCGGCGGTGACAAGAACCGTGTGTGTCAGATTGCCTCGAAGAGCATAGCAGTAATCGCGGTAACCGGGAATGTCATCATTTCCATATGCACTGTCGATTCCGTAGTCGCCTCTGATCAAGTACTCTCCAGTAAGATCTGCCTTCCAGTTCTTCTCGGAGTATTCGATCTCTACGCGATGTAGCATCGAGTTCGGCCCGTATGGAAAGCCTATGAAGAACGCATTGGATTCAGTGACATACCCGTTTGTGAATAATCTCATGGGAACTGTGAACTTGCCCATGTCCTCACTGCGGTTGTACAGGTACGGAGTAGCGAAGTAGAATTCATACGCGACGTTTAGTCCGCCCTTGAATTCAAACGAATCTTCTTCAAGAACATAGTCCTGATAACTGAATTCCCTGGACTCGATCGGACTCCCATCAAGGATGTGCCACTGAAGGCCTGCATTGAACCCCATCGCAGCCGGCTTGCCATTTGCCTTCGGCTCCGATGGAAGATCGAAGTCATCCATCGTGAACGTCCCGTACAGACGCAGTGTCTTGGCAATCAGACCCTCAAGGGAAAGGTTGAGCATAACATTGGATCTTTCGTCCTGATAGAGGTTGTGCCAGATTCCGAACGGAGTGAAATCCATAAGGTCCGGCATCTCGCCGTAAACGAGGTTGAGCTCTCCGATTCCTATCCTGAAGAAATCATTCTCCCAGCCAAGACGGTGTGCAAAGAGGTTCTTTAGTTTTCCATCTGAGGGCTTGTTCCCGCCGTTGATGGCTTCGGAATTAAGACCGACAGCGATGAAATTGTACCAGAGATTGCCGTTCTTGGATGGGGTCTTGTAATCAAGCCAGAGGTTGTCGAGATATGGAGCGCTGTCGCTGATGGCCATGTCGTACTCCGACGGTCCCCATTTGATCTGTCTTCTTCCTATTGACGCATAGAAACGGTCGAACTTGACTTCGGCGAATCCGAGGCGCGGGAAGTTGAGGTCGGTGATTGCACTGAGCGTGTTTCCGATGTATGGGATGTTTGACCATGAGGACTTTGTGACATAAGCCTTGAAATCATTTCTGAAATCAAGATCCAATACGAAGCCGAAATGCTCATCATCCACTGCGACTCCGATATCGAAGAGGCCAGGCTCTGCATAGTAGCGTCGGTAGATATCCTGATAGGTTTCATACCAGTTTGAATCGGTCTTTCCTTCGAGAGTCCAGAAGTTGTCGCTTCCAATAAGCGGATAACTGCTGTACCCAAATGTCGGCTGCACTCTGAACAGAGTGGTCACGGAGGCGCTTGCCAGGCTCAAGGCCATGGCAAGGATTGAAAATACGCACAATAGTGTTTTCTTCTTCATTTTTTCCTTCTTGTATATTATTTTTCTGATTGACTGAAACCAAGTACATTCACTGCGACGCCTAGATGGATCTGGAATACGGCATTATTCTGTCCTGGCTTGCAGCACCAGTTCCAGAAGTTCTGAAATGAAGCGCCGGCATTGAATTCAATTGCCTTTTCAAGGATGCTCCACTTCATTTCAAGAGAGACCTGAAGCATGTATTCAGGCTTGTTGCCAGGCGTGCCGCACCATGGCGAGAGACTGGATCCTATTTCATCTGCCGATGGGCAGCAGTCAGTCCTTCCTTTGCCTAATCCTGTATCGCCTTGGGCTTTGAAAAGAACGTCTGCTGCAGTTGAAAGATCATCCGAGAAAGCATAATGTGCTCCGGCAGATATAGCAGCTGTGTTTGGCCCGAAGCTATGCCCGATGAAGCAGGCATCAGAGCCGTCCCACATCCTGTTTCCCGCAATCAAGTTGGTCTTGTAATGGTCGGTTCCTGATTTCAGATAGAGTGCAGGGCTGGTGTAGACTGCTTCGATGTGCCATATGCTTCCCCTCAGATTGACCAGAAGGCCATAGGCATTAGGATCATATTGCTTTCCTTCGGAGCTGAGCTGTATCTGGTCAAACATCGCTTCTGCATGGAAGCTGAGGCTTTTCATGATAGCCCAGTCTATCTCCAGCCCGAAGAAGTTGTTCACATTGCCGTTCAAATAAGAATTGGTGTTGTGAAAAACCATGAAAGGATTGAGAAGCTTGGGATCGAATGCATTGCCTGCAGTGCTTGCAAGGATTCCTTCGTAGATGGTCAGAGCCAGCTTGGACTTCAGAGCCAGGCTCGCTCTGTGCATAATCACAAGAGGCCGGATCGAATCTGATGAAGTGTAGCCGTGGCTTGTGTTGCTGTTTTCAGGATCGAAGCTGTTGATCAGAAGGTCGTAGCTGAACGGGAAGGCGCTGACCGACAGCTTGATGATGTCCCTGAACACGAAGTTATCACCCAATGCAAGGTTGCCTGTGACTCCCAGACCCTCGGAAGCTCTGGTGCGTCCGATGAAAAGGCTCAAAGATCCAGAACCTATTGAGAGATATGCTTCATGAGGGAAAGTGAGGTTTCCGCTTGTTGGTTTGACGAGGAGATTCGTTTCCAGCTTGCTTTTGTGAATGCTCTCGCGCCGCTTGCCTAATTCAAGCGTGAAGCGGCCGAATACGTATGGGCCCAGGTAAAGGTCTGTGATTGTCTTCAGGAACGGAAGCCTGTCCTTGTACAGAGGCCTCCAGTCGGAATCGGGAAATTCAGCTGGATCTGGGCTTGCCCAGTAGAGCTGCGGCATAAGAAGGATATCGGCATTGTAACGGAAGTTCTTTGAAACTGAATGAAGAGTCTCGCCGCTGAGCGTCTTCCTCAGTGCTTCCAGCTTTGGAATCAGATCGCCAGGAAGCCTTGATTCAAGGTCTGTTTCATCAATGAACAAAAGAAGGGCATCAGACGAAGCGGGGTAGATTACCGAAGGAACCGAGATTCCTGCCGCCATGAACAGGCTCTCCATTGTCCTCACTTCTATGGAATTCTGTCCGAATGCTTGAACAGATGCGAACAGCAGAGCTGATGCTGATACGAATATCAACAGGATTGCTGCGATGGCTTTCTTCATTGTCATACTCTCCCTTTGGGCACAGACGAGTCAATCATAACAGAATTGGAATATAATTGAAACCGGTTTCTTGCTGAAAGAAAACCGTTGAATAATTGATTTGCTTTTTGAACAGTTGTCTGTTATGGTGTTTCAGTGAGGTGAAAATGAAGAAACCATTTGCTGTTGTGGCTATTTTCGTTGCTGTCTGCTCTGTCTGCTTTGCCGCAGCAGGTCAGTATTCTTTCGGAGACGGCAGGTTCTATGCCGATCTTCTGCCATCTGATGAGCTGTATCCAGAGGCGCTTTTCGACATCTATTCACCGCAGTCTGATCTGACTCCGATGTTCCTCTCAGGCGGGGTTTCCAACCCGATTGATCTTCGGGCAATTGTCCAGGATTCGGCGGGAATGAACCAGTATGTGGATCTTCCTTACCGTGATGATGATCTTGGTTCGGATGATAACATGTACCTTAGGATGAAGACCGGAATCAATCTCAGCCTGTTCAGAATAGGCTTCGGATTGCATGATGCTCTTTCCAAGCCGCTGGTGGAAATCGAAGGTTCTGTTCAGGGAACAGTGAGCACGCTCTTCTGCGGATTTGAGAAGAATGATACCCTGGGATTCGATGGTACCTATTTCTTTGGTGCCAATGTGAGGATTGCAGATATCGTATCTTTACGCTTTGGTCTTCATCATTTCTCCGGCCACTATGGCGACGAAATGCTTGAGAAATTCTATGCCAAGAATGGAATCGATTTCTCTTCTTCTGATCCAAAACTTAAAATCAACGGGACTGCCTACAAGTACATAGGGCTCATGGAGTACGTAAGGGACAATTCGTATCTTATGGGAGTCAGCGTCCAGACTCCTTGGTTCGTGCGCATCTACGGTGAACTTGAGATTCCGAAGAACCCAAGCTGGATCAGGCCTTTTGCACATACTCCTGCCGATTACGAGAATACCATTCCAGGTGATGAGGGACGTCCGACTTTGATCGACCGCATAGGTGGAGATGCAGCTGACGGCGAGCACTGGAAGCAGAGCCAGCTTGATGCCGAACAGGAGCTCAAGCGAAGCGGAAACTACAAGGCGCTTCGGATCATGACCGGAGTTGAAGTGACAGTTCCTATTCCTTCATTCGGATCAGTGTTTGCAGGAGTGAACATCCAGCTTCATCAGGATGGGCAGACCAAACATCAGTATGGGCAGTACAGTGCAGACAATCCTTGGGAATTTGAGATCACCGCTGGCGGTGGAATAGAGATTGGAAGCGGATTGCGGATCGAGGCCTTCTATCACGAAGGAAGAGTTCCTGCACTGAACTGGTTCTACTCTCGCACAAAGATGGTAGGAGTCGGATTCTCCATTGACGGCTGATAATGAAGAAGTTCCTTGCATCGGCATTCCTGATTCTCGCTTCAATCTCTGCAGGCTTCGCTTTCGGGCAATATAGCCTGTTCGATGATGCGATTGATCTTGAATTGGTTCCATCTGATGAGCTTTACCCTGAGGCAATATTCGATATGTATTCGCCTCAGACGGACTTTTCATTGATGGACCTTGCTTCAGGGCAGGCCAATCCATCTTCAATCCGGACTTCATCCTTGAACACTTCTACTGGCAAGCAGGAGTATGTGGATCTTCCTTATTCGGATGGTTTTGCCGACGATGATGATTCATACCTTCGAATGAAGACAGGGGCGAACATAAGCCTTCTCAGGCTGGGATTCCTGGATCAGAGGATGGAGATTGAGGCTTCAATCCAAGGGGCGCTTGATACGATATTCGCAGTTTTCGGGGGAAGCACCAACCTAGGCTTCGATGGCACGTACTTCGCAGGTGCCAACATGCGCTTGTTCAACACGGTTTCCTTACGGTTCGGGATCCATCATTTCTCCGGTCATTACGGTGATGAGGTTCTTGATGATTTCTACAATCACAACTTCCCGGATGGAGACACGTCGTTCACTCGGAACGACACTGTCTATCAATTCAATAACCTTGTGGAATATGTGAGGGACAATTCATTTCTTGCTGGAATCAGCATACAGACTCCATGGCTTGTCCGGCTCTATTGCGAGCTGGAACTTCCCAAGAGTCCAAGCTGGATCCGCCCTGTTGCCGATATTCCCGCGGACTACAGCACTTTCAGAAACGATGAGCAGTCATTGATCGAGGCAATCGGGGGTGATGAGAATTTCACGGCATCGCAGCTTGAAGCTGATGAGGCTTCCAAACGTTCAGGGCTCTACAGGGCAATGCGGATCCAGACTGGAGCGGAAGTCCTGATTCCTGTCAAATATGTTGGCACTGTATTTGCCGGCATCAATGTACAGCTTCATCAGGATGGGCAGACGCTTCATGAAGTGGGCGGATACAGTCCTGACAATCCCTGGGAAGTTGAAGTGACAGTCGGAGGAGGGCTGGACATAGCCGGATCCGGCGTCAGGGTCGAAGCATATTACCATGACGGCAGGATGCCTCTTCTGAACTGGTACTATGACAGAGTGAAGTTCATATCGGTGGGATTATCGATAGACAGCTGATTGGAAATACATCAACATTTTGTTGAATATTCTTTGCTTATCATTATATACTCAAATCCATGAAACGTTTGCTCTCTTTTTCCGTTCTGATTCTGCTTGCATGCTCCCAGATTCTTTTTGCTGCGACTCCCTCTCTGGAATTAACTGCATCGAGGCTTGAGAAGCTATGCAGCCTTGAAGGGCTTTCCGGCCCATCGTCATTCTATCCGTACTCGAAGAAAGAGCTTTTCATGAATTTGCCTGAATCCTCATCAGTGAAGACGCATTCTCTGCATGATGCTGTATCGACTCGGACTGAAGAAACGCATAAGGCATTTTCCTGGTCGATTCCTCTCAAGCTCAGCCTTGAGGCATACATGAACAGCGATGAACGCTACAGATGGGAGGACAGGCTTCCTTTGCTTGATATCCCGATGAATTTCGACTTTGGCGACCTGTTTGTTTTCAGAACTGGGTTTGTACTCAAGCAACGGTACAAAAACGTGCCTTATGGTGATTCATTCTATACCAATCTAACCGGTCTCAATGGCGATGAATTCGATTTCTTCTGGCCGTACCGTGGCTATCTTCAGGTCAATGCACCGCATTTCAGTCTCACTGCTGGCCGGATAGGGATGAGCATGGGGCCTGGCAAGACTGGCAATCTGATTATTTCGGACAATCTCAACTTCTTCGACGGCATTGTGCTCAAGTTCTTCAGCCGTGGCTTCCAGTTCTCTACATCTGTTCAGTTCTTCTCCCCTGAAACCGAGATGGGCACGGGAAAGAGGACTTTCGAGATGCTGATAGCTCATCGCGCCGAATTCGTTCCTTTCTCGAAGCTTCGTATATCTCTCAATGAAACCATCATGTACTGCGATGAAAGCTTCGACATCAGGTTCCTCAATCCGATGGTGATCTATCATCAATACTTCACCGCTGATCTTACCAATTCCATCATTGGATTGGATTTCGACCTGAACATTGTCAAAGGTCTTGATCTCTACGGACAGGTGGCGATGGATCAGTACCAGCTGTCAAATGAAAACAAGGAAACCCCAAATGCATTCGGCTATCAGCTTGGGCTTGAATACAACATTGCTCTGGATGCTGGAATTCTGTCTTTCTGGACTGAATTCACACAGACCGACCCATGGATGTACCACAGAGACGGGGTGGATTACATAGTCTGGTACCATTACAACTTCGGATATGAGAAGAGGTTCATAGGCTATCCTTACGGCTGTGATTCTCAGGTGTGGGCCATCGGTGCTGAGTTTGACAGCCTGAGCTGGCTTATATGCAATGCAAGCCTTGTGTATTCCCGCCAGGGCGAAGTGAATATTGATTCTGATTTTGCGACTGAGAAGAATTCAGCTGACAGGACACCTACGGGAACTCCTGAGAACGACCTTTCATTCTGCCTTGGTGCTGAAGCAGGTCCTTTCTGGAAGTACTGCAAGCTGTACGGTGGCCTGCAAATACATTATACTGTCAATCTTGATCATGTGATTGGCCAGAAAGACATCAATGTGCAGGGAAGCCTGGGCGTGGCAATAGAGTTCTAATCAGTGTTGCTTTGCTCTGGGAACTAGGTTATCATGTTCCAATGAAGAAAAGACTGTTTGCCCTGGTTGCTTGTGCTTTAATCTTGGTCTGTGGCGTTTCGGCTCGGGTTGACGGCAGAATCATCATCTCGACTTCTCCTATCTATGATTACATGGACACCCTTTATTCATTGTCTTCAATGAGCCAGCCAGCGACCAACAGGCCTTGGTCAGAGGCTGAAGCCCGTCAGATCCTTTCCAAGTTGGATAGGTCATCCCTTGGACAATTCGGGCAGAGCCTGTATGACGAAGCCCTTGGAATAATCGATGAAGGATCCAAATGGCAGATCAACGATGACTTCGGTCTTTCCGCCGATGCTGATTTCACATATGAGCTTTATGCCCACAGCAATGGAGATGACTTCAACCTTGAGACCGACTGGATCCGAAGCTACAGTGACCGCAAGCCTCTGATTCACTTCTCATTCGATTTCTCTGCAAGCGATTTCTTCTACACCACTTTCGATGCGAGTTATCAGATGGGACGCGCTGCACATCGTGACTCATTCGAGGGCTACCTTGGTTCTCCGCTAGCATCTGTTGACGGATATGTCGGAAGCTACAAGCTGACCTCCAGTTCTCATTATGTTTCCAACTCATATTTCTTCAGTTCGCCTTTGATGTCCAATTTCTTCACTGATACCTATGATTTCAGCTTCATATGGCCAAAGCGTGCCATCTTTTCCTTTGGTGGAAAGAACTGGAACTTCTCCCTCAGCCGTGACAGGCTCAAGATCGGAGATGCATATCTGGGAAACCTGCTTGTGGATGACGTCACCGATTACAACGACTTCTCAAGGCTTTCGATCTTCGTCGATGACTTCAGGTATGACTGGATCCTCATGTTCTTCAACACATGGACCTCAAGCGGGGAGAACAAGGCTGATGATATAAACGGCAATCGCATGATGATGATCCACACGCTTGAATTCAGGCTGTGGGATTGTGCAACGCTTAAGGTCAGCGAGAATGTAATGTATCGCTATGATACCCTGGATCTTCAGTTCATGAATCCAGCCTTCATCTATCACAACCTGAACAACCGCTCGATGTTCAATGCAATTGCCTATATAGAGGCCAATGTCGCAGTTTTCAAGGGCTTTCAGCTTTACGGGCAGTATGTGATGGATCAGGCACGTGCCTTGCATGAAGGAACAGAGCAGAGTGATTCGTCGGGTTTCGTTGCCGGAGCCCAGTACACTTCTGAACTTGGAAAGGGATATCTGGAAAGCAATGCCGAGTTCGTTTATACGACTCCGCTTCTTTACAGGAGAGATGGGCTTGATTTCATCAAGGTCTCACGATACTACCATCTTGATGAGTTCGATACCAGCAGTTATGAAGGCCATATCCCTTTCTTCGAGTTCATAGGCTTCCAGTTCGGAGGCGATACGATTGCCCTGAAGATCGGCGTGGATTACACCAAGCCTTCTGTATTCGGAACTTCACTGAATGTTCTTCTGATGGAACATGGACAGATGAACCTGTACAAGAGCCATAGCCAGAGCCTCCGCAATGAAGGCGAAGCGGACTACAGCGGAAAGACCCCGTCTGGCGATGTGATCACCCGCGCCATCGTAGCAAGCCTCTCAGCCGATGCTAGCCTTGATAAGGCTTTCAAGTGGCCGGGAGTATCTGCGGGCTTCGAACTGGATTGGATAGGACGCTTCAAGTACACCAAAGCTACTGGAGCCTATTCCGATCCTGAAATGGATGTGCAGTTTTCTTTGAGCATGACTGTTGCTCTTTGATCTGGAGGATTATATGAAGAAGATCATCGTTTTCGTTTGCATGCTGCTCTGTGCAGCATCTCTTTTTGCGGGAGTGACTGGCGTTGTGAATTTCAAGCCGTATTTCACTTATGACAATTCCCCGGCAGCCATTGCTTCCGATGCTGGAAATCTGAGCACTTGGAACATTCCATCTGATTGGTGGGAAAACAAGCATGATTACCTTCTCAAGCCTTATGCTGTGCCGAGCCTTCTTGATCTGGGTTTTGAAGTGGACACGAAGAACATAGACATGGTCTTTGTTCTTGATATCCGTCAGGATGCTCTGCAGATTCTCAAGGATGATGGAAAGCTCATGACGAACATTCCGTTTGTCGGAGCGGTGATTGACCTGAATATGCCGCGGGTAGGGTATGTGGATTTCACTTCGAATGACAGTGCATTCTATGCTTCCATAGGAAGACGCCAGATCAAATGGGGACCGTCGGAGTATGACATGGCTATTTCCGATTCCCAGCCTTATCTGGACAATGC
>JAQUYU010000043.1 GCA_028691695.1 Sphaerochaetaceae bacterium | reverse complement strand
AGTCCACAATGACAGTGACCTACGCAGGAATCTAAATTACTTAGCTTCCAAATAGAATAGAAGCATATACAAAAGAGGGCCGATGATTAAGTTCACCGGCCTTATCTTTTGTCCGGGACTATCACAAATCCGGCATTTGGAGTAATCTTTGAGCATGAAGCTCAGTCAGCCGCAATCTGCGAGATCAATCAATAATTACAGAGTGCTCAACCTTGTAAGGCGCAAGGACCGCCTTTCAAAAGCTGAGCTTTCCAGGCTTCTGTCGCTTAACAAAGTCTCAACAGGAGAAATTGTCGACAGCCTGATAGAGCAGGGCGTGATCAGGGAAACCGGAAAGCTTGCCTCTTCCAATGGGAGGAGGGCCACAGCCTTGGAACTGGTTCGGAGCTCACGGCTTGTGCTTGCAGTTGACATCGGACCGAAGTTCTGCATTATTGCCCTTGCAAACCTCGGGCTTGAACTGATCAGATTTGAAAGAATACCTACAGAAAGCCATAAGACCCCTGAGGATTTCTGCGTAAGCATAATTAAAAGCTGCATGAGAACCATCAAGCTGGCGCCGAAGGATTCGATTCTCGGCATGGCAATAACGATTCCTGCAGGGATTTCAAGTGACAGGAAGACCATTGAACGCTGCTCATTCCTCCCATGGGGCGAAATACCGATTGTTGAGGTGATGGAGAAGGCCCTTGGGATCCATGCAGTGCTTTCAAACTCTCTTGAAGCTCTTGTTCTGGCAGAGAACCTAGATGGAGAAGCCGGCAAGTGCGTCTTCTACGTAGACTGGGGCGAACGCATAGATGCGGCGCTTGTCAAGAACAAGAAAGTCTACAGCCTCCTTGGAGCATTCGGGCATCTGAAAGTATCACAGACAGGGCTTTGCACATGCGGACAGATCGGATGCCTTGAGGCGGTTGCCTCGACTTGGGCTCTCAGCCAGAGCCCGGATGCAAGCCTCAAGGACATATGGGACAAGGTGCCGCTGGGTCAGGCTCTTGATGCAATGGCAACAGCCTTTGCTCTTGCAAGCCAGGTATGCGGATTCGATACAATTGTAATCGGCGGACAGGGAAGCACAATTCCCGATGGCCCGCTTTCCAAGCTTACTGAGCTTTTTGATAAGTATCATCATCCATATGCCTCTGAGGCCGTGATTCTGCGCTCGGCGCTTGGAGAGAAAGCGAACATAATCGCAGCAGCTGATTATGCCTTGGATCAATTCTTCTTCCATTCCGGCTTCCTCGTCGGAGTGGAGGAGATGCTGTAGGAGGGAGCGATGAATCTTCTTCATCTTCGTTATGCGGTCGAAGTCGCCAGATGCAGGTCAATAAGCAAAGCTGCCGAGAACCTTTCAATGGGCCAGCCTAATCTGAGCCGCAGCATAAAGGAACTTGAAGATTCAATCGGTATAACGATTTTCAACAGAACCACAAAAGGCATGGCAATCACGGCTCAGGGCGAAGAATTCATCCAGTATGCACGTGAGATCATTTCAAGGGTGGATTACGTAGAATCACTTTACAGGAAGGATGATTCGCGGAAGCAGGTCTTCTCGATCTCCGTTCCGAGAGCCAGCTACATAAGCCACGCTTTCGTGGAATTCTCGGCAAAGCTCAACCAGAACAAGATGATCGGGGTATGGTACAAGGAGACAAACAGCCTTCTGGCAATGAGCAGCATCACTGATGAGGACTACAACCTTGGGATAATCCGCTACTGCGAGGACTATGACTCGTATTTCAAAGGCAGCCTGCGGGAAAAGGGCCTTGATTCTAAAGAGCTGCTGGACTTCACGTCTATAGCCGTCATGTCTGATGACCATCCTCTTGCAGGAAGGCAGGATCTTGGGATGTCCGATTTCGAGCCTTATCCCGAAGTCGTTCAGGGCGATCCGTACATACCGTCTCTTCCTGTGCCTGAAATACGCAAGGCGGCCTTCGATGAAGGTGGGGACAAACACCTGTTCATCTTCGACCGTGGGAGCCAGTTCGATCTTCTTTGCGGCCTTAAGAACAGCTATATGTGGGTTTCGCCTATTCCAGAGGTTATGCTGAAGCGCTATCATCTGGTTCAGAAATGGGTGCCTGACAATGACAAGGTGTACAAGGATGTGCTGATTTACCGCAAAGGCTATAGATTCACAGACCTGGACAAGCTGTTTCTGGATACGCTGATGGAAGTCAAGCAGAACCTTCAGGTGATTATCTGAAGCTCAGAGCATATATATTGGCAAGCAGATTATTCTGTCTATTTCATTGATATCTTTGACATAGAGGAAGTAACAAAAGTGAATCACTTTATATCGATACAGGCATATCGATATATCAATATAGCATTACACATTTTCTTTTATTGATGGTAAGTTCGAATTGTCCCAATGGGATAGGAGACAGATATGAACGAAGAGAAAATCGTGAACAGCGTTGAAAGTCTGGAGGACCTGATTCATAGAGTGCGCTCAGCAGAGAAAGAGTACTCTACGTTTGATCAGGAGCAGGTGAACAAGATCTTCTTCGCTGCCGCAATGGCTGCGAACCAGGCGAGGATTCCTCTTGCAAAGCTTGCAGTCGAAGAGACAGGCATGGGAGTTGTGGAGGACAAGGTCATAAAGAACCACTTCGCATCCGAGTATATCTACAATAAATACAGAGACACCCAGACATGCGGTGTTGTGGAAGAGGACAAAGCCTACGGGATAAAGAAGGTGCTGGAGCCGGTCGGACTGGTTGCAGCAGTCATTCCTACAACTAACCCGACATCGACAGCGATCTTCAAGACTCTCATTGCATTGAAGACCAGAAACGGAATCATCATTTCACCGCATCCAAGAGCCAAGAAGAGCACTGCAGAGGCCGCACGGGTAGTGCTGGAAGCTGCTGTGAAAGCGGGTGCTCCGAAGGATATCATCGGGTGGATTGACACTCCGAGCCTTGAGATGACTGACCTTCTTATGAAGGAAGCCGACATCATTCTGGCAACCGGAGGACCGGGGATGGTCAGAGCTGCTTATTCAAGCGGCAAGCCAGCTGTTGGAGTCGGACCGGGAAATACGCCTGCCGTGATTGACAGCAGCGCCGATGTGGTGCTGGCAGTGAACTCGATCATCCATTCAAAGACATTCGACAACGGCATGATCTGCGCTTCTGAGCAGTCCGTTATTGTCGATTCCAAGGTCTACAAGCAGGCTCGCAAGGAGTTTGCCGACAGAGGCTGCTATTTCCTCAATGCCGAGGAGACAGACAAGGTCCGTAAGACGATCCTGATCAACAATGCCCTGAATGCGAAGATTGTTGGGCAGAGCGCTTACAAGATCGCTCAGCTTGCCGGTGTCGATGTGGATCCGAAGACGAAGATCCTCATCGGAGAAGTGGAGAGCGTCGAGCTTTCCGAGGCATTTGCCCATGAAAAGCTTTCGCCGGTCCTTGCAATGTACAAATCCAAGGATTTCGAAGATGCGATTTCAAAGGCGATGCAGCTCATTGCAGATGGCGGTTACGGCCACACTTCATCGCTTTATATCAACACAGTGACGGAGAATGAGAAATTGGCCAGATTCTACAATGCGATGAAGACATGCAGAGTGCTGGTAAATACACCATCGTCACAGGGCGGAATCGGAGACCTGTACAACTTCAAGCTCACACCGTCGCTCACACTCGGATGCGGCTCGTGGGGCGGCAACTCGGTGTCGGAGAACGTCGGGGTGAAGCAGCTGCTCAACATCAAGACTGTGGCAGAAAGGAGAGAGAATATGCTTTGGTTCAGAGCGCCTTCAAAGGTCTATCTGAAGAAGGGATGCCTGCCTGTTGCATTGCAGGAGCTCAAGACGGAATACAAGAAGAAGAGAGCGTTCATCGTGACCGATTCCTTCCTCTATCACCATGGATACACAGCTTCGATCGAGAAATACCTCGACGAAATGGGCATCGAGCATGACACATTCTTCGATGTTGCTCCTGATCCGACTCTCGGATGTGCAATCAAGGGCACCGAGCAGATGCGTTCGTTCCAGCCTGATGCGATAATTGCTGTCGGCGGCGGATCGGCTATGGATGCCGGAAAGATCATGTGGGTGATGTACGAGCATCCTGAAGTGGATTTCCTCGATATGGCGATGAGATTCTGCGATATCAGAAAGAGAATCTACACTTTCCCGAAGATGGGGCAGAAGGCTCTGTTCATTGCAGTCCCGACTTCCGCCGGAACAGGATCCGAGGTTACTCCGTTCGCTGTCATCACCGATGAAAGATCAGGTGTCAAGTATCCTCTGACGGACTATGAACTGATGCCGACTATTGCAATCGTCGATGCAGACATGATGATGGATGCACCGAAGGGGCTAACTGCTTCTTCAGGAATCGATGCAGTCTCCCATGCTTTGGAGGCCTATGCTGGCATGATGGCCACTGATTTCACTGACGGACTTGCACTACAGGCACTCGATGTGATCTTCAAGTATCTTCCAAGAGCCTGGGACAATGGACCGAATGATCCGGAGGCCAGAGAGAAGATGGGGCATGCTGCAACGATGGCCGGAATGGCTTTTGCAAACGCATTCCTCGGAATCTGCCACTCGATGGCTCATAAGCTTGGTGCATACTTCCATGTTCAGCATGGAATCGCCAATGCGATACTGCTTGACCAGATCGTACCGTTCAATGCCGCTGAACTGCCAACCAAGATGGGCACGTTCCCTCAGTACGGGTATCCTCATACGATGCGCCGCTATGCCGAGGTTGCCGAGCATCTGGGACTTGGCGGAAAGAATGATCAGGAAAAGCTTGACAATCTGATTGATGCAGTTGATAAGCTTAAGGAGAGAGTCGGGATCAAGAAGACCATCGCCGATTACGGCGTGGACGAGAAGGAATTCCTTGCAAAGGTCGATGCGATGAGCGAATCGGCATTCGATGACCAGTGCACCGGGAACAACCCTCGCTATCCGCTGATCAGCGAGATAAAGCAGATGTACCTGAATGCCTACTATGGCAGGAAGTATCAGGAGGTGAAGTAAATGTACAGCCTTGATAGAGTGATTGCTGTCAGAAACAACAAGACCATCTACCGCGATGGGAATGTGGTGATCAAGCTTTTTGGAGATGGGTTCTCCAAGTCTGATATCCTCAACGAAGCGCTGAACCAGTCCAGGGTTGAAGAGACCGGCCTGAATATCCCGAAGGTCATCGAGGTGACCAAGATCGATGGCAAATGGGCGATTGTCTCCGACTTCATTCCTGGCAAGACTCTTGCCTACCTTATGGAGAAGAATCCGGACAAGATGCAGGAGTACTTGGAGCAGTTCGTAGATCTGCAGATGCAGGTGTTCGATCAGAAGGCTCCGCTTCTGAATCGCCTGAGGGACAAGATGTTCCGCAAGATTTCGATGACAAACCTCGATGCGACCACCCGGTATGATCTTCAGTCACGTCTGGAGTCCATGCCACGCCACAGCAAGGTGTGCCATGGCGACTTCAATCCGAGCAATATAATCATCAGCGATGATGGCAAGCCTTACATCCTGGACTGGTCACATGTGACTCAGGGAAATGCTTCGGCGGATGTTGCAAGAACGTACCTTCTGTTCAAGCTTCAGAAAGAAGATGAGCTTGCCGAGAAGTATCTGGATCTGTTCTGTGCGAAGAGCAATACTCCAAAGCAGTACGTTCAGAGATGGCTTCCGATCGTAGCCGCTTCGCAGTCTGTGAAGGGCCGTCCGGAAGAGCGGGAGTTCCTGCTTGAGTGGGTCAATGTCTTTGACTATGAGTAGGGTCTGGGATAAACTGAAATAGGAGATCAATTATATGAGAGTTACAGTTTGCATTGGCAGTTCATGCCATTTAAAGGGTTCAAGACAGGTTGTTCAGAGGCTTCAGAGTCTGATTGCTGAGAACAAGCTTCAGGACAAGGTCGAGCTTGCCGGAACATTCTGCATGGGCAATTGCCAGCACGGAGTGAACGTCAACATCGATGAGAAGAACTATTCGGTAAGCCCGGAGACTGTCGATCAGTTCTTTAAGGACAATATTCTTTCTGCTGTGAAATAGCAGGATCATGTTCCTTCCAGGGCAGCAAAGGCTGTCCTGAAAACATAGATTCCAGTGGGGACCGGCGACGGGCCCCGCTGGTTGATTTCAGATCATATATCATACGAGGGGTTTTCATGGCCGAATATCTGAAGCTCAAGAAGGCAAACTGCAAGAACTGCTACAAATGCATCAGGCATTGTCCTGTGAAGTCGATCCAGTTCTCTGGCAATCAGGCGCACATCATCAGCGATGAGTGCATATTGTGCGGGAACTGCTTTGTTATCTGCCCGCAGAATGCGAAAGAGATTGTCAATGACGTGGATCGCTGCAAGGTTCTTCTTTCAGAGAACGAGGAAGTCTATGCGACAGTTGCGCCTTCTTTCATAGGCTGCTACGACGGGGTGGGCATCCAGGGACTTGAAGCAGGGCTTCAGAAGCTCGGGTTCAAGGGGGTAGTCGAGACTGCTGTCGGAGCTACTTATGTGAAGACCCAGTATGAGAAGCTGGTTCATGAAGGCAACATGGATGTAATCATTTCCACCTGCTGCCCGACTGTGAACCTTCTTGTTCAGAAGCATTATCCGGAAGCCCTGAAGTATCTGGCTCCTGTCGTATCGCCGATGGAAGCAGCGGCGCTTGATATCAAGAAGCGCCATCCGGGAGCGAAGGTCGTGTTCATCGGGCCATGCCTTTCAAAGAAGGACGAGGTGGACCGCTACCCGGGATATGCAGACGTTGTCTTGACTTTCGAAGAACTCAATGAATGGTTCGAAAGTGCATCTGTCGTTCTTTCAAAGGCTGTCGATGATACAGAGGAAAGCAAGGCGAGGCTGTTCCCGACCTGCGGCGGTATCCTCAAGACGATGGCTCTGGAAGATAAATACACTTATCTGGCAGTCGATGGAATCGATAACTGCATTGCATGTCTGAAGGATATCCTTTCAGAGAACCTGACTCATTGCTTCATAGAGATGTCCTCATGTGTTGGAAGCTGCATCGGCGGTCCTGTAATGGCAAAGTACCACAGCTATCCAGTCAAGAGCTACCAGGAAGTGATCCGCTATGCCGGCCGCGAGGACTTCAAAGCTGATCTTATCAGCGATTCCGAGCTTGTTCTTTCACGAGAGGCCATCATTCTACAGTCTGCGAAGAAGATGCCTACCGAAGAAGAGATTCAGGAGATTTTCCATAGAATGGGAAAGAATAAGCCTGAAGATCAGCTCAATTGCGGAAGCTGCGGCTACAACAGCTGCCGCGACAAGGCGATTGCCGTGTTCCAGGGAAAGGCCGACATGACCATGTGTCTTCCGTTCTTGAAGGAGAAGGCTGAGAGTCTTACGAGCAATATCATCGGAAGCACTCCGAACGGCATTATTGTGGTGAACGAGCAGCTCGAGGTTCAGCTTATAAACAAGGCTGCCCGTGAGATCATGAATATTCAGAATGCAGGCGATGTGATGGGCGAGCAGGTGATCAGGATTCTTGATCCGAAGCCGTTCATGGATGTGCTGAGCACTGGGCGAAACGTCAAGGAGAAGAAGATGTATCTGGCCGAATACGACCGCTACGTCGAGATGAGCGTTGTGTATGACCGCAACTTCCATATCCTGATGTGCCTGATGAGGGATGTCACTTCCGAGGAGAATGCCAAGGAAGAAAAGGCAAAGATAAGCGAAGAGACAGTCATGGTTGCCGACAAGGTCGTGGATAAGCAGATGCGGATAGTCCAGGAGATTGCATCTCTTCTGGGCGAGACTGCCGCCGAGACCAAGATTGCCCTTACAAAGCTCAAGGAGTCGATAAAGAATGAATAATCTCTGCGCTGACATCGGTTACAAAAGCCTCAACAAATTCCAGGAGCAGCTTTGCGGTGACAACGTCGAGTATGTAGAGGATGATGAGAACAATACATCGACATTCGTTCTCGCCGACGGGCTTGGAAGCGGCGTGAAGGCCTGCATCCTGTCCACCCTCACCAGCAAGATTCTCTCAACGATGATGGAGGCCGGCCTCGATATTACCGACTGCGTCTCCACCATAGCTGCAACGCTTCCGGTGTGCAAGGAAAGGGGAGTCGCGTATTCGACTTTCACGATCTTCCGCCTGATAAATAACTCAGTGGTGGAACTCATTCAGTATGACAACCCGAAGGTTATCATGCTCCGTGGCGGAAAGAACTTCGATTATCCTGCCACTATGTCAGTCATAGGCGGCAAGGAAGTCTATACAACAAGGATTCCTGTGCAGGAGAGCGATGTGTTCTTCCTGATGAGCGACGGTTGCGTCCATGCCGGAGTCGGGATGAAGATGAACCTAGGCTGGCAGCGCGAGAACATCATTGAGTTCCTTGAGTCTCTGTACGACATCGGATTCACCGCAAAGACCCTGTGCACGATTCTGCTAGATGAATGCAACAAGCTGTATGACGGGATGCCGGGTGATGATACCACAGTGTGCGCCATCAGGATAAGGCAGCGCGAGCAGGTGAATCTGATCATAGGGCCTCCTGCCCAGCGTGAGGACTGCAGCAAGATGATGAACCTCTTCTTTTCAAAGGAAGGCAAGCACATCATATGCGGCGGGACTACTTCGACTATTGCCGCGAAGTTCCTTGGAAAGCCTCTTGTTCCGAATCTGGATTTCTCAGATCCTGAGATTCCGCCTACTGCGACGATACAGGGGGTGGATCTGGTCACCGAGGGCGTTATCACGATTAACAAGGTGCTCACCTATGCCCAGGACTACCTGAAGTCAAATGAAAGCTACACTCAGTGGAGCTACAAGAAGGATGGGGCTTCCAAGATAGCAAGGATGCTGTTCGAGGATGCCACAGACATCAATTTCTACGTAGGGCGTGCGATAAACCCAGCTCACCAGAATCCTTCGCTGCCGATCAACTTCAGCATCAAGATGAATCTGGTGAATCAGCTTGCCGATTGCCTCAAGAAGATGGGCAAGCGGATCAAGGTCAGTTATTTCTGATTGCAGGAGGAGAATATGGCTATGGATATGACTAGAAGATTCGACACTCAGGTGCAGCTTCTCAAATACAAGGTTCTCAAGGAAGTGGCCAGGCTGGCCTTCAACGATGAGCTTGGAGAAAACCTCCTCGATATTCCGAAGACCATCATCCCAGGAACGACTCCGACCACCCGCTGCTGCGTCTACAAGGAAAGGGCGATCATCGGCGAAAGGGTGAAGATGGCAATGGGCGGCGACCACAAGAATCCGAATGTAGTAGAAGTTCTTCCAATCGCCTGCGATGAATGCCCTGTTGGAGGCTATGAGGTCACTGACGCCTGCCGCGGATGCATCGCCCATCGATGCGAGCATGCATGCAAGAGAGGTGCTATCTATTTTGACCATCACCAGAAGGCTCATATCGATAAATCCAAATGCATCGAATGCGGAATGTGTGCTCAGAACTGCCCGTATTCGGCAATCCACAACTTCAAGCGTCCTTGCGAGAATGCCTGCAAGGTTCATGCGATTTCGATGAACGAGGACAAGTCGGCCCGCATCGACAACAGCAAATGCACCTCTTGCGGGGCTTGCGTGTACCAGTGCCCGTTCGGAGCAATAACTGACAAGTCTTTTATTCTCAATGTCATAGATATTCTAAAACGCAGTGATAATGGACGTAATTACAAGTCTTATGCCATCGTTGCTCCTTCGATCTCATCGCAGTTCTCATATGCGACTCTTGGTCAGGTGGTATCCGGCTTGAAGAAGCTCGGCTTCCATAACGTGGTCGAGGCGGCCCTGGGTGCCGACATGGTGGCTCTGGACGAGACCAGGGAGCTTATGGAACGCGGCTTCCTGACAAGTTCGTGCTGTCCGGCTTTCGTTACGTTCGTGAACAAGTTCTATCCTGAGCTTTCCAAGTTCGTAAGCAGCAATCCTTCCCCGATGGTTGCAATTGCGAAGTACATCAAGAGCAATGATCCCGGAGCGAAGGTCGTGTTCATCGGCCCGTGCACGGCGAAGAAGATGGAGTTCCAGCTTCCCAAGGCTCACCCTTACGTTGATAGCGTCCTGACATTCGAGGAGCTTCAGGCTTTGTTCGACTCCCGTGATTTCGACTTGTGCACTCTTGGTGATGATGTTCTGGACAATGCCTCATACTACGGCCGCATCTTTGCCCGAAGCGGAGGTCTTTCCGATGCAATCACCGAGGCTGTGAAGGAGCTTGGAGCCGAAGGCTTTGAGTTCAAGCCTGAAGTGTGCGATGGCATAGATGCCTGCAAGATGGCGCTTCTGAAGAAGAGCAAGAACATTCCTATGGGCAACTTCATCGAAGGCATGGCCTGCGATGGAGGGTGCATAGGAGGAGCAGGGTGCCTCACTCATGGTGCAAAGAACAAGGCAGAGGTAGACAAGTACGGCCGGCTCGCCTACGAGAAGAAGATCACCGAAGCGGTTTCGATGCTCAAATAGTCAAACACAATCTCTCTATGCTGTGGCCGTCTAGGCCGGCTAGGCCGACTAGGTCGTTTTTAGGTCGCCTAGGTCGCCTAGGTCGCCTAGGCCGTTTCCAGTTTCTTAGGTGAAAATTCATAACACTTTTTCTCAGGCAGTGATAAAATGAAGACTGCATCCTGGCTCATGTCCGGCTTGCTGTAATTATTTCAATAGGAGGGAATGATGAAAAAGGTATTTACTGTTGTTATTGCTGTGCTCATGTGTGCAAGCGTGGTCTTTGCTCAGGCCGCAGCAGAAGAGAACCCAACGATATCCGTTTGGGTAAGCGGAGCTGGTTCTCAGGTTGAGGTTCTCAAGGCCGCATGTGAGGATTTCACTGCCGAGACCGGAATCAAGGTTGAATTCTCCGCACCTGGGGACACCTACGAAGAGATGATGAAGACCAAGATGGCCTCCAATGATCTTCCTGATGTTTTCGATACGCATGGATGGGCAGTGGTCCGCTACAGTGACTATCTGATGCCCGTTAACGACATGGCTTTCTACAAGAATATCAGCAGCCAGATCATTCCTACAGTATCAAAGGATGGAAAGACCTATGTGCTTCCGTTTGATATGGATCTCACTGGAATCGTCTACAACGTCGATGTGATGAATGAAGCCGGAGTCGATGTTGACAAGATCAAGACATGGGCGGATTTCGAAGCTGCCTGCGAGAAGATCAAGGCCATCGGAAAGACTCCTGTAACCTTGGGCGGAAGCAGCGGAGTCACAGTAGGCTGGTACTACGACAGAGTAGCTCCATCGTTCTATTACACTGATGAGACTAACAGCAAGGCTGCCGATCTCAAGTCTGGAAAGTTTGACCCGAAGCCTTGGGAAGAGATTTCTGCCATGCTTGACCGCTGGGTGAGCAAGGGCTATCTCAACGCCGACTGCGTCACGGGAGATTTCATGGGTGACATTA
Organism: Sphaerochaetaceae bacterium; assembly: GCA_028691695.1. GTDB lineage: Bacteria > Spirochaetota > Spirochaetia > Sphaerochaetales > Sphaerochaetaceae > JAAYFO01. The sequence continues at coordinate 2,805 of JAQUYU010000043.1, read as the reverse complement.
CCGCTATTTCCACTGCTAAGGCTGGTTTTGACTTCATTCAGAACGTTGCTATCACGATGGGCCGTGCGAATGTCAATCCTGACGGGAACATGGGCATGATGCCTATTCCTTCCAAGAGCGCATCTGATGAGCCGAGCCTGATCTCTGGAGAAGGCGTTGCTCTTGGAATCTGGAAGGATACCAAGCATAAGGCAGCGGCCGAGAAGCTTCTCAACTACCTTGCACAGCCGGAAGTTGCTGCAAAAGTGTGCACAGCCACAGGAAATGTTCCTGCCCTGACCAACGTCAAGGTGGATCTCGGCGTGCTCCAGCAGTACATAGACAAGTATTCTGATGTGGAAGCATTCAACTACTTCGACAGAGCCTACTGCCCGAGCGGCATGTGGGATGTCATGTGCGCAACAGGCCAGGATGTTCTCGCTCAGAAGAGCGGAGCAGTCGCTGAGTCTGCAAAGCAGATGAAGAGCACCTTCGATGCCCTCTGGGGAAACTGATCTAGGAAAATCGTTTCAGGGAGCAGCATTCCTGCTCCCTGATGCTTAATGCTATGCAATCGAAAAACAGGACAATCAATCTATTCTACGTTCCGGCGCTGGTGCTTTTCGCATTCTTCGTGGTCTATCCCTTCGTCAAGGGAATCTATCTTTCAATGACTAACTGGAACGGCTATTCCAGGTCGTTCAAGATCATAGGATTGGCCAATTACAAGAACCTCTTTGCCGACAAGAATGTCCGCCGTGCGTTCGTGAACACCCTGATCTACGGGGCTGGAAGCACGGTGATCCAGAATTTACTTGGAATTCTTCTTGCGGTGCTGCTCAATCAGAAGTTCCGCGGCCGTGGCTTTGTCAGGACTGTGATCTACCTTCCCGTTATGATAGCTCCTCTGATCATGGGCTACATAATGTACTTCTTCTTCAACTACAGCCGTGGCGCGCTGAATGATATCCTCAAGCTTTTAAGCCTTGCTCCTGTGGATTGGCTTGCAGATGGGAACCGGTCGGTATGGATTCTCACTCTGGTCAATTCCCTGCAGTTCGTCGGTATTTCGATGGTGATCTATCTCGCAGGATTGCAGAACATTCCCGGGGTGTATTATGAAGCAGCGGACATCGATGGGATCACTCCATCGAAGAAGTTCCTATTCATAACACTTCCTCTTCTGATGCCGGCGATTACATCTTCTGTGACGCTGAACCTCATCGGAGGCCTGAAGCTCTACGATGTGATCATCGCTCTCACAGGAGGAGGCCCTGGCTATGATACAAACTCGCTTTCGACTCTGATCTATAGGTATTACTTCGGCGGCGAGAGGGCTGGCTATGCTTCGGCCATCGGGCTTGTGATGTTTGTGTTCATAATGATTGTAAGCAATATCGTTGTCAGGGGCCTTCAGAAAAGGCAGGTGGAGCTATGAGAAAAGCCAATACTGTTCTCAGGACTATTGCGATCATTGCAATACTCGCCGTTTTCCTAGCTCCTTTCTGGATTCTTACTACGATTTCTTTCAAGCCTTCCACCGATACGAGTTCCTACTGGCTGCTCTCCAGCACTCCGACTCTGAACAACATCAAGGCTGCAATCGAGAAGGCGGGGATCTTCGGAGCAATAGGGCGGACTGCCTTGATCACTGTATGCGTTGTAGTGCTTGAAGTCATAGTGAGTGCTTTCGCTGCTTATCCTCTTGCAAGGCGCAGCACGAGGTTCAACAAAGTGGTGCAGGCTTTCATCCTTGGGATAATGATGGTTCCGCCGCTTTCGATTCTTGTTTCGCTGTATTCAATCATCGTTAGCATTCATGGTGTGAACCAGTACTGGGCTGTGATACTTGTGCTTCTGACCTATCAGCTTCCGCAGGGAATCTTCCTGTATGCGAATTTCATCCGTTCTATTCCAGTTGCCCTGGATGAGGCTGCAACTATTGATGGATGCGGTCCGGGACGCACGTTCTTTCTGGTGATCATGCCTCAGCTCAAACCTGTCACGGCTACTGTTGCGATTCTGTCCAGCGTGAACTGCTGGAATGATTTCCAGTTCTCCCGCTACATTCTCCAGACAAGCCGGATGAACACCGTGACTCTTTCGATTTCATCTTTCTTCTCTCAGACGTATATCGATCTGAGTACTGCCACAGCATGTGCCTTGATTGCAATTCTGCCTGTTGTGATCTGCTTCCTGGTGCTTCAGAAGTACTTCATTCAGGGAATGATCGACAGTTCGGTCAAATAAGGAAGCTGCTCTGAAAGAATAGCTGTTTTTCTTATTGGAGATGATATCTTCTCTTTCTGAGATTATCCGATTATGCTGGCAGCATTGAGCATGAATCGCCATCCCGGAATGGCATGGATGGTTCCTGATTCTACATTTATGTCTTTTTCTTCATCAGATGTGACAAGGTAAGCTTCTTTGAATCCAAGTTCCTTCATGCCTTCTTCTGTGCTTTGGATTTCTCTTTGCATGCTTGCTTCGGAATCATCTGTTACCTGAATGATGGTTCTTGGATTCTTATCAGAATCTGTAACGACAAAATCCAGTTCCTTGTCTGCAGCTGTTCTGTAGTAGCAGACAGATGGAGTGCAGCGGAGAATTGATCCAAGAACGGCATGTTCTAGTCTCTTTCCAGAATCCTGTCCGAATTCTCTGAACAGAGCAGCCATGCTGTGATCAATTGTATATAGTTTTCTAGGATTTGAGTTTTCTTTTTTGGAGTTCCCTAATACTCTTACATCCGTGAAAAAGCATGTATCGGTCATCATATCAAGGTAATCGGAAATAATGGCAGTTGAAGTTCTGTATCCTTCGCTT
>JAQUYU010000042.1 GCA_028691695.1 Sphaerochaetaceae bacterium | reverse complement strand
GTGGGGCACTTTGTACGTTTCCGGTGCCATGACAAGCGAATCCGCTTCGGATTGTGACAGTGTATTGTCTTTCTGAGCCATTGCTCTTGCACTGGCTTCTTGAATTTCGCCTTTGATCCTTTCTCTGGTCCTGGCAAGCTCCTCCGCTGTGGCGGCTTTATGTGAGACTATCTTTTCCTCAAGCAGGGCAATAGGATCCCGCTTTGCCCAGAGCTCTTCTTCTGCTGCTGTGCGGTAGAGGCGCTTGTCGTTCTTGGAGTGTCCTTTCTGGCGATAAGTCAGAACTTCGATGAAGAACGGACGGTGGTTTTCCATTATGTACTTCCGAGCTGCGGCACAGGCAAGATAGACGGCTTCAAGGTCGTTTCCATCTACTGTACGATGGCATATCCCATATCCGTCCGCTCTGGAAGCAATCGACGATGTGCTGATCATCCTGCTTGAGGCTGCGCTCATGCCATATAGGTTGTTCTCGCAGTAGAATAGCTCTGGAAGATTCCAGACTGAAGCAAGATTGAGGCATTCGTGAAGAGTGCCGCGGCTGCAGGCACCGTCTCCGAAGATGGAAACGCTTATGCAGTCATGCTTCTGGCGCATCATGCTGAATGCGATTCCGGTGGCGAGAGGGATTCCGCTTCCGACGACTGCGCTTGATCCTGCGTTATGAACGTCCGGATCCTGGAAGTGCATGCTTCCTGACAATCCTTTGCAGATTCCTTCTCTTGATCCTGCAAGTTCTGCAAACAGGCGGTAGACGTCAGTTCCCTTGCATACTGTGTAGCCGTGACAGCGGTGGGTAGTGGTGATCCAGTCCTCTGGCTCTAGAGCGAGGCACAGCCCTGCCTGAGATGCCTCCTGCCCTGTGGCAAGGTGCGTGGTTCCATGCAGATGCTCCTCTGTGAAAAGCCTCTCCGTCTCGTCTTCGAAGAAACGCGAGCGAAGCATCATTTCATAGCCTTTCTTCATGAGGTCCTGAGAAAAAACGAATTCCGCCACAGCAAGCTCCTTTAGGGTAATTGTCGTAAAAAGCAACGCCTGGGCTTGTGCTCAGGCGTTTGAAATCAAGGAATCAAAGAAGGCAGTCCAGATCGATTTCGCATGCTATTGAAGGCATGTTGCATCCCCAGTTCACGAGAACCGCCGGATGTATCTCTCCGAAGCACCCGATGGTCTTGCCGTCGATCTGAATTGCAGCGCAGCGGCCTGGAATGAAGCGATTGTCGCCTTCAAGCTCGGCAAGCTTGTAATCCTTCTTGAGGAAGTACATCAGAGTATTGACGTATGAACTTGCTTCATTGAATCCGATCCGGCTGTTCGATGAGAAGAACCCAAGACTGTTGCGAGTCACTGTCCCGCTGTTGGTGTCAGGGCACAGATATGCAATCTTTCCGACTTCGAAGATCGAATGCGGGTAGGTTGCATGGCCGCTGACGCTTTCGCTTTCAAGCAGGCATGGAATGATCGAAGGCCTCACCATCTCGTAGTTCTCGCTCATTGGATTTGCAATATAGATTGCATCCTTGTCTGTGATGTTCATCCGGTCGATGTACTCTTTCTTGGATCCGAGGTAGTTGTAGATCATCTCCTGGAAGCCGAGTCCGACCATGATGTTCTTCGCTTTGCGTGCAAGCTCTTCGGTCTTCGAGAGCCTTCCAATCGTGAAATCAGTAGGCATCTGCGGTGTGTAGTTTCCAAGTCCGTGTCCTATGATGACATCTTCAATAAGATCAACTGCATGAAGGAAGTCATCGCGGTATTCAGGAACAGTGGCATAGACCGTTTCGCCATCGACGAAGGCATGAAGCCCCATTCTCGCAAGCGATGCTGTTATTTCATCGTCCGAAAGCTCAAGTCCTGAAACTTTTGCAAGCTGGGCCTTGGTGCATGAGATCGGGCTCTGATAGTAGTATGGAACGACTATTTCCTTTCCGAACTCTGTTTCTTCTTCGAACTTGACTTTAAGCGGGAGAATCGTGAATCCGAGGTCTGCCATGTCGCATGACATGATTGAAGCGCAGAGCAGCAAATCCTTGAGTCTTGTTCCGCTTATCTCAACGAAAAGATCCTCATCACCTACTTTCACTGCTCCGATTCTTGCGCTGTTGATCACAGGAGGGAAGCTCAGCGGCTCTCCTTCATCATCATGAAGATATGGAAACACCGGCTTGTCAGCAACGATATGACCGTATTCGATTCCCTTAGGATGCTTTTCAATCATCTGTCTCAAGGTGAGCTTTTCGTCCATTCCAAGCGGTACGAAGCTTGTCTTGTCAGGGTCGGCTCCAGTGTAATGAACAGGGTAGTGAATCAGGTCACTCCTGTAGATGCCCATGGCAATGGTCCGTCTCTTGCGCCCGAAGTTGAAGCAGAGCTTCTCCTGGCTCTGGATCAGAGCAAGAAGGATGTCCTCCGTCACTTTGCAGCCTGTGGCTGCGAATCCGATGGAGTATGGTCTTACGGCCTTTGCCTCCTTGTGACAGATCAGTTCCCTGTTTCCAGTTTCGAAGCTTTCGTCTGCCGTAGAGAAGAAGTCATACAGAACCGGATTTCCCTTTTCATAAGTGCGCAGCTGCCTTGCCAGACCTGCGGCGGACCATAGATCCGGGCGGTTCGTATCATTGAGCTCTAGCTTCAGCATTTTTTCTTTGGTGTCATGACCGTCAAGCTCGGCTTTCGCACGAGGAAGCACCATCTCAAGCTGGTCGTCTGTCAGCGTCTTTCCAAGAAGGCCGAAAAAAAGGCTTTCCGTTGTTTCAATCTTTGGCATCAGTTTCCCCTCCTTGTCCTGACATTGTCGATATTCGGCGAGAACAGCTCCCGCAGGTCATTGATTCCGAGGTGCATCAGTGCCATTCTGTCGATTCCAAGTCCCCATGCGAGAACCGGAACATCGATTCCCAGCGGCTTTGTCACTTCAGGACGGAATATCCCGCTTCCTCCGAGTTCAAACCATCCGAGCACCGGATGCTTGATGTGAACTTCAATCGATGGCTCCGTGAACGGGAAGTAGCCTGGGACGTATTTGACTTCCTCGGCTCCTGCAATCTCGGTTGCGAACATCTTGAGAAGCCCGAGCAGGGTTCTCAGATTTACATCTTTTCCAAGGACTATTCCTTCGGTCTGATAGAAGTCCGCTCCATGGGTTGCATCAACTTCATCGTATCTGAAGCATCTGGCGATTCCGAAGTACTTTCCTGGAACCTTTGCATGAGTCAGCTGGTGAGCCGACAGCACTGTGCCCTGGCTTCTTAGGACCTGTCTTCTGGTGAATTCCTCATCAAAGTCATACTGCCATCCGCGTGATTGCGTGTCGCCGCCGTTCTTATGAGTCCTGGCTACGTTGTCCAGCCATGGCTCTTCGATGGTCTTGCAATGACTTGGGTTCTTCAGTCTATAGACATCGTGGATGTCCCTTGCGCTGTGGAACTGCGGCATGAACAGAGCATCGCCATTCCAGAATTCATTCTCTACAAGCGGTCCGTCGAATTCTTCGAATCCAAGCGAGCAGAGCTTGTCCTTGACCCACTGGAGGTATTCGCCATAAGGATTGAGCCTTCCTGGAACAAGTTTCGAAACCGGAGCATTGACGCTGTACGGTCTGAAAGAGCTTGTCTTCCATTCTCCGCTTGATATGATCTGCGGGGTGAGTTCCCCCAGTTCCTCTCCAGTGATGTTCGCCTTGAGGATTTCCTGGCGGGTTTCGTCTCCGATTTCAGTGAGTGCATAGAAGATGTCTTCTCTCTCAGATGCCTTGAACGGTGAACCGGAGGCTCCTCTCTTCTTGGAGTTCTTTGCAATTGCCTCTTTCTCTTCCTGGCTGAGATCTGAATCTGAAAGGCATCCGTCTTCAGATGCGGCAGCCTTCTTCAGAAGCTCAGCTGTGACCGCTGCTTCCTGAGGCAGCACTGCACCCGGAACAAGAGAAGCATGCTTCTCGCTGTCCATCTGGGCTGCTTTTGACTTAGAGAGCTGGCCGAAAGCCGATCCGACCTCGGACTGTTCAAGTTCAAGCTTTGAGGCAATCTCCGGCAGCAGAAGGCTCTTTTCCACTTTCAGAAGAAGGAATATGCGCTCGATAGGCGTACCGTTCTTCTCCTGCTGCCTTCCGATATCGGTGATTTCATAGATTGTCTTCTTTTCGCGTTTTGTCTCTTTAAGGCATCCACGGCCTGAAAGCCAGCTGAAAGCCTGGTTGCACTGTCCTACCTTGTATCCGAGCTCTTTCACGATCCTGTCTGTTGTAATGTCTTCGTTCAGGCATACGTGGCGGAGCAGCTTGACTTCCAGCGGATGAAGGTTCTTCACATCAATGCTCATTAGAATTCTCCTAGCGTACGAAAATACGCCTTCAAAAGACGTCTTTCGCTGAGTTTCATTTATTCTATATGTTGTTACGGAAAAAGAAAAGTCCTGAGCTGTGTTTTCCATCCTTGAAACAGGGCTGTTTTTTCCATACACTTGCTATGTGGCGAAACTAAGGATTTTCTTCTTTTCAGGGACTGGCAATACAGCATCGGCAGCCAGCTCTCTTGCTTCGGAACTTTCAGGGCTCGGGCATGAAACAGTGCTTTCCGACGTGCGAGCCCCGCTTGCTCCGATTTCCGACCTGGCATCTCAGGATGCCTTTGTGTTCATGTATCCTGTTCATGCTTTCAATGCCCCCGCATTCTTCCGTCGCTTCGTCCGCTCGATTCCAAAGCTCGAAGGCTCAAGACCTGTCTATATTATCAAGACTGCGGGAGAGCCTTTTGCCGTGAACAGCGCCTCAAGCTTCTCTCTTTGCCGTATGCTTAGCTCTCGCGGCTTCACGCCTGAGCTGGATGTCCTGCTGCTCATGCCGTATCACATAATGTTCCGCTATCCTGACGCTGTGGCGAAGCAGCTTTATCTTCATAGCATGTCAATGATCAGAACGATAGCTTCATTCATTGCTTCTGGTCAAACCCATCCACCTCGTTTCAGCTTTCCGGCTATCATGCTGTCCTATTTATTCCGCATCCAGTCTTTTGGAGCCTGGCTCAACGGTCCGCTGATTCATGCCAAGGCTGACTTATGCCTAGGCTGCGGTCTCTGTGCTTCTCGCTGTCCAGCTTCCAACATCACGATGGAAGGCGGCAGACCTCATTTCCATAACCGCTGCACGATGTGCATGTCTTGCAGCTCTGTCTGCCCATCCGATGCGGTACGCCCTGGCTTCCTCTCAGGCTGGCGTGTCAATGGGTCCTATGATTTTGATAGGCTTGCCTCCGATCCTTCTATTCCTGATGATTTCATCAACCCTCAGACAAAAGGCTATTTCCGCCATTTCTATCCATACATCAAGAAAACATCAGACCCTGATGGCAGCTGGATTTGAACTTATTTCCCAATACCTGTTCCATTGGCTTCAATGCCAGATTGCATAAAGGCAGAAGACTGCTGGAAAAGGTTTCGGCCTCAACTTGTTAGTTTCGCTTTTTTGGGGTATAATGCCAATATATGAAAGAATCAAAAAACGAATTGCAATTCAAGATTGGGGAACATGTTGTGTACCCCCTTCAGGGCGTGGGCGTCATTACCGATATCAGGACGAGGAAGATCCACGAGCGCGATACGTTGAATTATGTAATATACCTTGACATCTCAGACATGACGGTGACTATTCCTGTGGACAAAGCCACGATTATCGGAATCCGTGGAATCGTCGGTGCAGACGAGGCCACGAAAGCAATAGCCAGCATCAAGGAGAAGTTCGAGCCCAGCACGCTGGACTGGAAGCAGCGGTACATCGCCAACGTCGAGCTTGTGAAGGAAGGATCAATCGGGAATGTTGCAAAAGTAGTGCAGGCTCTGTACCACCGAAGCAAGGTGAAGGAACTTCCGGTTCAGGAACGCAAGCTGTATGAGAATGCCATGAGGCTGCTCATTGATGAGGCTTCTTTCTCGCTGGACAAGACCACTGCTCAGATCAAGAAGATGGTGGACGAGAATCTGGAGAAATAAGGCATGCCCATTCCTCCTTTTTCCGTAGTGATAACAGCAGCCGGGCTGTCAGCCCGCTTCAAGGATGATGATGCAAACGGCTCGGTGAAGAAGGAATTCATGTCCATCGACGGGCATTCTGTGCTGTACAGGGCTGCAGTTCCGTTCTTCTCCATTCCCGGTCTTGCTGCGGTGGCAGTGACTTACGATCCTCAGGTTGAGGCCCAGACCAAGTATGCCCTTGAGGATCTTGTCCTTCAGCATTCAATTCCCGTTCTGATGGTAGAAGGAGGGGAGACAAGGCAGAAGTCTGTCTTCAATGCTCTTCAAGCACTTTCATCAAATGGGCTTTCCGGTGATTTCGTAATGATTCACGATGGTGCAAGGCCATACGTCCTGTTGGACTGCATCTATCAGGTATTCGGGCAGGCTTCCGTCTCAGGAGCTGCTGCTGGTGCGATCAAGGTTTCAGATGCAGTAGTTGAGGCCACCGATGATGGCTTCATAAAGCGTCATGTGGATCGAAGCGGCCTTTACCTCATTCAGACTCCGCAGATTTTCCGTTTTCAGGATATTCTTAAAGCCCATCAGATGGCTTCTGATGACGGAGTGCAGTATCCTGATGATACTTCGGTTTATCAGAAGTACATCGGAAAGGTAGCTCTGTGCCAAGGCGATGAACGCAACCGCAAGATCACATGGCCGCATGATCTTGAATCAGACTAGGAGTGCTTCATGAGAATCGGGACTGGATTTGATATTCACAGGCTTGTTCCTGGGCGTTCTCTTGTCCTTGGAGGAATCAAGGTTCCCTCTGACAAGGGCAGCCTTGCCCATTCTGATGGCGATGCCTTGATTCATGCAGTCATCGATGCAATCCTTGGTGCTCTTGCACTTGGGGATATCGGAAAGCTGTTTCCTGATACAGATCCTCGATACAAGGACATCAATTCCGAGACTCTGCTTCTTGCCGTTCTTTCTTCAATTGGCTCTCATTCGATTGTAAATGTCGATGCTACTGTCATTCTCCAAGCTCCAAAGCTTGGGGACCTGACTTTCGACATGGCTTCGAATCTTGCACGAATCCTTCGGATTGATCCATCCAATGTTTCTGTCAAAGCAAAGACCGCTGAGCATCTTCTTGGAGAGCTCGGCTCTGGAGATGCTGTTGCTGTTCAAGCTTCGGTTCTGATTGATTAGCGGGGAGCTTTGCTGCTCAGTTCTCTTTCCTTCAGGCGGTTCCAGTCTTCAGGATTATCACGCTTAAGGGAGATTGGCCGGCCGTTTGAGCCTGTGTAGCAGTGTGTGCTCTGACCGGTGCAGCATAAGTCGCCGTTTCCATTGAGGACTTCATACTCAAGCTCGAGCTTGGCTGCTTCGACCTTTACAGCATTGACTTTGATTGCTGCTGTCTCTCCGAAAGTCATGGGAAGCAGGAAGCGGCAGGAGATGCTTACAACCGGACTTGCAAAGCCACGGCTTTCCCAGTCGGAAAAGCTGATTCCTATCTGTTCCAGCCAGTCGATTCTGGCTTCTTCAAACCAGCGGATGTAGTTCGAGTGATGAACGATTCCCATCTTGTCGGTTTCGTAGTACTGGATCTTATGGCTGTAAGGTTCTGTCATTGTGCTTTGCCATCCTTGAATAGAGTCTGATATAAAGAACCAGTGAAAGCATCATGAAGAAGGCGCAGATCCAGAAGATGGCTTCTTCCATCCATGGCTTCAGGATGCCATGAAGAAGCAGTATAAGGATCATTCCGACATCAAACACTCCAGTAGAGAGCTTGCCGAACCACTCCGCCCGATGAAGCGGGTTCCCTTTCTTGTACATTATCAGCCCCATGATTGCCATGAAGCTTTCCTTTGCCAGGAACAGCAGGAGCAGAGGAAGCAGGCTCTGATTGCGGATCAGAAGCATGACCAGAATCATCAGCTGGGTTAGCTTGTCGGCAAGCGGGTCAATGAAGACTCCGAGTTCGGTGACCTGGTTGCACTTTCTTGCTACTATGCCGTCTAATATGTCAGTGATGTACGAAGCAAGCACGACCATGCCTGCAATGATATAGTCCTGTGTTGTCTTGGCACGAAGATACAAGATGGTGAAAACGGGCACTAGAAGTATCCTGAAGTACCCCATTATATTCGGTATTGAAAGCCATTCCTTACGGCTGAATTTCTTCATGAAAGGGATTATAGCCAAATAATAGAAAAGAATGAAGCCTTGATCAGGCGAAGCATGAGGGATTGGCCAGAATACAAAAAAGCCGCTGCATTTCTGCAACGGCTGATTGGACTTTACTGAGTGATCAGCATCGTTCTCGGATCGAGCGTGACGCCGGTCGGATGGCTCGGCGACTTGCTGTGGTCCTTCACGACAGTCATGATGACCTTGGATTTCTCCTCGTTGTAGCGAAGGCCGATCAGAACATCGATCAGATCGATGTATGGCTTCATTGTTTCAGGAACGCCGTACTGGTCGAACTGCACATCGGTGAGAACCGGCGAGACTGAGAACCAGACTTCGATGTTCATAGCCTGTGCGAAGGCCTTGATCTTCTTCACGTCGTCCGCAGTCGCCTTTGTCAGGTGATAGCCGTCGAAAAGCACTGTGTCCGCCTGGAACGAGCCCTGCTGAATGAGGGTCGTGAGGCTGTTGATGATCTTGTCCACCGAAACGTTCTCCTGGGAGAAGTTCATCACCACTCTGTTCTCACGCATGGTGTTGTACACGGAGAAGGCGTCATCAAGTGACTTGTACTCGGAAATCTCGCGGAAGACCTCCTTGTACCAGTTCAGAACATGCTCGACGTTTCCTGAGAAGGAAACATGCACTACATGCTCTCCCTTGAACAGCTTGTCAGTTGCGATGTGCACGAGACAGGCGGTCTTGCCTATTCCATGCTTGGATGCCAGGACTCCGATATTGCCCTTCCCAAGACCTCCGTTGATCGATTCATCGAAAACCCGGATCGGGCTGTTCTCTATAAGTTCATTTACTTCCATAGGTGCCTCCTAGATGGCATTATAGCATTGAATCAGGCTATTTGCCTTTCTTTTTTTCATTGAACTCTTTCTTGAGCCCATCGGACACTGAGACAGGAGTCTTCGCATAGTGGTCAAGTTCCATCGTGAACTCTGCCTTGCCCTGAGAAAGTGATCGCAGAACTGTGGAATACCCGAACATCTCGGCCAGCGGGACTTCGGCATCGATCGTGCAGTTGCTGTGATCTTCAGTAGAACTCACGATGATTCCTCTCCTCTGGTTGACGCTTCCGAATATTGCTCCCTGGAACTCCGACGGACCTTCGACTTCGACCTTCATGATAGGCTCGAGGATTGCAGGGCTCGCCTTGAGGAATGCTTCTCTGAAAGCTGCTATTGCTGCGGTTTGGAATGCAAGATCTGATGAATCGACAGGGTGCCATGCACCATCGTTGATCACACAGCGCACGCCGACGATCGGGAAGTTGAGCTGCGGGCCTTTCTTCATGGCCGCTCTGAATCCCTTGTCGCATGATGGAATGTACTCGGATGGAATGGCTCCGCCCTTGACTTCGTTGACGAACTGATACTCCTTGTCTTCATCATCCTCGGTGGGAGTGAACGGCTCGATGTATCCGGCAACGCGTGCGTACTGACCGCTTCCGCCTGTCTGCTTCTTATGGGTGTAGTTGAAGTCTGCTCTCTGGGTTATTGCCTCGCGGTATGCAACCTGAGGCATTCCGACTTCCACCTCGGCGTTGTACTCTCTCTTCATTCTCTGAACGTAAACGTCCAGATGAAGCTCTCCCATTCCCTTGATGATCGTCTGATTGCTTTCAGGATCGACATAGGTCTGGAATGTAGGATCTTCCTTGGTGAATCTGTTCAGAGCCTTTGCCATATTGTCTGCGCTTTTCTTGTCCTTCGGCATGATTGCGAGGCTAATGACAGGGGTGGGAACATACATTGAGCTCATGGTGTAGTTCAGCGACGGGGCACAGAAGGTGTCTCCTGATGCGCAGTCGATTCCGAAAAGTGCAGCGATGTCGCCGCATCCGGCATCAGTGATGTCTTCCATTTCGGCGGCATGCATCTTCACGAGACGGCCGATCTTGAACTTCCTCCTGCTGCGGGTATTGATAAGCTCATCTCCCTTGTGGATATGGCCCTGGTAGACTCTGATGTATGTCAGCTGTCCGTACTGTCCGTCCTCAAGCTTGAATGCCAGGGCTACAGTCGGTGCGTCCGGGTCAGATGGGAGGATGACTTCTGCTTCATTGTTGTCCAGATCGAGTGCACGGTTTGTGACCTCGGTTGGATCAGGAAGATACTTGATAACTCCATCGAGCAGTGGCTGGATTCCTTTGTCCTTGTGGGCTGAACCCATGAAAACAGGGCAGAGCTGAAGTGAAAGAGTGCCTTTTCTGATTGCTCTTTCGACCAGATCATTCGGGACGTCTTCGCCTTCAAGCAGCTTTTCCATGAGCTCGTCATCGAAAGCGCTGGCCTTGTCCAGCATCTCTTCATGCTTGGTCTGAGCCTCGGAAAGCAGAGATGCAGGGATTTCCTCTTCACGGAGGATTTCGCCATTGTCACCATCGAAATAGATGGCTTTCATCTTCATCAGGTCCACGACTCCTTCGAGCTTGTCTTCAAGCCCGATAGGGATTTCCATCATCACCGGATTGAGGAAGAGCTTTTCCTTGAGCTGGTTTACGACACGGTACGGATTCGCTCCGACACGGTCGCACTTGTTGATGAACGCGATTCTTGGAACCTTGTAACGATTCATCTGACGGTCGACTGTGATGGACTGGCTCTGGACTCCGCCTACTGAGCAGAGCACGAGGATTGCACCATCGAGAACCCTGAGTGACCTCTCGACTTCGATTGTGAAATCCACGTGACCCGGAGTGTCGATCAGGTTGATCTCGTAGTCCTTCCAATTGACGCTGGTTGCGGCGCTTTCAATCGTGATCCCTCTTTCTCTTTCAAGGTCCATGCTGTCCATGGTGGCTCCGACGCCGTCCTTGCCGTGAACTTCGTGAATGGCGTGGATTCTGTTGCAGTAAAACAGAATTCTTTCTGACAGAGTTGTCTTGCCAGAATCAATATGAGCGCTGATTCCGATGTTCCTCATTAATTTAAGTTCTTTTGTCATAAAATCACTAATTCCTCTTTGAACTTCACGAAAATATCATATCCTTGGATTCTTTTCAATAAAAGCAACAAGCTAAAACGGTTTTTTACAAAAAAGACCGAAAAACCCAAAACTGACTTATTATATACTCTTGAAACAGTTAAGGCTAGCAATGTTAACCTGTTGTCGAGTCGATTTCTTAAGTTTTATTTAACATTTCAGTGACAAAAGACCATATAATGCTTATTATGAGTGCCATGGAAACAAAACCACGTTACTGCGGGATACTGATTCATCCCGTTTCTTTCCCCGGTCCTCACGGCATCGGATGCCTTGGAGACGAGGCACGTCAGATTCTATCGCGTCTTGCAGCCAGCGGGGTGAACCTCTGGCAGATTCTTCCGCTCGGTCCGACCGGATTCGGCGATTCGCCTTATGCTTCTCGCTCTACATTCGCCGGAAACGAGCTCCTGATAGATGCACGTCAGGTTCCTTTTGCAAAGACATCGATCCTTGACAGCTGCTTCACCGAACAGTGCGGCCGTGTGGATTACGAGAAAGTACGCAAGTACAAGATGATGGTGCTCTTCACTGCCGCTGATGATTTTCTTGCCAAGACGCCTTCGGCCGAGCTTGAAGGCTTCGAGGCTTTCTGCAAAGAGAACTCATGGTGGCTTGACGACTATGCTCTGTTCCAGAGCCTTGCGGATTTCCATAATGATTCAAGATGGTTTCTCTGGCCCAAGGGCGAAGCGATGCGAAGCCCTGATGTCATAGAGGCATGCAATCAGAACCAGCATGATCAGATCATGCGATACAAGGTCCTTCAGTATTTCTTCTTCAAGCAATGGAACGAGCTGCATAGCTTCGCCAATTCGCTGGGCTTGAAGATCATCGGTGACATTCCGATCTTCGTTGCTGCCGACAGTGTCGATGCATGGACAAACAGGCATCTGCTGAAGATTGACAAGAATGGATTCCAGACGGAGCTCTCAGGCGTTCCGCCAGATGCTTTCTGCGCAGAAGGTCAGCTGTGGGGCAATCCGGTGTACAACTGGAACGAACATCAGAAAGACGGATTCGCCTGGTGGAGAAGACGGGTAGAGCAGACTCTCAAGATGGTTGATATCGTAAGGATTGACCATTTCAGAGGTTTCGAAGCCTGCTGGGAAGTTCCTGCAGGTTCCAAGAATGCAATCAACGGGAAATGGGTGAAGGGACCAGGTGCCAAGCTGTTCTCCAGCTTCGGCAAGGGTCTCCCTGTAATAGCCGAGGACCTAGGAGTTATCACCCCTGCGGTTGAGGCCCTCCGTGATGGTCTTGGATATCCTGGAATGAAGATCATGCAGTTTGCCTTCAATGCTCAGGACGGCGGTCTCGATGCGGCCAACGATTATCTTCCTCATAACTATGATTACAGCTGCGTCGCTTACACAGGCACCCATGACAATGAGACGACTCGCGGCTGGTATGACCATCAGAATCCTGAGATCAAGGACTTGGTTCGCCGTTATCTTCAATGCCCCGACGATGATGTCGTCTGGCAGATGATACGAAGCATCATGCAGAGCCATGCCGAATACGCTGTGTTCCCGATGCAGGACCTGCTGGGTCTTGGAAACGATGGCAGGATGAACCAGCCTTCAACGGTAGGTTCGTCCAACTGGAGCTGGAGAATGAAGCCAGGGGAGCTTGCGGACTGGATGCTTGACCGTTTTTCTGGCTTTGCTTCAATTTACGGACGCACCAATGATGCAAACAGAAGGAAGGGAGCCAGATGAATCTGATTCTTTTCAGGCCAGATGAAATCAAGCGGTTCTGGTGCGACGGAGTTCTCAGCGTGCCTCTTTCCGATGCTCGCGGCGGTCATATGATCGATGTGCTCAAATTGGGTGAAGGCGATTCCGTGAAAGTCGGTGTCGTAGGCGAGCCTTCGTTCGGCAGAATGGAAGTGAAAGCCATCAAGGACAGATCGATTGCCCTTGTGAAGACCCATGATACGGAGAAGTCCGCTCCGCTTAACCCAGTGACGATGATCATCGGGCAGGTGAGACCCATATGCATGAAGCGGATTCTTCGTGATGCAGTGTGCCTTGGAATCAGGCAGGTGATCCTCGCTCTTGGCGAAACATGCGAGAAGTCGTATGCGAACGCCGGAATCTACAAGAACGGAGAGTATCTTCAGTTCCTGCTGGATGGCGGAATGCAGGCAGGCAGCACCCTTATCAGCGAAGTCAGCTTCGCTTCTTCGGTGGCTGAGGCTATATCCATGGCTGGCGATGCTGTTCAGAAGATTCTTCTTGACAATGAAATTGGGGATGGCAGCCTTTCTTCGGCGGTCCTCAAGGCGGTTGACACTGCTGTTGCAATCGGCCCTGAAAGGGGATGGTCGGACAGCGAAAGGAAGCTTTTCACGGAAAACGGCTACAGCCCAATGACAATCGGACCGAGGATAATGCGTACCGAGACGGCAGTTCCAGCCGGAGGGGCAGTGCTTCTTTCAAAAATGGGATTGCTGTGATAGATTGAAAAAAGAAGGGGAACAGATACATGAAACGGAACGATGCAAAAGAAGTCTTCGACATACCTACCTACAACAAGATTTTTCCATTCATGATGAAGCGACGCTGCGATGCGCTTGTCTTTCAGACGATCAATCTGGACATGACGCCTGCAGTTGAATTCGTCAGGGAATACAACAAGGAACATCCTGATGCCAAGTTCCGGATGAAGATCTTCTACGTGTTCGTTGCTGCTTTGATGCGAACCTTTGCGATGCGGCCCGAGCTTAACCGCTTCATTGCAAACTCCCATTACTGGCAGCGCAACGAGCTGTCAATAAACTTCGTTATCAAGGAGACTTTCACTGACGAAGCTCCGGAGCACAGCACTCCGATGACGATAGCCCCGGATGCCACGCTTGATGAGGTTGCTAAGCAGCTTGATGACATGATCAATACAGCCCGGTCCGATGACAGTTCAGATGATGACACTGACAATGCCATCAGGTTTTTCACTAAATTCCCCGCCTGGGTGATCAGGCTTGTTGTTTCTATCGCAGGCTGGCTGGACAAGAGAGGAAAGGCCCCTTCGATTCTCAGGGATGCCGATGGGCTTCATACTTCGGTGTTTGTTTCCAATCTTGGAAGCATAGG
>JAQUYU010000158.1 GCA_028691695.1 Sphaerochaetaceae bacterium | reverse complement strand
AGGACTTCACATGTAACAGGAAGGTCCTTCTTGATCTGATCGTTCACAATATCCTCAACAGCCTTGATCTCCTCAGGAGTCATCGGTCTGTCATGGTTGAAGTCAAATCTGAGACGTTCGGCAGTGATGTTCGATCCCAGCTGCTTGACGTAGCCGCCGAGTACCTTGCAAAGCGCTTCATGAAGAAGATGAGTTGCGGTATGCAGAGCTGTTGTCTGATCGCTGTGGTCGGCAAGTCCACCCTTGAACTGCTCTGAAGCTCCAGCTCTGGAGACTTCCTGATGCTTCTGGAACGCATCATGGAAACCATCAAGGTCAACAGTCATGCCTTTCTCGGAAGCAAGCTCTTCGGTAAGCTCAATCGGGAATCCGAATGTGTCATAGAGCCTGAAAGCCACCCTGCCGCTAATCTGGCGGCTAGGACCCTTCATCATGCCCTCATAGACCTTCTCGAATTCCTTCTCGCCCTTTGCAAGAGCTTCACTGAACTTGCTCTCTTCGCCGCTGAGATTCTCCATTATGAAATCTCTGTGCTCCTCAAGCTCAGGATATACATCCTTGTACATTGCAAGCACGACTTCGGCAAGCTTTCCCATGAACTGTCCCTGGATTCCGAGCTTGCTTGCATGGCGCACTGCACGGCGGATGAGACGGCGAAGGATATAGCCCTGCCCGATATTCGATGGAGCAAGTCCCTTCTGGTCGCCTAGAATGAAGACGCTTGCCTTTATATGGTCAGCGACAATCCGAACGGAATTGTCCTTTTCAGGATCAGTGCGATACTTGTAGCCTGAAAGATTCTCAATTGCCTCGATGATCGGAGTGAAGAGCTCAGTGTCATACACAGTGTCCTTTCCTTCAAGAATCGCAGTTGTTCTCTCAAGACCCATTCCAGTATCGATGCACTTGCGCTTCATCTCAGAGAATGAGCCATCCTTGTTCTTCTGATACTGCATGAGAACATCATTCCAGATCTCAAGGTACTTGCCGCAGTGGCAGCCAGGCTTGCAGTCAGGTCCGCACTTCGGTCTTCCGGTATCGATGAACATCTCAGTATCTGGGCCGCATGGACCGGTTTCTCCGGCAGGGCCCCACCAGTTGTCTTCACGAGGCAGGAAAAAGATCCTCTCGCGAGGGATTCCGAGGCTTTCCCAGACCTTGGCAGATTCCTCGTCGCAAGGCACTTCGCTGTCTCCGGCAAACACTGTAACCGAAAGCTTGGAAGGATCCAGTCCGATGACCTTTGTCATGAACTCATAGCTGTAGCTTATTGCTTCCTTCTTGAAGTAATCACCCAATGACCAGTTGCCGAGCATCTCGAAGAATGTAAGGTGGGCAGTGTCTCCAACACTGTCGATATCTCCGGTTCTGATGCACTTCTGGTAGTCAGTCAGGCGTCTTCCTGCAGGATGCTCTGCACCGAGAATGTACGGTACAAGAGGATGCATTCCGGCTGTGGTGAAAAGCACGGTCGGATCATTTTCAGGGATGAGGGATGCGCCTGTTATGTGCGCATGGCCTTTTGATACGAAAAAGTCAATGTATTTCTTTCTTAATTCATTAGCTGTCATGGTTTCGATACTATTGACACAGGGCTTGCGTGTCAAGGAATCAAATCCAGCAGACAAGCCCCATTGCAAGCACAGCAGAGAATGTATTGGACATGAAATTCACCATATCGTTGTCCACCCATCTGATGCCCTGGCTTATCTCAAGCGGATTGCCCTGTGCATCAGTATCACGCTCCGTGACATTGCCCGTAGACGGATCGAAGTAAAGAACCTGAGCATAGGCTCCGAGAAGGCTATCAAGGATGCATCCTGCGAATGCTGCAAGGCAGGACATCGAGCATAGCATCCAGATACGTCCGATAGGGAAAAGCAGCGCTGCAATGACCGAGACAGAAGCCGAGCCAAGGAAACCGCCCACAAGCCCGAGTGCAGTTATTCCGCCGCTGATGCCTTTCTCCACAGGCTTGAACGTACGTATAGAAACAGGCTTGCGCCTTGACAGCCGGCCTATTTCTCCAGCCCATGTGTCAGAGTTCGCTTCCGCCATCGATGCTATGAAGATCACAAGGAACACAGGAGTGCTGAAGAAGTAGTAGCCCAGAGCTCCGAGCGTTGCAAGGAATCCGTTTGCAAAAACCTGTACGGCATCGCGGGCTCCTTCCTTCTTCTCAAGGTTCTTGTTCTTGTACTTGCGTGAAATCCTGCCAAGCACTCCAGCGCTTAAGAAGAAGAACATCAGGATCAGGAAACCTTCAAGCATCAAGCACCAAAGGACCCCGACGCCAACTGCAAATGCAGCGGCGGCGCCATCCCAGGTAAGTGCATGAGCCTTTACAGCAAGAAGGCAGATGCAGACCATCAGAGTGCAGACTGCTATCAGGCTGTAAGGAAAAGGAATCGAAAGAAGCAAGCTGTCAAGGTAAGTCATCAAAGCACCAGCATGCAGACAAATGCAGTCAGGATTGGAACTGTCAGGTTATCCAGTCCTTTCGGAGTGAGAGCTTCAATCACTGTGCTTATCATAGCACACAGAAGGTAAAGCCAGATCTTAGACGATGAGAAAGCAAGCGAGCCTTCATAGACAAGAAGAATGACTAGAAAGGACACAAGGAACATTACTGCCGATCCAAGCCATGTCTTTGTCCCAGGAAGATGCGGGATCTTCTTCTTTCCTGCCATTGAGCCGATGAGCCCTGCAAGTCCGTCGCCGAATCCCATCACCAGGACTCCTGCTCCGAAATCGTCGATGGTCATTCCTATATCCAGCAGCCTAAGGCAGACAATCAGGAAGACAAGCGAAATGGGATAGTACACCGTTCCAAGCCTGTTGCTGCCTTTGAGAGCAGACGCAAGAGCCTTGGGTTTTCCCGAAAGCGCAATATACAGGTTTGCAGCTATGAAAGTCACAGGAAGGGCAAGCTCGATCCATATGCTTTGTCCATAGAGGAAATCGGCATAGATGAAATAGAAGCATGACACTCCTATGTGGACGAACTTCCGTGAGAACTCTTTTGGAATATTTGGAATCCTTCCAATAGCCCATCCAAAGAAAAGCACACCTAAAA
>JAQUYU010000157.1 GCA_028691695.1 Sphaerochaetaceae bacterium | reverse complement strand
ACAACATCACCGATGTTGAAAAGCTCTTTCGGATTGTTGATCCTCTTGGTCCATGAAAGCTCTGAAATATGAGCAAGACCTTCAATGCCAGGTTCCAGTTCAATGAAGACACCGAAATTGGTAATCTTTGTGATTGGAGCTGTGACCACATCACCCACATGGAATTTGCCAGCGAATGTTGACCATGGATCCTCAGTCATGTGCTTGAGTGAAAGATTGATCTTCTTTGTCTCAGGATCGATGTTGATGAGTCTGAGTCTGACGACCTGTCCTCTCTTCACGAAATCCTTAGGCTTGGTCACATGTCCCCAGCTCATGTCATTGAGATGAAGCAGACCATCAAAGCCGCCAAGATCAATGAAAGCGCCGAAGCTTGTGAATGACTTCACTGTTCCTTCAACGATGTCGCCGATCTGAACCTTTGAGAAGAACTCTTCTTTGTTCTTCTTGATCTGCTCTTCAAGGTATTCCCTTCTGGAAACAACGCTCTTGAGCTTGTTGTTCGTATGGAACTTCTCGATTATGAACTTGTCCTGAACGCCGATCAGCGTTTCGGGATCTTCTACTCTGTTCACGTCTGCTTTTGAAAGCGGGCAGAATCCAAAGTAATCATGGCCAAGGTCTACTTCATATCCGCCTTTGATCACTTTGACGAACTTGCCATCAACCGGAGTTCTGTTATCCGCTGATACCTTAAGTTCATCTGTCTTCTGCTTTGCATCTGCCAATTTCTTGGAAATGATGAGCTGACCGCCCTTGCCTTCCTTGCTAACGATAAGGACTTCCACCTTGTCGCCAAGCTGAGGCAAAGTTGAAAATTCCTCAGTGGAAATTTTCCCTTCTGATTTGTACCCGACATCCACAAACACGTACTCATTATTGACCTGAACAACAGTACCGGTAATGAGCTGACCGTCTTCGATTCCATCAAGAGACTTTAGATACTCCTCCTGCAGCAAGGTCTGCATCTCGCTTGCCATTTGATCTTTCTGATCGTTTGTTTTCTCTTCAGCCACTTTCTTTCTCCTGATCCTATTACAATTTTTCTTGCCGTTTTACGGCTCTTAACACTTTCTCACAAACTTCTTTTATGGTCAAGTATGAAGTATCAATTATGGTAGCATTTGGGGCAATCTTGAGCGCTCCGACAGCCTTGTTTCTATCATTTTCATCTCTCTTTCTCAGGGATTCAAGAACTTCCTCGTAGCTAAGTCCATCGAGCTTCTGATCGAAGCGCCGCTTTGCCCTTATCTCCGGGGAAGCATCCAGATAGAACTTGAAGTCAGCATCAGGAAAAACGACTGTAGTCATGTCCCTTCCTTCAGCAATGATATCCATCCCTGAAGCTATCTCAACAATCCGCTTGTCCACAATGGAACGCACCTCTGGAATCGCAGAAATCCTGGAAGAATTCATATCGATCCTGGCATTGTGAAGCTCCCCTTCTGTAACCGGAATGGAGTCAACATAGAAAACACCGTCCTTGATATCGATATGCGTCTCTTGCGCAGTCTTTATGCATGAAGCCCTGTCCGAGAAATCACCTTTCCTTTCCAAGTGCTTCAATGTTATGGCCCTGTAGAAATTGCCTGAATTCAGGTAGTAAAGATGAGCTTCCTTTGCAATCATCCTTGCAATTGTGCTCTTTCCAACCCCGACCGGACCGTCAATTGCTACTATCATTGCCTTCTTCTCCGGAAAGTGATTCGATTTCAGCCTTGCTCAAGGTGCGGAACCGTCCTACAGGCATCTTGCCAAGTTCCACGCCGCCGATCCTTGTCCTTACAAGATGGCTGACATTGTATCCAAGAAGCCCAAGCATGTTCCTGATTTCACGGTTCTTGCCTTCGGTAAGGATAATCTTCACCCAGCGCTTTGAAAGCAGTTCATAGCTCTTGATTGAGTATGGAGGAACATTGCCCTTTGCTGCCTGGTCAAGATCCTTCCTGTTTATGTCAGTGTCTGTTTCTACCATGTACTCCTTCTCAACTTCATGGGATGGATGCATGACTCTATTGGCGAGGTCGCCATCGTTTGTGTAAAGAATAAGCCCGCTGGAATCCTTGTCGAGACGGCCGATATGAAACAGAAGATTGTTCCATGGAACGTCAATAAGATCGACGGCAAAACGCTCTTCGTTGGGATCATAGTTCGAACATACATAACCGACTGGCTTGTTGAGGGCATAGTAATATAGCTTGTCCGAAGGCTCTGCCAATACATCATCGACATAAACAGCATCGTCTTCGTTGACCTTGGTGCCAAGCACCATGCAGACTTTTCCATTGACCGTAACACGGCCATCCGTCATCAGATTCTCGCAAGTCCTTCTGGACCCGAATCCACTTTTCGCTAGGTAAACCTGAAGTCTTACCGGATAATCAAGTTTCATTGTTTTCAAACCTCTCTCTATCAATTTCAGTCATCTTCGGAAGGTCGCTTATGCTTTCAAGCCCAAACTCGAAAAGGAATTTCCTAGTCGTTCCATAAAGACAGGGATGTCCTGGAACATCCTTGCGTCCGATGACCTTTATGTAATCTCTTTCGCGGAGCAGCCTAACAATAGTGTCTGAAACAACTCCTCGTATATTATCGATTTCCCGTCTCGTTATCGGCTGGCTGTATGCAACGATCGAAAGCGTCTCCATGGCAGCCTTTGAAAGCCTCTTATCGACTTTCTTGCCATAGGCCTTCCGAAGGTCTTCATTCAGATCCTTGCAAGGAGAAAACTGCCATTCATCATCAGAACTGATTAATTCAAGCCCATGGAAAGAATTGAAATAATGCTCTGAAAGCTCTTTAAGAGCAGCAAGGGCTTCATCAACCTTGAGCGAAGTCATCTTGCATATTCGCTCGATGTCCAGAGGCTCATTCTCCAAGAAGAGAAGCACTTCCACAAGCCTTGCATTCTTTGAAAGGATTCTTTCATTTTCCATCAGTATCACCTTCCTCCTGTTCTGAAGGGAATTCATAGTTCTCAGGCCTTCTGGTAATCAGGATATCCCCGTATTCCTCGTCCTGCCTTATAAGAATCATTTCATCCTTGACGCTTTCAAGGACAGCCAGAAATGCTGAGATGATATGCTCCGGAGAATGCCTGTCAA
>JAQUYU010000156.1 GCA_028691695.1 Sphaerochaetaceae bacterium | reverse complement strand
ATGCACGTGAGGCTCTGATCATCGAAGAGGCCGGATCCAAAGGCGCAGTTACTATAGCGACCAACATGGCAGGGCGCGGAACCGATATCAAGCTTGGGGGCTCGCTCGAGGGATTGGCCAGGAAAGAGGTGGGCTCTGAAGCAGATGAGAAGACCCTGCAGGATGCAATGGAGCGTCTGAGACCGCAGTGGAAGAAGAACTATGAAGAGGTGAAATCCCTCGGAGGGCTCTATGTTCTAGGCACCGAAAGGCATGAATCAAGGCGAATCGACAACCAGCTGCGCGGTCGAAGCGGACGTCAGGGGGATCCTGGAAAGTCCAGATTCTACGTGAGCTTCGAGGACAACCTCATGAGGCTCTTCGCAAAGGAGAACATCCAGGGGATGCTTGGGCGGCTGGGAATGAACGACGGCGAGCCCATAGAGCATTCGCTTGTCTCAAGGGTGATCGAGAATGCCCAGAAGAAGGTCGAGGAGCGCAACTTCGATATAAGAAAGCACCTTCTTGAATACGACAACGTGCTCAATGAGCAGCGTGAATACATCTACAGCCAGCGTGATGCTATCCTTTCGGAGAAGCAGATGCTTTCACGTCTGATCCAGGCAAAGAACGACATTCTTGACGATCTGCTTGCCGATGATGAGAAGCTTTCTGGCAAGGCTCTTGTCAACGATGTCTATGAGAAGCTTAAGAACGAGCTCAGGCTGCTGTATCCTTTCACTGCAGAGGACGAGAAGCTAACTCCGATGGATCTTGAGAAGAAGATATCCTCAAGCTTTGAGGATAATCTGAAATCAAAGCAGACGATGCTCGGGGAAGAGGTTTTCAATGGTCTTTCAAGGCAGATATACCTGTTCGAGATCGACAAGAGGTGGCAGGATCATCTGGATCAGCTTACAGAGCTGATGGATTCAGTGAGGCTTCGTTCCTATGCCCAGAAGAATCCTCTTGTAGAGTACAAGCTCGAGGGCTTCGACATCTTCGACGAGATGCTTGAGAATATACGGAAGAGCGTTCTGACTAGGATGCTGATCGTCCGGATCAAGGCCAGAGAGACTGCCGAGCAGCCCAAGCAGGAGAATCTTGTTGCAAACCATGGCGGCATGAACCAGCTTGAGGGGCGTGACAGGGTTCCGGCCATTGAAAGCAGGCAGGCTCAGACAGTGGTGAGGACCAAGCCCAAGATCGGGCGCAATGATCCTTGTCCTTGCGGTTCGGGGAAGAAGTACAAGAACTGCTGCGGGCGCAACATCTGATAGGCAATTATTCAGGTTTGTCACTTTGAAAAGCATAATTATTCATTTCAAAAACCTTCCATCGGATTTGTGTTGCCAAACTTCCGGCAGCTGTTAGAATCAAGTCTTGATGGAGGCATCTGATGGAAAGTGGAAGCAAGTTCTCGGGGAAGCTTGGCTTTGTTCTTGCAGCTACAGGCTCTGCTGTAGGTCTTGGAAACATATGGAGATTTCCATATCTTGCTGCTCACCAGAGCGGCGGTCTTTTCATTCCGACTTATATAATCCTGGTGATCTTCGTTGGATTCTTTCTATCAATTACGGAGACCGCAATCGGCAGGAAGACCGGCCGCAGCGCACTGACGGCTTTTGGGACGATCAAGCCCGGAAAGAACTGGTTCGGGCTGATTCCTGCAATTGTTCCGGTGATAATCCTTCCATATTACTCCGTTGTCGGCGGCTGGGTGGTCAAGTACCTGGGAGCCTACATTGCTGGAAACAGTTCAAGCCTTGTTCTTGATTCCAGCTACGCAGCGTTCATTTCACGCCCGATTGAGCCTATAGTGTGCTTTCTGATCTATCTTGCCTGCAATGCTGCAATCGTGTTGCTTGGCGTCCAGAAGGGGATAGAGAAGGCAAGCTGCATAATGATGCCCACTCTTTTCGTTCTATGCACAGGGATTGCAATCTATACGCTTACTCTTCCGGGAGCTATGGAAGGGATGCGTTACCTCTTCGTTCCTGACTTTTCGCAGTTCAGCTTCGAGACGGTGCTTTCGGCGATGAGCCAGATGTTCTACAGCCTTTCGCTATCAATGGGTGTCATGATCACCTATGGTGCATACATGAAGAAGGATATCCCGATGGACAGTGCCATGAAGCAGGTCTGCATTCTCGGTTCTGTGATTGCAATAATCGCATCGGTCATGGTCGTCCCTGCTGTGTTCGCATTCTCCGGCGGCGACCCTGAAGCCCTCAGCAAGGGTGCTGGATTGATGTTCGTGACTCTTCCGAAAGTATTCGCCTCGATTCCTGGCGGCTCGGTGATCGGACTTCTGTTCTTCATCCTAGTGTTCTTCGCAGCTCTTACCAGCTCGATCTCGCTGTTCGAGGCGATCATAAGCGAGCTTATGGAAATTACGAAGCTGAGCCGTGCAAAGGCCTGCCTGTGGGTTTTCCTCGGTTCTCTCGTCTTGGGCTCGCTTGCGTCCCTGGGGTTCGGCCCGCTGAAGATGATCCGGATCTTGGGCTTCTCGATCTTCGATTTCTGCGATTTTCTGTCTAACAATCTTCTGATGCCGGTCGGTGCGCTTCTTATCTGCATCTTCACTGCCTGGGTTTCCGGCCCGGGCATGGTGATTGACGAGGTGATGCTCTCCTCCAAATTCCGCAGCCGTAAGGTCTATGCTGTGATCATCCAGTACGTTGCTCCTCTGATTATCATTGCTGTGATGGTGACTTCGATTCTTGAAGGTCTTGGCATTCTTTCCTTCTGATTGGCCAAACCCTTCATCTTCGCCGGAGCTTGGTGTAAAATGCTTGCGAAGCAAGGAGAGTTTCTATGGAACGTTATGCATGGAAAGCGAAAGTGAAGCCGGGGATGATCGATGAATACCAGAGGCGCCACAAGGCAATATGGCCTGAGATGAAGGCCATGCTCAAAGAGGCTGGAATTACTAACTATTCAATCTGGAACACCGGCGATGAGCTCTTTGGGTACTATGAGTGCGAAAGCGTGTCCAAGGCCTCTGAGGTCCAGGCACGCAGTGAGATCAATGCAAAGTGGGATGTTCACATGAAGGATGTCATGATCATGGAGCGTGATCCCATTACAGGTGCACAGCCTCTTCTGAAGGAAGTCTGGTACTTCAAGTAGA
>JAQUYU010000155.1 GCA_028691695.1 Sphaerochaetaceae bacterium | reverse complement strand
AAAGCCGGAATGCTACTACCACAACAATCATTCCGGCCGTTGATGATCAGTTCTCTTTAATCACCAAGCAGCGGCGCAAGCGCCATCTGCATATACAATATTAACATGGAATGCGGATAAATCAAAGGATTAAAACATTTTAATGCTGGGATTCTGGCGGAGCATCAGGGATTCGCCTATAAACTTCATCGCAAAGAGCCTTAGAAGCATCATGAGAGAAGAAATCATCATGACTCAGAGAAGCCGCCCAGCTCGGATCATGAAGCAGCATCGCTGCTTCTTCAGCAGAAGAAGCACCTGCGGCAAGATGATGCTCCGTCATGAACTCGAAGTTCCGTGTCTCGCACCCGGGAACCGAATTCAGGCACACCATGTTCACCCCGGAAGCCATTGCTTCAGTCGTGCTTATCCCTCCGGCTTTTGTGATGAACACATCGCAAGAAGCCATGTACAATGGCATCTCATTAGTGAAACCGATCACTTTCACCCTCGGACTCATCTCAGAAGCCATCAATCGCCTTCGAAGCTTCTCATTGCTTCCGCAGATTACTACCAGCAATTCGCCAGGCTGCAGCAAGCCAACGATGCTCTGACATAGCTCAGCCATCTTGCCGCCGCCCATGCTGCCGCCGGCGATCACTCCGATGCGCTCTGAATCAGGCAAGCCGAGAACTGCTCTGGCATCGGACTTGTCCATGCGCTGGAAGAACTCCTTTCTCACAGGAATGCCAGTCGGAATCAGAAGCTCAGCATCGATGCCCCATTGCTCGAACTCGCCCAGAAGAAGCGGATGAGGAATGAAGAAGCCGTCCACCTTGCACTGGTCGACGAAAGGACTGCATGTGTAGTCAGTGGCAACGAAGAACGAAGGAACGAGGCAAGGATACTGCTCGCGCACCCGGCTCATCAGCAGAGCACCGAATACATGAACAGACACCACAGCATCGAAATGCTCGTCCATCAGGATCCTGTACAGCCTCCGGACGGCCTTCAATCTGAGCTTCTTCTGCTTTGGCCTGTGCTTCTCGGCAGTCAGATACCCAAGCCCATAGATCCTCGGGAAATGCCGGTAAGCCGCAGTATGGATGCCGCACACAGCCTTTGAAGTCATCTCAGACTCCAAAGACAGCACATCGATCTTCTGCGCCTGGTCGCCGCGAGCCTCTAGCTCTTCGGATATTGCCCTTGCAACAGAATTATGCCCGCCGCCGGTGTTGCAGCTCAGAATCAGGACCTTCATACTCTTTCGGCCTCGGCTTCCACTTCGGCAGCTCCCGCTTCTACCACCTGCACAATGCGCTCAAGATGACGCATGATCCGCGGCCTGTTGTACCTCTGGATCATCAGAAACGGAAGATTCGCCCCGAGAGTCCAGACAGACCAGACTAGAATGCCTCTCCAGCCTGGGCAGATGGCAATTGCCACAAGACCGAGCAATATCTCAGTGCCATGGACCAGCTCTGCCCTGCACGTCTCGGTCAATAGCAGTTCAAACTGACTTCTGCTGTTGCTTTGAATCGTCTTTGGAACCATGTCGGTTCTGATGCGGCTCATGTCGGTGACCAGATTCTTCCACCTGGCAACTCGCAAGAATCTGTAAAGCCTCTTCTCCCATGCGAATGTCCGGAACGGGAACCTGTCGGCTCTGAGCCAGGAGTCAGGAAGAGCCTGCCCCAGCGGATGAGCCGCAAGCGCAACCAGAATCAGATAAACAACGCTCCAAAGAAAATCCACAAGCCCTCCGATGCATCAATTCAAATCTACACAAATAAACATGAATCGACAAATCCTTGGCCAGATGATCAGATGCAAAGCTCTGGATTAAGATAATACCCTGACTTCGGCCCCGAATCACCGCTTTCAATCAGCAAACCGCAGCTTACAAGATGCTTCAGATCCCTGAGTGCCGCCGCAGGAGAGCATTTGTTCATCTTGACCCATTTTTCATTGGTAAGCTTGCCGAAGAATGATCCGTCGGCAAGCTTGTACATCATCGTGATTTCCCTTGAATTGAAAAGGCTCGGGTCCAAAGTCCTCATCAAGGCAGAAAGCCTCAAAGATTTCTTAAGGCTTTTTACAGCATCATTTTCAGCCATGACAGCCAGATCAATGTTCCAGATTATCCATCTGGTCAGATCAAGGCTGTCCGATTGGGCGGTTACTGCATTCAGCTCTGAATAATAGTCGTTCCTATGCTTCAGTATCAGCGATGACATGCTCAGCACCCTTGCATCATCATTCCAGACTGAAGCAAGAACATAATCTGAAATCGCCCTGGAAATCCTTCCATTTCCATCGCCATATGGATGAATCGCCACAAACCGCAAAGCTGCAGTTGCGCTTTTTTCAAGAGGATTCATGTCATTATCCGAGTTGATGAAAACAATAAGCCTGTCCATCTCTGCTCGTACGCAATCTGCAGGAACTGCTTCATAGATCAGATCGGAATTCTTGCCACTTGTCCTGAGAATATACTCCGGTCCATTCCTGAATTCTCCGATCCGCTTCGGACGAATCCCTGCTGCATTCTTGAAAAGAAGCTCATGCCACCAGTCAAGCCTCTCGATGCTCATGATCCCGTGATTCAAAACAGCATCCAGCTCCAGCTCGGATATGCCATCTGCATAGGCATCGGTCTTTCCTTTGACGTCCAGATTCAAACCAAGCCGTCTTGAAACAGAAGAATAGACTGAATCAAAACAAATATGCTCGCCTTCAATAGCCAGGCTTGATACTATTTCATCCGCAAGCGCTTGTGAATGAAGCATTTTGTCAGAATCCCTTCCTGCAAGCGAAAATGCCGCATCAGCAGCCTGCTTTGCATCAAGGAAACCCTCATAAGCCTTTCTAACAGCATCAGGGTCACTGAAGAAGCAAGGCCAATCGGAGCTTTGCCAAACATAAGACATAGAACCCTCCACACTGATGATAACAGTCAGAAATGGAGGAGTAAAGAGCAATCACATCAAAAATGATGCGATTATCTGAAATCTCAAGGCATCAGGCCGTCAAGAACCTCAGCATCCTGCTCTTCCTTGATGCTCTGATCATGAATCTCGGCAACAGTATTCTCGCCAATGGTGCCATACTGGTAAAGCTGATCAAGGTATTCTATCACTGACCTCAGACGAGTG
>JAQUYU010000154.1 GCA_028691695.1 Sphaerochaetaceae bacterium | reverse complement strand
TTGATTCAGAAAATGCATGAATCTAACCAATGCTTCAGTACTCGGCGGCATCAGCAAAAGATGAGAATGTGTTGGCATTATTGCAAAATCGATGATTACCACTCCCGTCTCGGAAGCTGCCTTGGCCATCGAGTCCCTGTACATCTTGTAATAATTGCTGAACATGAAAATCTTCAGATTTCCGAACAGGTGCTGCACCACATGCCAGAACCGAGCATTCCGTTCCATTCCTTTCGGAGTGTACTTGATCATGATCTTTTCCTGAAGTTCCTTCACTGTGACTTTTCCTTCCGGTTCTTCTCCAAGTGTTTCAATCAATCCTCTAATTAGCTTTTTCTGTGACATTTTCGTCCTCCCTACCCTTATTAACAGGAGGAATCGTGTTTCTGCTGAGCAAAAACCCCTGTTTTGTGAAAAAACTTTTATACAAAATGATTGTATTTCGGGAGTTTTATACAAAATCAAACATTAATACTGATTTCTAGGTCGTTTCTAGGCCGTCAAGGCCGTCTAGGCCGTCTAGGTCGTAAGGCCGTCAAAAGAATTGAGGTTCGCCGGAAATCATGACTGATTGAATGCCCTGCGGCCGATGCATTGGATCCTGGGAGGTAGCAAGGTCAGCCACAGTTTCAGGATTGAAGATTACTATGTCAGCCCTGAGCCCTTCTCGGATGAAGCCTCTGTCAGAAAGGCCAAGACGCTTTGCAGTCTTTCCTGTCATGCGGAAGATCGCAGACTCTGCGGTTGTATCCATCTGATTGAGAAATGATTTCTGAAGGATGTGCGGGGCGGCATTCCATGAACGCGGATGGCCTGAAGTGCCGGTGTAGATTGCATCTGTGCCGAAGCAGCCGAGAGGGTGGCGGAAGATCTGCCGGAGGGTATCCGGGGTTTCTGTGATGTCTGTCATCATGGCTATTCCTGTTTCCGCGGAAAGAAGATCGAACAGGCTGTCGAAAGGATCCTGGCCCCGGAGATTGGCAATAGTTGAAAGGCTGAGGGATGAGTACTCAGGAAAGTGCTCAAGCTCTGTTATGAAGATGTTGTCAAATCCTGCAAGAGAGACAATGCTGTCCCAGCCATCAGGGTTCTGCATCTGCTGCCGTGCGAATGTGCGGACCTCGGGAAGCTTGAGGCTTGACCGGCGCTCTTTCTCTGAAAGTGCCAGCAGATCCGGTGGCAGAAGGGAACTGAGGCTGGTGCATCCGTAATCATATGGATACTGGTCAAACCCTATTACCTGGCTGGATTTTTCCAGCAAGGAGAATACTTCGGGCAGCAGGTGCTGGTTCTTCATTCCTATGACCTTTAGATGTGAAACTTCAAGACGGACCTTTGCCTCTTCTGCAACTGAGATTATCTCCTTGAGAGAAGATATGATGTCACTGCCTTCGCAGCGATGGTGAACAGCAAGAATGCCATCATGGCGGGCGACGACACGTGCAAGGCGGACCAGCTCGTCTCGTGAGGCATACATGCATGGAGCATAATAAAGACCCATTGAAAGACCTATGCAGCCCATCTGAAGAGACTCGTCAAGCATTGATTCCATTCTTGCTATCTCTGACTGGGAAGCCTGCCTGTTCGGATTGCCTTCGATGGCATTGAAACGAAGCATGCTATGACTTTGAAGCATCATAAGAGAATATGGACTATTGATTGATGCTCGGTATGAATCATAATTGTTCCAGTTGAAGTCCGGCCAGTAGCCAAGGATGTCGGTTAGAAGCCCCTTAGGGATGCGTGTCGGACGAAGAATCGGGAACACTCCGATTCCACAGTTGCCCCCGACTTCGGTCGTGATGCCCTGCTGGACCTTTGCCTTCATCAGGGGATCTCGGAGGATTTCGAGATCGCTGTGCCCGTGCATGTCGATGAAACCAGGACATACAATCTGTTCGGAGGCATCAATGACCTTGCATCCGGACGGAGGGTCGATCTTTCCGATGCGTACAATCAAGCCGCCAGATATCAGGATGTCCAGCTTGCTGGCTGCTGCGCCGCTTCCATCTATTACAGTTCCATTCTTGATAATGATCATTTCTGCTTGCGTGCTACTGCATTGCATAGAAGGCTAACGAAAGCCTGGTAGTTGCCACGTTTCCCTGTTGCCGCAAGAGCTGCCATGAGCTCCTGTATGCAGATCGGAGGAAAGTCCGCCATCGGATAGCCTGCTTCGCGCAGGGAGGATTGCATCATGCACACGGAAGTCAGACCGTTTGCCTTGGAAAAAGGCTTGATCCTCAGAAGTTCCCCGAAGAGGAACGAAGCTCTGGCAAGAGGGTGCAGAGCAGACCAGTCCTTGCTGTACTGAAGCATCAGTGTGGCGAATTCGTGCTGAGCCTCCTTCGACGAGTATTCGCCGCGGCTGGAGTTGTCAGCCGAACGGAGAATCGAGCAGTTGCACTGCCTTATGCTGTATTCTGTTATGGCCTCGGGAGGGTCTGAAAGGACTGTAGAAGCATTGCAGATCATAATGTGGACCGGAAGAGCGAGTGATGGGACAAGGCTGCCGGATGCTATGCTGCAGACCTGCTGGATCGAAGCCGAGATGCCATCGATGTCCAGCCCCAGAAGAATCGAATCGTTGAT
Organism: Sphaerochaetaceae bacterium; assembly: GCA_028691695.1. Lineage (GTDB taxonomy): Bacteria > Spirochaetota > Spirochaetia > Sphaerochaetales > Sphaerochaetaceae > JAAYFO01. Next base: position 549 of record JAQUYU010000154.1, on the reverse strand, counting down.
CGATGCAGCAGTTGAGGGCATCCCTTTCATCTGGTCAGCATCGGTATAGTTCTGTGCTCCTGTGCGGAAGCTTTCGTTCTTTATGAAGCGAAGCGCTCTGCCGTCGATGGGGCGGGCAGTAGTCACTGGAATGCTCCATGCCCAGTCTCCATGACGCGCTGCGCCTTCGATTCTTCCGTCTGCACAGAGAGAACGAACTCGTCTCTCGCTGATTCCCCAGGCTTTGGCCGCTTCTTTCACACTGATGTAGTCCATGGGATAATTGTATTCCGAACTCGGAACAAAAGCAACCATTTCTGAAATTCTTTGTTCAACTTTGACCGTTGCTGTGGTATTATCTTCAAAGGTGCGGTTTATGGAAAAAAGAAAATGCAATGCGCTTGTTCTAGGACTTGCGCAGGCTTTAGTTGCTTGTCAGATGGCATATACAGGACTCTTCGTATTCGAAAAGTCGGGAGTCTGGGCTTTGGCTGCGATGGCTGCAGCAATGCTGGCTGGGGCATTCCAGTTTCAGAAGCTGTCATCTCTGAAATCGATATGGTTTCAGAG
>JAQUYU010000153.1 GCA_028691695.1 Sphaerochaetaceae bacterium | reverse complement strand
TTCTATTTCCGATTCATCTACCCTAATCAGGATCTCGTGGAAATAGGAAAGCTTGATATGCTTCGGAAAGCCATTTCAATAGCCTATGACACTTACAGCGGCAAGATTCTTGAACGTTATTTCAAGCTGAAGATATCAGAAGAAGAGGATGTGACATCAATTGGTGCATGGTGGGATCGAAAAGGAGAAAATGAAATCGACATCATTGCTATCAATCGATTCGAGAAGGCTGCTTCAATTATTGAAGTGAAGCGAAACGAAGAAAAGTTCAGCAGGAAGATGCTTCAGTCCAAATCCGAATTGGTCAAGCCAATGCTGGAAGACTATTCAATAAAGCTTCAGTGCCTCTCAATGAATGACATGTGAAGGCCGTATTTCTAATTCCTAGGGTAATGGAAACTGGTCAAATCATTTTGCAAGGATTACAATAGCAGAGCTTCTTGTGGAAGAAAGGAATAACAGTCAATGAAATATGAATTAAGCTATATTGAAGATTTCCGTATCACGGATTCGAAAAAGCTGATCTGCAGTTCAAGCAATGGAAGCATGACGGTCTCTTTTCTTGAAAGTGAAATGCTATTCGTTGAATTTGAATTTCATGGACTTCAGATACCAGAATCATTGAAGAAAGCCAGCTCGATTCTCAAAGGCAATCCTCAATCTTCTAATGGTGAACCGAAGGCATCATCAGATGAAAGTGCAATCACTGCCGTCCTTGGAAATATTCAAGTAACAATCTCGAGGACAAACGGAAACATTGAGGTCAGGAGAAATGGCATTACAGTATTCGGCGGCAATCTCGGGAACAAGGACACTGTTATTCCACACACTCAGGTCAGGGCTTTCAGAAACAGCACAGATCAGAGCTGGTTTGCCAGAATCAATGAACCGCTGAACGAAGACGACAGGTTTTTCGGGCTCGGAGACAAGTCAGGAGTGCCCGACCGAAGAGGAAAGAGAGTTCGGATGTTCAGTCGGGACTCTCTTGGATATGATGCAAAGACCAGCGATCCCCTGTATAAATCAATTCCATTCTTCATAAAGCAGAACCCTGTTTCCGGAGTCATATGCGGCTTCTTCTACCCAGAAGCCCAGATCAATGCCATCGACCTTGGAGAAGAAAGCCCATTCTATTCATTCGTGGAAATCGAGAACGGCCCGATAGGATTCTACATCATCCCCGGCGATGATTACGGGTGGATCATGCAGTCATACTGCACCATCACCGGCTTTCCTGCACTGCCTCCGCTTTTCTCGTTCGGATTCTTCGGCTCCAGCATGAACTATGTTGAAAGCGATGATGCAATGAACAGAATAACCCACTACTTCGACCAAACCGAAGAGAACAATATCCCTTGCGAAGGAATGTATGTTTCTTCGGGGTATCTAAAAGCGGATGATGGGAAACGATACGCATTCTTCTGGAACAAACGCAAGTTCCCTGACTATGGTGCATTCCTTTCCAAGCTCCATGACCGCGGCTACAACCTTGCAATGAATATCAAGCCAGGCTTTCTGACAACTCACCCATGGTATGAAGAACTGAAGAGCAAAGAATACTTCCTAAAGGATTCAGATGGAAAACCTATTGTGGAATTCTATTGGGGAGGCAAAGCCTCTTTCCTTGATTTCTCCAATCCGGATGCAAAAGAATGGTGGAAAAGCCAGCTCAAGGACAAATACCTTTCACACGGCTGCACCGGAATCTGGAATGACAACAACGAATGCGAGCTGGAAGATTCTGACAATGACAGCAGCCGCACGAAGATGCTCTATCCGCTTCTTATGTGCCAGGCGGCATTTGAAGCCTGCAGCGAATACGACCCTGGCAAGCGATACTGGATCTATACCAGAAGCGCTTGTGCAGGAACTCAGAAATATGCCCGCACATGGACTGGGGACAATACTTCGACCTGGAGAACTCTCAAGTACAACCAGTATCAGGACCTGTCTCTTGGCCTGTCTGGATTGCCTTTCGTGGGCAATGACCTAGGCGGATTCTTCGGAGAGCGTCCATCAGCCGAACTCTTGGTGCGAAGCTGCGAAAGCGCCGTATTCCAGCCACGTTTCGTAATTCATTCATGGAGAGAGGATGACAAGCCTACTGAACCATGGACTTATCCTGAGTATCTTGAATCTATCAGAAGCCTGATAGCCGAGCATTACCGTTTCATGCCTTACATCTACACTGCAGCCTATGAAGCAACATCAACAGGCAAGCCTATAAACAGGATCCTGGCTCTTGAGTATCCTGCTGACAAGAACATTCCGACAGACAGCACTGCTTTCCAGTGCGGGTCTTCTATAATAAGTGTTTTCCCAGTTGAAAGTGGAAAAGCGGAGCAAGCAGTATATCTTCCATCAGGAACCACATGGTTCGACCCGAAAAAGAATTCACTGATTTCTGGAGGATGCAGTAGAATAATTGATACACCACTTGGTCAATCACGGTATTTATTCAAAGTACCTTCTGTGATTCCAGTAAGCAATGACTGCATAAGCCTGAAAACAGGACATTTCAAATCACTGAGTTTCATTCTTAATCCAGGACAAGAATCTTGCTGCTATCGCTATTTCGAGGATGATGGTTCTTCTGTTCTATCAACCCTCGGATACACTTTGATTGATGTAAAGCTGGATTCCTCAAGTGTTTCATTCAGATTGGCACAGGGAGGTTTCAATCAAGAAGGAAGGACCGTGACAGCAAGGCTTCCAAATGGCTTTGCTTTTGAGAACGGGAGGAATGAAATAGAAGTGAAAATCGCAAGCAAGGAGATTAAATTACCTTTCTCAGGTCGGTACGTCACATCATAGAATTCAGGCCGCGAAAGTGACAGAATCACATTTTCTCTGATGCTTTGTTGAAGGGCATCCCTTGTGTAGGATATAACATAGACAGCCATGGAGGCTTTCTATGGAAATCAATGATAAAATCTCAGCGGAGAGAGTTCATATTGCATTCTTCGGAATGAGAAATGCTGGAAAATCCAGCGTGGTGAATGCGGTCACGTCTCAGGATCTGTCTCTGGTCTCGGATGTAAAGGGAACTACAACAGACCCTGTGCGCAAAACCATGGAGCTGCTGCCGATCGGACCTGTCGTGATCATCGATACCCCGGGCATCGATGATGAAGGCGAATTAG
>JAQUYU010000041.1:13192-14932 GCA_028691695.1 Sphaerochaetaceae bacterium | reverse complement strand
TGCTATCCACTGCATCGCCGTTCAAGTTCCCTTCAAGCGTATTGAAAGCTTTCGACAGCTCGGCCATCCTGCCTGAGGATGCTTCTGCTCAGATCGATATGCTCCAGAATGTCACGCTCAAGAAAGCACCTCAATCAATCCTCTCGGTGCTTGGCAAGAAGCCAAGGTTCACAGATGTGATAGATCCAAGCCAAATGATGGCCTATGTCATCGATAAGGAGATGAAAATATGATCAAAGTCCGTGTTCCAGGCACTACATCAAATCTTGGGTCAGGGTTCGACTGCCTAGGGCTTGCCCTTACAATCTACGGAGAATTCGGATTCGAGGAGACAGAATCAGGCCTTTCTTTTACTGGAGTCGATCCTCAGTACCAGAATGAGGACAACCTTGCCATTGTTTCGTACCGAAAGGTGAAAGAAGAAGCAGGGTTTGGCAGGAAATATGGGCTGAAGCTTTCAATCAAATCCGATATCCCGATTTCACGTGGGCTTGGAAGCAGCGGCAGCCTCATCGCAGCAGGTGCAGTTGCAGCGAACGTATCCTGCGGCAATGCTCTGAGTCCAGAAGAACTTCTGGATATTGCGGCGGGCATAGAGGGGCATCCAGACAATGTTGCCCCCGCTTTGCTGGGCGGTTTCACTGTTGCCTTGAAAGATGAAGGAAGGTTCTTTGCAAGGCGCTGTCTTATCCATGAGAAGCTGAAATTCTGTGCACTTGTTCCGGATTTCGAGGTTTCGACAAGAAAGGCCAGAGAAGCGCTGCCGTCTGCTGTTCCGTTTTCTAATGCGGTATTCAACCTATCCCGGGCTGCAATGATGGTTCCGGCAATGGCTTCAGGAGACCTCAAGCTCATTGCACTTGCAATGAAGGATACGCTTCATCAGAAGTACCGTGCCCCTCTTATCCATCAGTTCGAACAGGTCAGGTCAGCCTGCCTCGCATCAGGAGCGGCGGCAGTTTTCATAAGCGGGTCAGGCCCGACCGTGATGTGCCTCTATGAAAATGACAGTTTCCCCTGTACAATGGAAAGCGAGCTTTCGGCAATGCATGACAGATGGAAAGCGATTGCCCTGAAGCCAGACATGCATGGTGCAACCGTGCTGGAGGAATAGATGAAAGACGAATACCTGATTGTGAAAAAGAAAGCTCTTCCAGATTTCTTCGAAAAAGTCATGGAAACACGTCGCCTTGTTGAAAGCGGCGCAGAGCACGAGGTTAGTGCTGCTGTAAGGAAGACAGGAATTTCAAGAAGCACATACTACAAGTACAAAGACAGCATATTCTCGCCTGATTTCGGTGGGAACGAGCGCAAGGCGGTTCTTTCAATGCTTCTTTCTCATGAAATCGGAATGCTTTCTGCTGTGCTCCGCAGGCTTTCAGAACTGGGAGCAAGCGTGCTTTCGATCTCGCAGAGCCTTCCAATCCATGGTGTTGCAAGCATAATGATCACAGTGGATATCGGAAGCATGAGCTGCACCGTAGAGGAAGCAATAACTCAGCTTTCCGAAATCCATGGCGTGGAGAATGCGAATCTTGTTCTTGTAGAATAAAAGGCTAAGTGAAAGTATATTCAAGGCTTAGGTCGTCTAGGGGCAAACCGTTCAAACCGTCCAAACCGTCCAAACCGTTCCTGCCTGACCTGTAAAATTTGGGAGGAATTCGTTGTTTACGACATGAAAAAAGCTCCTCTTCCGAGGAGCTGATGTTCAGTGCTTGCTGCGTGAGCAGAGGACTCTGA
>JAQUYU010000041.1:0-13092 GCA_028691695.1 Sphaerochaetaceae bacterium | reverse complement strand
CAAACCGTCCAAACCGTTCCTGCCTGACCTGTAAAATTTGGGAGGAATTCGTTGTTTACGACATGAAAAAAGCTCCTCTTCCGAGGAGCTGATGTTCAGTGCTTGCTGCGTGAGCAGAGGACTCTGACCTGCTTGTAAAGGCCTTCGCCTTCGCTCTTTGTCTCGATTCCTGTCACATCGTTGAGAGCAGTGTGAACCAGACGACGTTCATACGGATTCATCGGTTCCATTAGCTGCGACCTTCCGGTCTTCTTGACTTGGGATGCAGTCCTGAATGCCATTCTCACTATCTGCTTCTCATGGCGGATCCTGTAGTTCTCACTGTCAAGAATCACCTTGCAGTCAGCATCAAGCTGATTCACATAGGCGTTGCATACAACCTGAAGTGAATCAAGGTTCTTTCCCTTGCGCCCGATCAGGATGCTGTCGGATTCGCTCTGAATGCTCAGCGTGAGCTTTGTTCCCTTGATGCTCTGAGTGGAGATCTCGGCTTCATAACCCATGAGAGTTATCACCTGCTTGATGAAGGCCGAGACCTTATCGACAATCTCCTGGTCTACATTAGGCTCTTCATCCTCTTCCTCTTCGGTGCCGTTGAGCTGCGAAAGCTCATCCTCGAAATCCTGCTCGAATGATGAGCTGCTTTCATCCTTCACTGTCACACGGATCTTCACAGGCTTCTTGAAGAAAAGCCCGCTTCTGCCTTCGTCGACAACTTCAACATCGAATCCGGACTCATCCATATTGAGTTCTTCTGCAGCCTTGGCAACAGCTTCCTGCTCCGTCTTGCCTTCAAATTCTTTTATCATTTTGTATCCTCGTTACTTTTTTTTCTTGTCATTGGAGCTGTCCAGCGCCATTCTCTTCTTCTTTTCCTCGTACTTGCGGATGGCTTCAGGGACCTTGGCCTCTGCTTCCTTCTGCTGCTTTCTTGTTGGCTTCACAAGGGAAGGATTTGCCATCTCCTTCTTCTTCTTGCTTCTCATATAAAGCTGTTCAAGCATTGAAAGCCCGTTCTGGACTGTCCAATAGAGAATCAGCCCTGAAGGTGCATTGTACAGCACGAAGAAGAATATGATAGGCATTCCATATGTCATGAACTTCATTGAGCTCTGCTGAACCTGACCGGCAGACGTAAGCTTGGAAGAGAAAATCATGCTTACTGTATAGAGAATAGGCAGCAGATGCAGTTCATTGCCAAGCAGTGGAAGGTTGAACCCAAACGTCAGCACAGTGTCAGGGATGCTCAAGTCAGGAATCCATCCTGGGATGAACATTGCACCGCGAAGCTCAAAGTGCTTGTTGAGCAGGCCATAGAACGCAATAAGGATCGGGAACTGAATCAGAAGCGGAAGGCATCCGCCCATCGGATTGATCCCTTCTTCCTTGTAAAGTGCCATTGTAGCCTGATTGAGCTTTTCGGGATTGTCCTTATAGCGGATCTTGAGCTCATCCATCTTCGGACTCAAAGCAGCCATCTTTGCAGATGAGGCAGCAGACTTGCGGGTAAGCGGATAGGTCAGAAGCTTAATGAAGATCGTGACAAGAATGATCGACACGCCATAGTTCGGGATGATGTTGTAGAACATGTTCATCAGCCACTTGAGGATATTCTCAAGCCAGCCGAGCCACGAACCGCCATCCATTACCGTATCGAGGTTCCTTCCTTGAAGACCCCAGGCATTTGCGGTTGGAGAATAATACGATCCAAGGTACTCCTTGAGCTGTGGTCCGCAGTAGAAGTAGATCTCATCGTTCAGCTGGGTCTCTGATGAGGCATTGCGGATGAGATAATAGCTTGAAGAAAGCGGCACTCCGGCATCCTCGGAGTTTTCTACAGCCGAGAAATCGAAGTCTCCTTTCTCAGGCATTGCTACTGAGCTGAAGTATTTTCCAGTAAGATCAACCCACTTGAATGGGTCTTCATAGACAATCTTTCCGTTTGTGAGCTTGGCCTGAAGCTTCTTGTCCTTTCCGTTGTCCTTGATTGATGAAATATAGAACCTGCGGTAGTTGTAGGCATCGTTCTTCATCTGAGTGAACTGAGGACCGATCTGAGGCTCGAATCCAATCGTGTAGGCGCTGCCATCGAATGAAAGCGGCTTGTCGGACACTATATCCACATTGACCTTGAACAGATAGTCGCTCTGCTTGAACTGGAAAGTCTTCACGATGGTGAATGCATTGCCAGTATCCGGATCAGTGAAATCCTGAGAGAACACAACTCTGTCTTCAAGGATCTGATAGGAGAAAGGAACGGTGATTGGTGTCTCGGTATTGTTCCCGAGGTACATGAGAAATGCATTGTTGTCTGTCGGTCCCTTGAAAAGAAGATCGATGATATCACCGTTCTCATTGTATTTCTTGAGCTTGAGACTCGAAATTGAAGCACCGGCCGGATCGAATGTGATATCGAAGAAATCCGTTTCATAGTGGAAAGGCTCAGTGCTTGTTTCAGTCTTGCCGCTTATAAGGCTTCTGTTCCAGTCGGCAGTTTCCTGAACCACTGTTTTCTGAGTATCAGCAGCGGTTGCTTCTTCTAGGACAGCAGCCTGCTGCTCTGCTTCAAGAGCATTGTTCTGCTTGGCCACGGAAATCCATGATCCAACCAGAATCACTACGACGCAGAGCACTATTGCAAGAATTGATTTTTTATCCATGTCTTCTCCTAATTGTCAATGAAAGCGAGTACAAATATGGAAAGACAACAAATCAGGCCTGGTGAAAACCAGCCTGATCAAGCAGAGAAATCAAGTGAGCCTTTTTTTCCTCATACGAAGCAGTCTTTCCTTTGTAAACGATAAAGGCGAAATCGAAGCCTGGGCGGATATCTGATTTGCTTGTGCGGAATATTTCCTTGTACTGACGCCTGATATGGTTCCGTTCTACGGAATTTCCATAATGCTTCACCGGAATCACAATGATTCTGGAGCAGTCAAGGCTGTTCGCCACTGCAATGATTCTCAATCCATGACAGCTGAAAGACCTGCCATTCTTGAAAATCCGGTCAATATCGTTCTGGCTTCGGACTATCTCCAGTTTAGAAAGGCTTCTTCTCATCACATACAGTTAAGCTGTGTCTGCCCTTGGCTCTTCTTCTGGCCAGCACATAGCGGCCGGCCTTTGTGGCCATGCGAGCTCTGAAACCGAATTTTCTGTTTCTCTTTACCTTGCTGGGCTGATATGTTCTTTTTCCCTTGTTACTCATAGGATCTTCTCCAGTTTTTATCGCAGTTAAGCGGATTTTTCTATATAATTTCTATATGGCAAAACTCCATACGGCAAGTGATTGTACAATCCATCGCCGTTTTTAGTCAAGCCATGCTGCGCATGCGCAGGTAAATTCCGATTATACTGGCAATAAAGAACAATTTCCAGTACCTTGCTCAGTTTTTTGACCAGATTCTGATTGAACGAACCTCAAGTGACGGGTATTTGCTTCTGATCAGGCTCATTGCCTCGCCTTTCTTGAATTGGAAAGTCGTAGCCCATGCCCCATTGTCGCATTCTACGGACAGAATGCCATGCTTCAGGTCCATCGGATGGGAATGCTCTGAGATTTCTCCAAGTCCAAGCTCTTCCCAATCGGCAAAAAGGCGTCTTCTTGGGTCTGCGAAGTCGATTCCAAGCCTATGAATGGTATCATTCATGAAGAACGAAGCGCCCTGCGGCTCCTCTGGGGATTTACGGATATCTTTCATCTTCATGCCTTGTCCTCCTGCTTAAGAATTCCATCTTCCACGCTGAATCTTTTCGAATCTTCAAGGGTTTGGCCAGAAAAATACTTCTCATCAACGAGAAACGTGAAGAAAGCCTGTGAAAAAGACCCGAGCTGCTTGAGGAAAGCCCCTCTTCGCCCGCTATCCAGTTCAAGCATCACATCATCTATCAGCATCACAGGGTCCTTGCCGGTCTTCTTGCGGAAGAATGAGGCCTGGGCAGTCCTGAGGACAAGAGACGCAAGACGCATCTGGCCTGTAGAACCCGAATTCTGGAACAGCCCGTTCTGATCGGATATGACGAAACGGTCTCTGTGAATCCCGCTGGTAGTGAAGAGCATCCTCATGTCCATCTCAGAATTCTCATGAAGGCAGGCAGCAATCTGATCCTCTGTCTCAAGCCCATTCCATGAAGGCCTGTACGATATTGAAATCTGTCTCTGGTCCTGAGCAATGCCGCTGTAGAAATCCGGAAAGATCAGATTGAAGACCGAGCAGGCTTCAGACCTGGCTTTCTGTATGCGAAGTCCGTAAAGTGCAAGCATCTGATCGTAGGCATCCAGAACAGAACCGAGCCCGTTTTTTATTGCCGCGTTGCGCTGCTTGAGGATTGCTTTGTAATGGCGGAGATCGTCAAGATACAGAGGATCGTACATCGACAAGGTCTGATCGAAGAAGTTACGCCTGAACTCAGGTTCGCCTCGAACAAGATTGATGTCATCATATGAGAAAATAATGCATGGAATGTTGTATATAACCTCTTTCCGGTCCTTTATTTCATGGTTGTCCAGCAGCATTGATTTCTTTCCATCATCAAATCGCAGCTGAATTGTCCGCTCACAGCCGCTGATGTCCTGAAACTGACCTCCGATGAGAAAGCTGTTGCAGCCATGACGCATGACATCCCTGAGGTTGCGTGTACGGAAAGAATTCCCATAGCAAAGAAAATAAAGAGCTTCGAGAAAGTTCGTCTTCCCCTGGCCGTTCTCGCCTATCAGAAAGACCTGTTTGCTGGACACATCGATATTCTGGTCCTTGAGATTCCTGAAATTTCTGAACCAGACATTCTTGAACTTCATATCTGAGTTCAGTTCACCTGCATAGGCATGATCACGTGCAGGTATTCACGCTCTGGATCCGGCTTGATAACGAAAGCCTTGGTGGGATCGTTGAACCAGATCTTGAAGTACTCGCCTTCCATCACATGAAGCGGAGCCTGAAGATATGTATAGTTCAAAGCACAGATGAATGGATTGCCATCAAACTCGCAGGGAATGACTTCCTTTGCCATTCCGACATCGCTTTCTTCAGTGGAAATCAGAACCCTGTCATTCTCGATCTGGAACACGATTCTCTTGAACTTCGTCTCCACAAGGAGAGAAACTCTCTTCAGCGCTTCATCCATGTCCTTGATCTTGATCTTGCAGAAATGATCCTGAGCAGCAGGAATGACCTTCTTGTAGTTCGGGAAAGGAGTATTGACAAGAACAGTATAATACTCACAGTTTGCAGATCTGATCATCATAATTGATTTGTCGATATAGATATCAAAATCACCTTCATTCGTATTGAAAGTTCTGATTACATTGATGAACTTCGAAGGAATTGTTATATCATCAAAAGCAGGAATCTCGTTTTCAATAGGTTCCTTGATATAAGAAAGCCTTTTTCCATCTGTTCCAACCATTATGAGGTTTCCGCTTTCATAAGAAAGCAAGGTGCCGCACATGAAATACTTCGCTTCTTCAGTGCTGACTGCAAATGAAGTCTGATCAAAAAGCTTGAGAAGCACTTTCTTCGGAATCTTGAAGAAAGATCCATCAACATGAAGAAGTTCAGGAAAATCCTCTGTGCTTGTTCTTAGATTGAATGAAATCGTCTTTTTTTCATTCGTTATGAGCATCTGTCCATCTTTGTCATCAAAGCAAATCGTATCTTCAGGAAGTGCACGGAGAATATTCAGGAATTTGTCGCACCTGACTGAAAAATGTCCTTCAGTTTCTGTAGTAACTGTTATTTCAGAAGAAAAACCCATCTTCTGATCTGTTGCTTTGATGATGAGCTTATCATTACTGGTTTCAAGAAAGACATTTCCGATTATCGAGAGATTACTCTTTGTTGATGTGAATTCTGATGCGTTCGCGATTTCATTGAGAATTGAATCTCTTTGACAAGTGAATTTCATAAGTATTCTCCTATTTTATAAAGATAGATAACTAGCAGTAGTCTTAATAATACCACATTTTTCTGTGGATTGACATAGTAATTCGTTAAACAGTGTGTTGTTGCTGTAATTATAAATTGTGGACAAACCCCCATTCCTCGCCAGTATGAAGCTGTTGATAACTCGGCTGTTATCCACAAGCTTGGAAATCATCCACAAATAACTGATGTTATGCACAGGTTTATCCACAGGCTGCTCACTGCTTGTTTCCGGCTTTCAGAATCGTCATCAGCTGGTTGATTATTGCTTGAGTTTCGCTGTTTGATACAAGAAGCTGGCTCTTGATCTTCTCTATTGCGTACATGATGGTAGTATGGTCGCGACCTCCGAATTCAAGACCTATTTCGGTTGTCGAGTAATCAGTCTGCATCCTTGCCAGATACATTGCAATCTGACGGGCGGTCGCTATGGATTTCTTCTTGCTCTTGCCCTTGATGTCATATGGAGATATTCCGTAGTACTCCGCCACGCACTTGATTATGTGTGAAACGGAAGTCGTGCTGCGGTCTATGTTGATCTTGATTGAATTCTTGAGCAGCTCCTTCGCCACTTCCATCGTGATTTCCTTATTGATCAGGTCTCCGTAAGCGACAAGCTTGATCAGGCAGGCTTCCAGATCCCTTACGTTGGTCTGGACATTCTGTGCGACATACCCCAGTATATCGTCGCTAATGACTATGTTCTTCTCCGCGCACTTGTGCCTGAGGATTGCAAGCCTGGTTTCATACTCAGGCGGCTGTATATCGATGCTTAGCCCGCGTTCAAACCTGTTTCTGAGTCTGTCTGATATGTCCTTGAGTTCGCTTACAGGCCTATCGCAGGTGAATACTATCTGGCGTCCTGTGTCATAGAGATCATTGAATGTATTGAAAAGCTCCGCCTGCGTTTCCTTCTTGTTCTCAAGAAACTGGATATCATCGATAAGAAGCACATGGACTCTTCGGTACTTGTTCTTGAACTGTTGCATTGTCCGGCTGTTGACCGAATTGATGAATTCGTTGACGAAATTCTCGGATGTTATGTACTGCACTCTAAGCTTGGTATTCTGGATGATATGATTGCCTATTGCCTGAAGCAGATGTGTCTTTCCAAGTCCTACGCCCCCGTAGATCAGGCATGGGTTGTAGTTTCCTCCCGGATTCTCTGAGATGGCCTTGCATGCATTGTATGCAAAGACGCTGTTTTCCCCAGGAACGAATGACTCGAACGTATAAGAGGGATTGAGCATCTCGATTCCTCGGCTGCGGCCTTCTTTCTTCTGCGGCAGGACTTGGCTTGGTGCCTCCTGAGCGGCGGGCTTCTGTTCTTCCTGACGCTGCTTTGCTTCTGACTTCTTCAGGATCATCTTAAGGCCGATCTTCATGCCGGCTGCTTCCGAGACTTTGCTGATTATTATGTCTGAGAAATTCTTCTGAGCTGAATCCAGAACAAGCCTGGTCCCAGTCCTGAGCACCAGGGTGTTTCCGTCTTGAGAGTCGAAGAATAGTCTGGAGAACCAGGTTGAATAATCCTGATCTCCAACAGCCGCCTTGATAGCTGGAGCGGCATCGTTCCAGCATTCCTGCAAGTCTAAGGTATCATCTGCCATGACCCCATTCTAACTGGTTGAGCTTCAGTTTTCAAGATTAAGAGAAGACTATATCGGTGTTGAAGTTAAATCCTTAAAATGGTATAATCAACTGATTATGCACGAGGGTTTCCCCTCTAGGTTTAATCCGAAGGATATTTACAGATGAGTGAAGAAGATAAGTCAGTTCTCGGGCTTGCGCCTGCAGAGCATCACAACAATGTTGATCTGAAGAAAGGCGTTGAGGAATACGCCAGTTCGAGCATCCATGTCCTCAAGGGTCTCGATGCCGTTCGCAAGCGCCCTGGCATGTATATTGGATCTACCGGCATCCTCGGCCTGCATCAGCTGGTCTATGAGATTGTGGACAATTCTGTCGATGAAGCCATGGCTGGCTACTGCGATCAGATCAACATCCTTATTGAAAAAGGAAATTATGTCACAGTAGAGGACAACGGGAGAGGAATTCCTGTAGAGATGCATCCTGAAGAGCATGTGAGTTCGATGGAAGTCGTTCTTTCAAAGCTTCATGCAGGCGGCAAATTCGACAACAATGCATACAAGGTCTCCGGAGGGCTCCATGGCGTAGGTTCGTCTGTGGTGAACGCCCTCAGCGATTTCTTTGAAGTCAACGTGTACCGCAATGGCCAGATCTGGACGCAGACATACAAATGCGGCCTCAAGCAGAATGAAGTGCACCCTGTCGGCGAGACAGACAAGACTGGAACTGTCGTGAAGTTCCATCCTGACCTTTCGATCATGGAGACCGAGGATTTCAATTTTGATATCCTCTGCTCACGCTTCCGCGAGCTTGCCTTCCTGAACAGCGGCGTCAAGATTGTAGCATCCGATGCAAGAGGCGAGACTCCGACTACCCGCGAGTTCCAGTTCTCTGGCGGAATAAAGGATTTCGTGCGTTACATAAATACAGGAAAGCACGCACTCAACGATGACCCAATCTATATCAACGTAGAGAAGGATGGCAAAGAAAACAATCAGAAGGCTATCGTTGAGATAGCAATTCAGTATAACGACAGGTTTGATGAAGCTATCTTCACTTTTGTGAACAACATCAATACCCGTGAGGGCGGCACCCATCTGATTGGATTCAGATCAGGACTTACATCAGTTATCAACAAGCAGCTGAAGAAGTATCCTAAGCTTACAAAGAAGTTCGACGAGCCCCTTTCCGGCGATGATATGAAAGAAGGCCTTACTGCTGTTATATCGGTCAAGATCCCTGATCCTCAGTTCGAAGGCCAGACAAAGATGAAGCTAGGTAATCCCTACGTTCAGGGAGTAGTCAATTCTGTTGTTCAGGAGAAGCTAGGCGATTATCTTGATGAATTCCCAGCATTCACCGAACTGCTTCTGGAAAAGATGATTGCTGCCGCTCGCGGCAGAATCGCAGCGAGGAAAGCCGTTGAGAATGAACGCAAGAAGTTCGATGGAATCGGCCTTCCAGGCAAGCTTGCCGATTGCAGCGAAAAGGATCCCGCCCTTCGTGAGATCTTCATCGTCGAGGGAGACAGTGCAGGCGGATCCGCAAAGCAGGGACGCGACCGCAAGACCCAGGCTATTCTCTCCCTCTGGGGAAAGATGCTCAACGTCGAGAAAGCCAGGGCGGACAAAGTTGCTGACAATGAGAAGCTTCAGCCCGTTATCGCCAGCATTGGAGCTGGACTGGCTGATTCATTCGATGTCACACGCGTTCGTTATCACAAGGTCATAATCATGGCTGATGCCGATGTCGATGGATCTCATATCAGAACTCTTCTTCTGACTTTCTTCTTCCGCTATATGCGTCCTCTTCTTGAGGCGGGCTATGTCTATTTCGCCATGCCTCCTCTTTTCAAGATCACAGTCGGAAGCGGCAAGGAATACTACGCTTATGATGAACCTGACAAGACCAAGTATCTGCTTGAGAATGGAGTTTCGGAAGATTCTTCCAATGTAAAGATCCAGCGGTACAAAGGTCTTGGAGAGATGAATCCCGAGCAGCTCTGGGTCACGACAATGAATCCAGAGACAAGACTCATCACCAAGGTCAATCTTGACGATGCTGTGGAAGCCGATCAGATCTTTACGATGCTGATGGGCGAAGAAGTCGAGCCTCGAAAGGACTTCATTGATCAGAATGCCGTCTATGTCTCGAATCTGGACATTTAAAGGAATAAGAACGTGGAAGATAATGCAGGAAAGATAATACAGGCGAATATCACTACGGAGATGAAGACCTCCTATCTGAATTACGCCATGTCGGTGATTGTGAGCAGAGCTCTGCCCGATGTGAGGGACGGTCTCAAGCCTGTCCATAGAAGGATTCTCTACGGAATGTTCGATATGGGAATCCGCAGCACAGGTGCATACAAGAAATGTGCTAGAATCGTTGGAGATGTCCTTGGGAAGTACCACCCGCATGGGGATGCTTCCGTTTATGATGCATTGGTTAGGCTGGCTCAAGACTTCTCGCTGCGCTACCCTGCAGTGAAGCCGCAGGGAAACTTCGGTTCAGTCGACGGAGACACTGCTGCTGCAATGCGATACACCGAATGCAAGATGAGCCGGATCGGAGAGCTGATGCTGGAGGATCTGGACAAGGATACAGTGGATTTCGGTCCCAACTATGATGAATCTCTGCAGGAGCCGCTTGTGCTGCCTTCAGCTATTCCTTTCCTTCTTGCAAACGGATCTTCAGGAATTGCTGTAGGAATGGCCACAAACATGGCTCCGCACAACCTCCGTGAGATCACAGATGCAATAGCTGCTCAGATCGACAACCCCGAAATAACTATTCCGGAACTGATGCATTACATCAAGGGACCGGATTTCCCGACTTACGGCATAGTTTGCGGAATGGCCGGGATCAAGGAAGCCTTCACTACAGGCCGCGGCAAGATCGTCATGAGAGGCCGCTACACAATTGAAGATCACAAGACTCACGAATCCATCGTGTTCACTGAGATTCCTTATCAGGTGAACAAGGCAGAACTTGTAAAGAAGATTGATAATCTGCGCAAGGATTCGCTCAAGGACATTTCAGTTGTCCGCGATGAGTCGGACAGAGACGGAATGCGCGTGGTGATAGAGCTAAAGAAAGGTGCAGTTCCTGAGATTGTTGTGAACCATCTTTTCAAGGAAACACCGCTTGAATCAAACTTCAACGTGAACAATCTTGCTCTTGTTGATGGAAAGCCTGAGCTTCTGAACCTCAAGCAGCTGATTCATTACTATATCCGCCATAGAGAGGATGTAGTTACCAGAAGAACCAAATTCACCCTTAAGAAGGCAAAAGAGCGCGAGCACATCCTCCTGGGCTTGAAGATAGGCCTCGATAACATCGATGCCGTGATTGAGATCATCAAGAAATCAAAGGACAACGACGAAGCGTGTGTTGCGCTCTGTTCTGCATTCGGTCTTGATGATATCCAAGCAAAAGCAATCATTAACATGAGGCTCGGCCGTCTGTCTCACCTTGAAACCGATGAGATCCTCAATGAACTGGCAGATGTGCAGTCCAAGATAGTCTATTATACCGATCTTCTTGGCAGTGAAGGAAAGATCCTTCAGGTAGTGAAGGATGAATCCCTGGCTATAGGAAAGGAATTCGGCGATTCCAGAAGGACTGAGATTAATCCTCACGAGGTCGGAGGAGCTATAGACAAGGACTTCATCAAGAAGGAAGAGGTCGTAGTCGTTATTTCAAACAAGGGTTTCTGCAAGCGTGTCAGCGCAGAAGAATACCGTTCTCAGGCTCGTGGAGGAAAGGGCGTCAAAGGCGCTTCTCTAAGAGATGAGGATTTCGTAGAGCATCTATTCGTCACAAGCAGCCATAACCGCGTTATGTTCATCACAGATGCCGGTCGTGCTTTCTGGATGGAAGTCTATGAAGTTCCGGAAGGTACCAAGATTGGAAAAGGCGTCAATATCAAGGCGCTTCTTCCTAAGCTTGAAGTCGAAGAGAAGATTACGACAATTCTCAGTTTCGAGGACTTCGATGATGAATCCTATATCCTGATGGCAACGCGCCAGGGAATACTTAAGAGAGTTCCTCTAAATGCTTTCATCAACGGAAGAAAGAACGGAATCAGAGCTTTGTATCTTAATGAAGGAGATGTGCTCGAGGATTGCGTGATGGTTCACGAAGATGATGAGGCAATGATTGTAAGCAAGCTTGGAAAAGGTCTTAGATTTGCCTGCAGCAGCGTAAGATCGATGGGAAGAGCATCATATGGTGTCCATGGAATGCGCCTCTCAGACGAAGACGAGATTGTAGGACTCATCAAGGTGGATGAAGAGCACGAAGTTCTGATGCTTACTTCAAACGGGAAAGGCAAGAGAGTTGGCTTCGACCAGTTCATGGCTCATGGAAGAGCGACCGGAGGACAGAAGATCTACCGGCTTTCTGAAGATGAGTATCTTGTTGCGGCACTTGGAGTTAACGATGAAAATGACATTGTTTGCATAACACTCAATGGCATTACGATTCGAACTCATGTAGCTGGCATTTCTAAGCAAGGGCGCAATGCTTCTGGTGTGAAATGCATCACAATGAAGAGTGAAGACGACAGAATTGTGGCAGTTTCTGATACAACTTATCAGGAAGATGAAGTGGAAGAAACTGAAATTTCACCAAAGGATGAAGGTGTTTCCCCAGACGAAACAGAAGTTCAGACCACATCTGAAGTTAATGAAAATGATGGGAAAGATGACCAATAATGGCCACATGATTCTGTTTCTTTAAACAGAAACAGACCCATATAACCGCATTCTAGGCCCCTAGGATGCGGTTTTTTGTAGTTTTTGAATTTGATTAAATTTCGAAAGAATTTAAACTAACCAGCGAATTGTTTCACGTGAAACATGATTTCGTGAGAGTATTTTATTCTAATAGTAAGTTGATGATTATATAAGAAGCTTTATCTGCAATTTCAAGAAACTTTCAGATTCTAAAAATTGATGAATAGATCAATCCTCATGACAATCTATTAAAGAAATTACAGGTTTTAAATTTCTGATTGATCAATGATGATCCACGGGTATCTGAATTGTTCTGTTCTATTGTGATTAATCAGAAAGATAGAAAAGCAATTGCCTTTGGTGAAGGGGAATCATAAAAAGATAAAGAGGGAGAGTTTGAATGATTGCTATCCGGAATGATTTGTGGTAGTAAAGTGGTCAAGATACTGTTTAAAGGACTGTTTTGAATAGTTTGTTTCACGTGAAACAATGACTAAATAATTGATTAACGTTTCACGTGAAACAACTAGTGATTCTGACTAGTTGTTTTAGTTTTCAATTTGCTTTTGGATAAAAAAAGCTGGCCTGAGCCAGCTTAATCAGAGTTGATTTTTTTTAATCGACTGCAACGACTTCGATTTTTTCATCGATATAGCTTCGCAGGTAATTTTGAATACCATCTTTTAATGTCATTTCCTGGTATGGGCAATGAGCGCAGCTTCCGTGCATCTTGACTTTTACTGTATTGCCTTCCATTCCAAGGTATTCGATATCTCCACCGTCATTCTGGAGAGAAGGGCGAATTGCATTGATTGCATCAATTACTTTCTTTTCCATAGGTT
>JAQUYU010000040.1:11129-14992 GCA_028691695.1 Sphaerochaetaceae bacterium | reverse complement strand
CAGCTGTCCTGCTCCACACTCCTGGTACGCCTGCATCTGCGGCGACAGTTCTTGACGGTTATGCAATGGCAAGAAAAGGAGAAGGCGGCCGAGCACTGGGAATAGTGACGATATCTTCATACATCGGAGGCCTTGTTTCTGTGGCATGCCTGATCCTGATCTCTCCGCAGCTTGCAAAGCTTGCTCTCAAGTTCTCTTCCGCCGAGTACTTCCTGCTCGCAGTCTTCGGGCTGTGCATCATCGGGAACATCAGCGGGAAGTCTCTTTCAAAAGGACTGATCTGCGGCTGTATCGGCGTTCTCGTCGCAACAATCGGGGTCGATTCGGTTACAGGCTACATGCGCTTCTCTACATTCAACGGAAAGGCGATACTCAACTTCCTTGGCGGCATAAGCTACATTCCGGTGATGATCGGGCTGTTTGCCATGAGCCAGGCCTTCGAAGGAATCGAGGAGATATTCAAGCGCGACACCGTCGAAGCGAAGATCACCAGGGTGCTGCCTAGCCGGCAGGACATGAAGACAATATTCCGAGTAGCGCCAATAACAGGACTTGTAGGCACCTTCATTGGAATCATCCCCGGTGCCGGTGCTGATATCGGAGCCTTCGTCGGCTATGATGTTGCACGCTCGATGTCAAAGCATCCGGAGGAATTCGGCAAAGGATCGCCTGAAGCAATCTCCGGACCGGAAGGCGGCAACAACGGTGTCACAGGCGGTGCCCTGATCCCAATGCTCACCCTTGGCGTGCCGGGGGATGCAGTAACGGCAATCCTAATCGGAGCCTTGACTGTGAAAGGCCTGAATCCCGGCCCGATGCTGTTCACAAACCATAAAGTTCTTGTCTACAGCATCTTCATCGGTATGTTCCTTGCAAACACAATAATGTTCCTGATGGGAATGTCTGGAATAAAGCTCTTTTCAAAGGTTCTCAAGGTTCCGAAGGCGATACTCACGCCGGTGATCTTCATCCTCTGCGTAATCGGATCGTATGCGATGAACAACAACCTGTTTGATGTCGGCGTGATGCTGGTGTTCGGGATCGTAGGCTACTTCTTCACGAAGGTGAAGATACCGACATCTCCTGCAATCCTTGGACTGATTCTCGGGCCGATGGCAGAGAAGAATTTCCGAACTGCGCTGCTCAAGTCAGGCGGAAACCTGGATGTTTTCTTCAACACAGTGATCTGCTGGGTATTCATCGCACTTATTCTCTTCTCGCTTTTCGGAACCCAGCTCAAGGCTTTGCTCAAGAAAGCATTCTCAAAGAAGATGAAATAATCAAATAGCTCTCTGCAATGCAAGCAAGAACAGCTGTCTGGATAACCAGGCAGCTGTTCCTTTTATAAAACCAATCAGATCCCAAGCTGCTGAGAAACTGCCTTTGCAGCTGCAATCACCGCTTTTGAATAGATTTCGAACTTATCGTCCGTGATATGGAATACGGAACTTGAGATGCTTATTGCTGCAACGGGAAAAAGCTTACGGTTCAGGACCGGAGCAGCAATGCATCGCACTCCGATTTCATTCTCTTCATTGTCCATAGCCCAGCCTCGCTGCCGGACAATCTCAAGCTCGTCCTTCATTGCTGAAAGCTCTGTGATCGTCGAAGATGTCCTTGCAATAATCCTCGAAGAGTTCCAGATTTCTTCCAGCTCATCATCGTTCAGATAGGCAAGGATTGCTTTCCCAACACCAGTGCAATACATTGGATACCTGTTTCCTACCTGCGATCCCATCTTGATGGACTGAATGGGAGAATCTTCCTTGTAAAGATAAACGACATCAGTTCCATCCTGAATCACAAGATGGACCGTTTCTCCGAACTTAGCAGAAAGATCATCAAGAAACGGTCTTGCTACGGTAAGGACATTCATCCTTGCAGACACCTTGCTTCCAAGCTCGAAGAGCATCAGAGTCAGACGATAATGCCCGCTTGTCGGTTCCTTGGCAATCCAGCCGTGAGCCATGATTGCACAGAGCATGCGGTAAGTTGTAGTCTTGTTAAGACAGACTTCGCGTGAAAGATCAAGGAGTCCCATTCCTTTCGGATGCTTGGCAAGCACTTCGATGATCTCCAAGGCACGATCCACGCTTCGGATCGGAGATTCTTTTTCTTCACTCATATTCTGGGTTTAACATGCAATTGATTTTGTTTCAAGCTATGAAACGCAATTTCAAGCACGAACAAGATGAATTGCGAAGCCTGCGATTTCCTGTTTCAGGTATGCAACCTTGATTCTTCCTTTTTCATCCAGCTTAATGGAATCACTGTCCACAGTGAACCCACGTGAGGAAAGATAGGAAAGAGAACGTTCGACATCGAAGCAGAAAAAACCAACATGGCCGCACTTGCCTTTGAACATCGAATGCATGATCTCAATCGAAGAATCCATGAAGGTCGATGCACTGCGTACATCAGGCTTCATTCCAAAGACCCAGAACTTCGAAGCAGCATCGCAAGCGTCATCGAAGCAAGGTGTGTTGATTCCAAAATGAATGAATTTGAAGCCTTGAACTGAGCAAAGGGACTGCTGGCATAGTGCAGTGATTTCCTTCCACTGCTGTTTCTCGATCATGTCGGTCTTCGCCATCCAGGAACCGCCGACTGAAATTACTTTCGTACTGGCTGCATAATCAGCAAGATTCAAAAGATTGATCCCGCCTGTGCACATGAACTTGACCTTGGGGAACGGACCGCAGAGGTCATTGACCATGCGTACTCCGCCGGATGCTTCAGCAGGGAAGAACTTGAGAACTTCAAGTCCAAGTGAAACAGCTTTCTGGACTTCGCTTGCAGTACAGACACCTGGAATGACCGGAACATCATGAGCCTGACACCATTTCACGATTTCAGGATCAAGTCCAGGGGAAACAATGAAGCTTGCACCTGCTTTGATTGCTGCCTCGCACTGCTCAATGGTCAGGACAGTTCCAGCACCGATGAGCATATCTGGAAAAGCCTTATTGATTCTTCTGATTGATTCCTCTGCCGCAGCAGTTCGGAAAGTGATCTCCACGCATGGAATTCCACCCTCAATCAAGGCTTGCGCCAATCCCTCGGAACGATCCGCATCATTGATGCTTACAACAGGAACGACACCAAGGTTTTCAATGGTTTCATATACTTTTTCTGACATAATTCAGGCTCCTTATAAAAGCTCATTCATTATACCATAAAACTGGATTAAATTCACTATATTGTAACGAATTATTTAACTTTTTTAAGATAGAAAAAGCTTTATTGAAACAGTAAATAATGATATAATACTAATATAAAAACTTTCTTTTTCAAGGAGACAGAAAAATGGTTCTTGATATGTTCAGTCTTGATGGCAGAATCGCCTTAGTAACAGGTGCAAATGATGGGATCGGGCAAGCTATTGCAATAGGTCTTGCAGAGGCAGGTGCAGATATCGCAGGAGTGTTCCGGACCGACATCAGCGTGACCGAAGAAAAAGTGAAAGCCCTCGGTCGGCAGTTCTTCGGAATCAAGGCTGATCTTTGCCTTCCGGATTCAAGCCAGAAGGTATTCGATGCAGCAATGAACCACTATGGTCATATCGACATTCTTGTGAACAATGCAGGAACCATCAGGAGAGCGGACAGTACTGAATACACTGAAAAAGATTGGGATGAGGTAATGAACGTAAATATTCGTTCGCTATTCTTCCTAACTCAGAAGGTTGGTAAGCAAATGATTGATAAAAACATTAAAGGAAAAATTATCAATACCGCTTCCCTTCTATCCTTCCAAGGTGGAATCAGAGTGCCGGCCTACACTGCTTCCAAATCCGCAGTCAGAGGAATCACCATGACTCTGGCAAACGAATGGGCAAAATACGGAATATGCATCAATTCAAT
>JAQUYU010000040.1:0-11029 GCA_028691695.1 Sphaerochaetaceae bacterium | reverse complement strand
ACCATTCACAAGGAATTCCCAATCGAAAGAACTTATGATGAGCATCCATGGCAACTGCCGCAGAGCCTCCTACACCATGGAGCAGTATTCTTGAAGAATGAGCAATAAGATTGATTGATGTTTTCAATTCATCATAATCCAATGTGTTCAACGTCTTGCGAATAGCCGTGATATTTGATTCAAATACCTTTTTTACCAATTCAGGCGCTTTTTCAGTACCATCAACAGCTTCATGTATGTTTTTTATCTGTGGAATTAGAGATTGAGCAAGATGAATCTTGAAATCTTGGAATCCATTGAATCCCAATGCCCGGCAAAAGCGCAGAACAGTAGGATCACTTACGCCAGCTTTATCAGCAAGCTCGCTGATTGATGAATGAATCACTGAATCAGGATCGGAAAGAATGCACTTTGCAACTTTGACTTCTGAAGCCCTTAACTCTCCTACTTTCTCTTCAATGAAAACCAGCTTATCCATATCAACCTCGTAGATTAAACGATACTAGACCGTGCCGGATTAAACAATCCGGCACCAATGAAATACAGGCAAAATTAGTTAGTTTCGAATTTCAAGTCAAGTTGATCAAAAGCATCTGACATGTCTTTTTTGATCTCTGCATACTTCGGATCTTTGAAATCAGTAAGGAACATAGGTTTCCTAGGAAATCCACAATCAAACCCGCGAGCTTTGAGAGCCATGTGACTTGCTATTGTCGAATCAGTGAAATGAAGCTTTTGAGAAAGCTCCATCATCACTAGATAGACATCTCTGGCCCTATCCATTTCCCCTGCGAAAGTCGAACGAATCAGCTCTGTCATGATTTCGGGAGCCCAGTTATTCATGCCAGCTATGCAAGCTCTGACACCCATGAAGTAGAACGGAAGCCAACCTGTAGATGTTCCAATAATTACCTGGAACCCATTGTTCTTCTGCTGAGCTTCATAGGCAACTCGAGAAAGAAAACCAACTTGAAGAGGGCTGTCCTTTATTCCGGCAAGGCCAACATCCATCAACGTCCGTACAGTCTTCAGATTAAAGGTATAACGAGATGTACCAGGGTTGTTGTAAGCGAATACTGGAATCTTCACTGCATTAATGATTTCCTTGTAATATCCAATTACAACTTCATCTGAATACTGATAATAGAATGGCGGAACGGCTCCAATTGCATCTACTCCGATGCTCTCAGCAGCCTTGGCAAGTTCTACCGCATGAACTGTATCTATGCAGCCGACATGAGGAAGAAGTATCTTTCCTTTGTATTTGGACGACACTTCCTTCGCAGTCTTGAAGATTTCGATTCTCTCTTCGTTGTCCATTAATGGTCCAGCTCCATAAGAACCTGTGAGAAAAAGCCCATCAACTCCTTTTGAAAACATCCAATCCATGTGCCATCGGTTTTTTTCAAAGTCTAATTCGCCATTTTTTTTAAAAAATGTAATGTTCGGTACTAATGATCCCTTAATCATCTACAACTCCTTGAATTATTTTTTATCATCTTTTTTGCAGTGTTTCAGAATTCACTGCTAGATTTATTTTTTTGTTATTCATTATGTCGACAATAATCTCAGCAACGGCAGCAGATACTTTCGCACTTGTTTCAATTGAAGTTGCTGCAATATGAGGGGTGAGAACAATATCAAGCTTTCTGAGCGGAGAATCTACAGGAAGCGGTTCTTCGGCAAATGTATCAAGTGCAGCCCCTGCTATTTTTTTATCATCTATCGCCGCACAAAGAGCAGATTCATCTATCAGACCGCCCCTTGCAATATTAATCACATAAGCATTTGGCTTCATTAATGCAAGAGTCCGTGAGTTTACAATCTTTTCTGTATCTTTTGTCAAAGGGACAGTAAGAACCAAGAAATCAGCAGTTTTAAAAACATCATCCTCGTTTTTGCAAAGTAATACATTGTGCTCTTGAACCCAAGAACTCTTTTCAAAAGGATCAAATGCCACAATTTTTACTTCGAAACCAGATAACAGTTCAACAACTCTTTTTCCGATATTACCAAGACCAAGAATACCTACAGTGGATCCAGAGACTTCGTGACCGGCAGATCTTTCCCATTTTCCGCTCTTGAGTATGCCTTCAAATTTATCTATTCGTCTTCCGACTGTAAGCATCAAGCCAACGGCCATTTCTGCAACTGCATTTCGGTTAGCACCAGGTGCATTTGCTACCATAATTCCGTGCATAGAGGCTGCTTTAATATCGATTCCATCAAGCCCTGTCCCATGCATCACAACCAATTTCAGATTCGGCGCATTATCGAAAACAGAGGAATTGACCACATCGTTACCAACAAGCAGTACATCAGCATTTCCGATTTCTTTGCTAATTTGTTCTGTGCTTGGATTCAAGCAAGAAGAACGACGAATTGAAAAACCATTAGCGGCAAGAGTAGTTTCTGCCCCCGGGTTGTTCTTAGCAAAAGATTTTGATGTTACGAAAATTTCCATAATCATTTTACTCCAACTCTATTCCGATTTGCTTACTGGCTTTCACCAATAAACCATATCTTTTCTTTGACAAGGCATAAGTTTCAGAGTTCTGAACGTCCGCCTTAAATTCTTGAAAATCACTATTCATATGAGGAAAAGACAACTCATTGATAATTCCAAGCGACTTGAAACCTAAAATGGCAGCTCCGCGTATGGATCCTTCACTGCATGATGGAACACGAATGTTCTTTCCTGTTACATCGGCAAGAATCCTGCACAAAAGCTTTGATTTTGACAAACCACCTGTGAACAAAATGAAATCCGCTACAGAAGATTCGCTCATGATGGAATCAAGAATGAATGAAATATCATAAGCGAAAGCTTCAAGCATCGCTCGAGCAATATGACCCAAATTCATTGATGGAACCATTCCATACATAAGGCTTTTTAAACTGCTGTCCCAATAAGGAGATCTTGGAGCCCGAAGATACGGAAGAAAAAGCAATCCTTCGGAACCTGGGGTAACCTTCTCAGCTAAGAAATCAAGTCGATCCAAGTTAATAGATAAGTCCGCATCATTGTCAAACTCAGCGACATTCTGTGAAAGCCAGGAAAAAGCATTCCCTACATTTGTGAGGATTCCTCCGTAGGCCCAGCGTTTTTCAGCAAGGCAATAGCACCAAAGCCCGCTTTTTGATTCTCTTGGCGGATGGTCAATGATTGTCCGAATTGCACCAGAAGTTCCAAGATCAATATTTACTTGACCAATATTACAAGCCCCTGACCCCAGATTTGCAAGCGGACCATCGCCAGCTCCAAGAATAACGGAAACCTCTGGTGAAAGATTCCACAGCTTCAAAAGCAATTCATTGGAAAACTTAAGTTTGCTTTCTCCCGAAATAGGCTTAGGAAGACGACTGGAAGCCAATCCAATTACAGAGAGAGCATATTGCGACCATTTTTTAGTGCCAATATCAAAAAAACCAGTTGCAGAAAGCATTGAGTAATCAGAGACCCAAAGCCCTGTAAGTTCATGAATAATTAAATCCTTGATTGATATGAATTTGTATGCTGAGCGGAATACTCCCGGAAGATGATTCTTCAACCAGAGAATTTTCGCCAACGGGTAAATCGAATTAACAGGGCATCCTGTTTCTTCTGTTATCCTGTTTGAATCAAAGTTCTCCTTAATATACTTCTCTTCTTCCGTTGCTCTTGCATCTGACCACAAAATATTATTGCAAAGTGGATTTCCATCTTCATCGACAGCAAATACTCCATACATTTGACTTGAAAAGCATATTCCAGCAATCTGTGAAGCTTCAACATTACCAAGGCATTCGCCAATCGTCTTTAACGCCACATCATAGAGAGTCTGGGGATTCTGCTCTTCAAAGTCAGGCTGAGGACGAACCACATCATAACTATTCTGGCTTCTGGAGAGAATAATCCCATTGGAATCGAATACCATCGCTCTTGTCGATGAGGTTCCAATATCAACTGCCAATATATTATTTGTCATCAGAATCACCTATCAATAAAGCTTAAACACATTCTTCGGAAGGAAAGTAATAATTTGAGGAACCAAAGCTACAATGAACAGAACAACATAGACGGCAAGAACGAATGGAAGCAACTGCTTTACCATCTCACCAAAACTCTTCTTTGCTTGAGAGCACCCTAGATATATCAAGGTGCCAACTGGAGGAGTAATAAGTCCTGCTGTAAGCACTGCGCAGAAGAATACCCCGAAGAAAACCGGATCAATGTTGAAAGCTGCAACAGGTCCCATGAAAATAGGTGTCAGTATCATTATTGCCGGAGTCAAATCCATAATCATTCCAACCAGGAAAAGAATAAAGAAAGTTACAACCATGAAAACACTCTTACTACTTATAGAAGCAACCATTGCCTCTGTCACCATCTGCGGGACTCTGTTATAGGTCAGGATCCAGGCCACTGCTGATGCCGCTCCCACTATCGCCATGATTGTTCCGGAACTCTTCATAGACTTACGCATCATTGTCGAAAGCTGTTTTATATCAAATTCTTTGTAAACGAATTGTCCAATCACAAATGCATAGACAACAGCAAATGCGGAAGTTTCTGTAGCGGTCATCGCACCAGTAACTATGCTTACAAATATTATGATAGGGAAAAGAAGTGCCCAAAGAACGCCTTTTGTAGATCCGAATTCTGTCGTTGTATCTGTTTTTCCGCCGTAACCTCGTTTCTTTGAAATGAAATAGACAACAAAAATCTCTGCTCCGCATATTAAAATACCAAGGACTACCCCACCGGAGAACAAAGCTGCAATGCTGTCGCCAGTGGCCGAACCATAAACAATCATAGGAATCGAAGGCGGAATAATCGGGCCGACAACCCCTCCAGCAGCAAGACAAGCTGCGGCAAAAGCAGGTGGATAACCATCTTTGACCATTGCTGGATACAAAATCGCACTAATTGCAATCATTGTCGCTATTGCAGAGCCATTGATGGCAGCAAAAATGCCACAGGAAATTATTGCGATTATGGCAAGACCTCCGGGGATGTTCTTCACCGCTTTGGATACTACTGCAACAATGCGTCTTGTCATTCCCCCACCATTCATTATTTCTCCGGCAAGAATGAAGAAGAACATTGCAGTCAAACTGAAATTGTCCATAGAAACCATGAACTTTGAAGCAAAAACAGTCAGGTCAATGCCATTGATCTGGAGCATAATAATCGCAGAAATTGCCAATGATAGTACAATTGGGCTGCCGAGTGCAAAGAATACACCAAATAAGCCAAGATAAATTGCCAGTGTGCTCATTTATTTATCTCCTTATTTGTATTATCATTAGTGTTCGTTGAGTAGTATTGCTTGATGATTATAACAGTTCGTGTTAACCCGATAGCAACCCAAGCCCATCCTGCAATTATTCCAGGTATTTGAAACAAAGCTGTAGGCCAGTTAGTTCCCGAAAGAGGAATCATTCCAGTAATTGCGTTATATTGACCGCCATAGAAAGCAAGAATGAAACCAACAAAAGCCAAGACAATATTGTAAATCACGTCAGACAGCATCCTAGTAACTTTAGTCTTGTCAACAAGGTTTCTGAAACCGATATGGTCGTTAGTTATAAATGCATCAGTTATCGCAATGAACATACCCCAGACAAAAGCCATCCGAATCACTTCTTCTGCCCATACAGCAGTCTTGTGAAACAAATACCGTCCCACTGCATTCCCGAACATTATCAATGTAGCGCCAATTCCGAGAATCAAAAGAACAATCCTTTCAGTCTTCTGCGCAATTCCTATCGCTTTTTTCAAATCCATATTCAAACTTCCTTTTTTCTGCGGTTCTTCTCGGCACGGATGACATCCGCGTCGAGAAAAACCGAGGGGAACACGCCGGCTCCCCTGGTTTTTAATTATTTATTTCGCTGCTTCGAGAACTCTTTCAAGCATCTTGGAATAGCGCTCGCCGTATTGGTTCTTCGCCCATTCGTAAGCAGGAGCAGCAGCAGCCTGGAAAGCGGCTTTTTCTTCTGTTGTAAGAGCATAAAACTCAGATTTCGTTTTGATTTCCGCTATGTAATCATTCTGAAGAGTTCGACCTTCATCTCTCTGCCAAAGTCTCAGATCATAAATCGTGTCTTTGACCAGTTTCTGCACATCTGCAGGCCATGAATCCCATTTGATCTTCGATACATATACAGGAACTGCTGAATAGACGTGATCTGTCTGAGAAACATATTTCTGAACTTCATAGAACTTATTTGTTGCAATGAGACTGAATGGGTTTTCCTGACCATCTACCACTTTGGTAGAAAGACTGTTGTAGATTTCAGTGAAAGCAAGCGGAGTCGGGCTGGCGCCTAGATCAGAGAAATACTTGATATGAAGCTGATTCTGCTGGGTTCTGAATTTCAACCCTTTAAGATCGGAAGGAGCCTTAATCTGTCTAACGTTGTTCGACATTTCTCTGAATCCATTTTCCCAGAATGCAAGTCCTATAAGTCCCTTGTTGTCAAGAACATGAAGGATTTCTTCTCCGACTTCTCCGTCAAGGACTTTATCAGCCTGCTGTTCATTGAGGAACACATATGGTGTTTCAAGAACATAGAAAACAGAATCATACTGTCCAAGCGGTCCTGTAGTGGTCGGAAGGATGTCTGTCATGCCTGTCTGCAACTGGCCAACAATTTCACCTTCAGAACCCAACTGTCCGCCGGGGAATACCTGAACATCAATGTTCGGGTTTGCAGCTTCGATTCTCTTTTCGAACTCAAGAGATGCATCATGAATCGGCCCTCCGGCTGTTCCATAGGCAATCTTGATGACGATTTTTTCTGTTGTGCTAGCCTCTTTTGTCCCATTTGCGAATACGCAGAATGCAGCAAGAAGAATGCAGAAAATTGCAATACTTTTTTTCATGGTTTCCTCCATCTTGTAGTATTTTTACCTTTTGTAATTATACTACGACCGTTTTTGCAAACCGTCAACAACTTTTTTACAAGTTTGTAGTTTTTTTTCATAAATAGCCCAACAATCATTTAGTTTTTGACAAAACTCTATTAAAATGGAAACAACATCATAAATCAGTCGTTTTCCATTTTCCTTCAGAATCAAGGATACTTGCAAGCTGTCCTATAGTAACTGCTTGACATTTTCCCTGCATTCTGCTGAAATACGCTTTGCTCATCGGATGGCTTCCTGGACGTAACTTGGGAACCGGATAAGATGCTGCATGCCTGCATTGCCAGAGTGGATTCACAGCGTATGGTGGTTTCAGAATGGAAGGGATGACAGGCATCGCAGATACCGGGAAACAAGGAGAATCGCCATGCGTTCGAGATCAGCAGCAGTCATCAAGTACACAGTACCCACAATCCTAGGAAGCATCTGCTTCTTTCTGTTCACTATAGTCGATGGAATCTTCGTTGGACACGGAGTTGGCACCGATGCCCTAGGAGCAGTGAACATTGTCATGCCCTTCGTCATGGTGGTCAATGCCCTGTTCATGCTCTCTTCCATAGGAGGAGTAACGATTGTTGCTGTAAGAATCGGCCGAGGCGACATAAAAGGGGCGAATCAGGCCTTCATGCACGCTCTGCTGTGCATCAGCTTCATCTCATTTGCGCTTTCGGCCATTGGGCTCGGAATGACAGACAAGGTAAGCAGGCTTCTCGGAGCGAACGCCACCTACCACGAAATGGTGATGGAGTATCTTTTCTGGTACTCAGTCTTCATCATTCCATCAGGACTCTCGACTGCTTTCCAGGCATTCTGCCGAAACGATGGCTCGCCGGTAATCGTAAGCACCGCCGTCATTGCAGGCTCTGTTCTGAACATCTTCGGCGACTGGCTGATGGTGTTTCCGCTTCAGATGGGGCTCAAGGGAGCAGCAATCGCAACAGGAGTATCACAGACAGTGACGCTTCTGGTACTTCTGACGCACTTCTTCCAGAAGAAAGGCCAGCTGAGGATCAGGCGCTTTACACTGGAAGGGAAGCTGCTGCGCAAGATCATGCTCCGATGACTTCCTGAATGCATCTCTCAGTTCTCCACCCCGGTGTCAACACTGTGCATGAACTATGTTCTGCTCCGGATGCTTGGGAACATCGGCGTCAATTCGTTCTCAATAATCAGTTACGTTGCTTCGTTCTCCGTTGCTATCTTCTTCGGCACAGGTGAAGGACTTCAGCCGCTGATCGGGCAAAGCTTCGGAGCGAAGAACTACAAGGACATGAACGCATACTACCATATTGGAGAGATGATCAACTTCTTCGGAAGCATTGCGATAAACCTGCTTCTGCTTGTCTGGGGAGGCTCGGTTTGCCGCCTGTTCGGATCAGATGAGGCGACTCTTGCATTCACAGTGAAAGTCATGCCCCAGTATGCATGGGGATTCACAGTCATGGCGCTCAATACGATGACTTCCGCCTATCTGTATTCAACAAAGCGCACAAAGAGCGCAATCATCATCAACGTTCTCAGGAGCTTCATCGCAAACAGCCTTGTGATAATCCTGCTCCCGATGCTTTTCGGCAATGGAATAGTTTGGTATACATTCGGAATCTATGAGCTGATTGTTGCCGCAGTTGCTATTCCACTTACTGTCCATGAGGACAAGAAACTGCTTGCATCAGAGCATAATGCTTAACGAAGATTAAGGGTTTGGCCAGAAAAAAGAAAAAAAGTTCCAAAAACTGTCCGAATTTGCTCAGCAAAAAACCATTTCCGCCGCTATTAAGGGTGAGCTGAAGAGACTTGCCTTCCTTCTTCGGCGGAAATTGCTATGAAAAAGACTCTATTGATCATTATGGCTTTACTATGCCTTATGGTTTCAATCGGCTGCAAGGACGAAGTCAGGGAAACTTTCACATCGGTAACCATCGATGCATGCGCCCCGGACCTGGAGCAATCCAAGACCATCGCACCCCCTGCAGAAAGCATGAAGATTTCAACTTACCTTCTTTCGGGAACTGGTCCGGATGGGGAGAAGCTTGAAGCAATCGAAAGCACAACAGGAAAGTTCACTCTCTCGAATATCCGATGCGGACTGTGGTCATTCGAGGCCTCAGCCCTGAACAGCTCAGGCAACCCGATTGCAAAGGGCAGCAGAAGCCAGGAAATAAAGAAGAGCACTGCAACTGCATCGATTCTCATGAACGAGCTTCCTGGAAAGGGACGGCTGGAAATCGAGTTCGCCATATCCGGTGACTTCTACCTTCCATCTGCTTCAGAGGCTCAGATAGTGATCGAGTTGTTCGACCAGAAGAATCAGAGCCGCAGCGTGTTCACAAGGCCAATCGACCGGAACAGCATGAATTCGGCGCTGACACAGGAAGCAATCCACGCTGGATCCTATGAGATTTCTGCGATTCTCTACAAGGACAATGAAATGGTGACAAGCGCCATAACGGCAGTGAGGATCGTAGGTTCGGCGACGACAAGAGGCTCAATGACGATGGTTGTCGATGACGCAAGCAACCTAAGCGATGTTTCAGTGACCAACGATGTCTCAGCGCCAATTTCAGGGACGATTCTAGTTCAAAAGAAGGGAACAGGAAATCAGTTCAAGTCGTACCTTCTGCTTTTCAAGCCTTCTGTCCTGCCTTCGGGTCTTACGGAAAATGATCTGACATACAAGTGGTACTGCGGTGGGATTCCAGTCAAGAACGGGAACTGCCGGACATGCGAGGTTTCGCCGGACAAGGATTCGCAGTATACGATAATTGTGACTTCAAGCAAGCAGGGAAGCACAGGAAGCACAAGCGTGACGCTGAAAGCCCTGGACAACTCAAACTGGGGCGGAGCGATACCTAAGTCGGTCTGAACGCCTCTTCTCCCTTGAGTTCCTCGCCGAGAAGCTTTCCCAGCGCCAGGTGCGCAAGATTCAGTCCAAACACACCTGTAACTGTCGGAAGGCTTCCAAGCACACGCCGCCTGCGTCCCCGATCAAGAATCTGCTCGTTGAAGTCCGCCTGCTCTTCTTCATCAGGATCCTTGTATTCGTATTGGACAAGCTCAGGAGAGAACACAGTATCAATTCCCCTTCCGACTCCGCGCTTGCGGAGGTTGGTACGGACCTGCTTTGCAAGAGGGCAGCCCCAGGTATCCATCAGATCTCCAGTCCGTACCAAGGCGGGATCCCGGCGCAAGGCGGCGCCCATTGAAGAGATTATCTGGAAATGGTTCTCCCAGCCGTACTGAAGCAGACCGCACTTGGGATTGAGCGAGTCGATTGCATCTATTACCAGATCAGGGCTGCCTTCGAAAATACTTGGAAAGGTTTCCTGATTTGCAAAGGCTGGCACAGCTTCTACTCTGGCATCGGGGTTGATATCAAGAACGCGGGCCTTGCCTGCTTCGCACTTGAGCTTGCCCACAGTTGAATCGAGAGCCAGCAGCTGGCGGTTTATGTTAGTCACACTCACGGTGTCGAAGTCAACCAGACGGAATCTTCCGATGCCGCTTCGTGCAAGCGCTTCCAGGCAGTAGCTTCCCACTGCTCCTACGCCTACCAGCACGACGAACTTTCCAGCCAGCGAATCAACTGCCTGTTCACCTATGAATCTGCTTATGCGTAAAAATCTTTCCGAGGGCACGGGCGTTCTCCTCCAGCTGTTCTGGCTTGATTCCAGCAGCCTTGGCTGCTTCTTCGTAGTTGGATGCCAGGATTTCATTATACAGATGAGCATCTGCTCCTGTATAGTCGCTCTCTACAAGAATCCGGTCTGGATGCGCTGCCAAAAGAGCACGGGCGCCTTCCCCGAATCCAGGTCTGACCGACACAAGGACTCCAAGCCCAAGGAGCTCTTCTCCAGTTTCTAGCGAGCCGTTGAAGCCATGCCATAGAAACTTCACATCCTGGAATTCCTTGATTACGCGGACCATGTGCCCGTCTGCTCTTACGCAGTGAAGCGTAACAGGACGGGACAGCTGCCTTGCTGCCTGAAGAATCTTCCTAAGCTCTTCAATCTGCTTCAAAAGAGGCATTCGGTCGATGAACCGTCGGTCAAGGCCTACTTCCCCAATGAAGAAATCCTCTGAATGGAACAGAAGGTCTTCCAGCTTCTCCACTGTCCC
>JAQUYU010000152.1 GCA_028691695.1 Sphaerochaetaceae bacterium | reverse complement strand
TCTGTGCTGCTCTTGAGCTTGGCAGGCGCCTCAACTTTTCTTCCCGAAAGCAGATTCGCTCGCCCGGCGATGCTTTTCCTCTGATCCGCCACTATGGGGACCGTGAGCAAGAGCATTTCATCACGATCCTTCTCAATGGTGCCCATGAGGTATTCTCAATCAAGGTTGTTACTGTAGGGTTGCTGAACAAGACTCTTGTCCATCCACGCGAGGTGTTCTCCGACCCGATCCGCGAGCGTGCCTGTGCTGTGATCCTGGCCCACAATCACCCATCTGGAAGCCTTGACCCAAGCGAAGACGATCTGGCTGTGACCTCGGAAATGGTTACTGCCGGGCGCCTGCTTGGAATAAAGGTCCTCGATCATCTGGTGTTTTCATCCGAAGACTATGTTTCATTGATGGAAAGCGGTCTTATGCACAGCTAGAATCTTCAACAGTATACTGTTGACATTATGCTGTCATTCCTTTTGCATTCTAAAACGGAGATGTGCTTTTGAATGAAGATGATACTTTATCCAAGCTGTTCAAGCAGATTCATGATGCGATGGAACGCAGGGCTAACAATGAGCTGCAAGGATACGGGATAACCATGACTCAGATGATGATTCTTGCCATTATTCAAAGAAACGGCGGCTCTATGCCTCTTAAGGAGCTTGAGAAACGGCTTCACCTTGCACAGTCCACTGCTGCAGGCGTGGTTGTGCGTATGGAACAGAAAGGATTCGTATCCAATCAAGGAGATGATCTTGATGCCAGGGTGAAAGTGGTAAGAATCACCGAGAAGGGCATTGAGGTCGTTCGGATGACTGAGGCCGACAGAACCAGAGCCGAAGAGGTTCTTCTGTGCGGACTCTCCTCAGAAGAGCAGCAGGCGCTTCGGCCGATGCTGGAGAAGATATGCCGCTCTCTCAATGCTGGGAGCGAAGAATGAATTCAGAGAAGAACCTTGAGATTCCGAAGGCGGTTCTTTCCAATGCGGTTCCAGCTATGGCAGCGATGCTGATGGTGCTGATCTATAATCTGGCCGATACCTTCTTCCTCGCCCAGACCAATGATGCAATCCTGATTGCGGCGGTTTCCCTTGCCACACCTGTTTTCCTTATTCTCATGGCGGTTGGAACCGTCTTCGGAATGGCGGAACTTCGGTGATTTCAAGGGCAATGGGCGCGGCGACTTCAGCTCTGTTGATCAATCTGAGCAGGCAGGGAATCATCTACATCCCATCGCTGTTCATCCTTTCTTCATTTCTTGGTGCAGACGGCCTGGCATGGGCACAGCCAGTGGCAGATGTCCTGTCGGACATCATGGTGTGCATCCTGTACTTCATGACTTTGAAGCGGATGCGGAATACAAAAAAACCTGCTGAATTGCAGGTTTGATTGAGTGTGGTGGGATTCGAACCCGCGACCTTATCCTCCGGAGGGACACGCGATATCCAAGCTTCGCTACACACCCAGGAATTTTGCTTCCTCTGAGAATATAACCCAAACAGTCTGGGTTTACAAGAACCTTGTGTTTTTCTTTCCTAGCTTATCCGCCGGTTTTCAGTAACGTCCAAACCGTTTATACCGGAGCATCTTTCAAATCGTCAAGTTCGATTTGCAATTTCAATTTGCCGAACCCAATGCCGAGTCGATTAAGTTGATTAAATCGTCGGCAGAATCGTTCTAAAGCCAGACTTGCCCCTGCGGGCACCGTCAGGCTCAATTGAAGAGGAGGCAGATGGGATTGGCCGGCAAAAAAGGTGCAAAGAATAATGGTTGTAAATGTGACACAAGTTTAAGTAGTTATGTATAAAGAAAATACTGTGTAAAAATGAAGTTTTTGAGTTTTTATTTGCAGAAAGAATACTAGACTATTGACAGGAGTTTGAACTTCATGTATATTAGGCATAGATAGACAAGGCTGATGTGCCTGATTCTGTCTGAGGAGAAATAGGATGAAGAAGATTGTTGTTGCCCTGCTTGCAGTACTTGCAATCGTTAGCCCTGTCTTTTCTGCTGTTTCGAGTTCGTACGAGGGAAACCAGCTGGAAGAGAGCGAGAGGCTTCCTGTTCTTTCGGATGATTTCGCTTCGAATTCTCTTAGCATCGATGTTTCCGGCTATATGCCAGCATCATCGGCTTTCTACCTTAAGCCTACTGTGGATCTTACAAGCGATCTGTCTCATTCCCAAGGAAAGCAGGTTCCGATTGCATCATATTCGTTCACTACCAATACAGTGAAGGGAACTACCCTCACAGTGGGCCCGAGCGCAGGTGATTCATTCAATATAAGTGATCCTGAAGGGCAGTCCTATTCATTCGAAGTAGCCATATGCGGCTATGACCACACTGGAAACGTCTCTGCTGTGAGCCAGACCAGCGGTTCCAATACCGTAAGCATCAACTCCGGCGCAGGAAGCGCTGCATCATACGGCGAGGTTTTCGCTTGC
Source organism: Sphaerochaetaceae bacterium (assembly GCA_028691695.1). Classification (GTDB taxonomy): domain Bacteria; phylum Spirochaetota; class Spirochaetia; order Sphaerochaetales; family Sphaerochaetaceae; genus JAAYFO01. The sequence goes on along the minus strand of JAQUYU010000152.1, from coordinate 837 downwards.
TTCCCGTTCTATGATGATGCGTTGAGCCAGATGTTCATCTCTGCCATGACTCCGGGAGATGATGAGAGCAATATCAACGGGCTCACTTCGGAATTGTACTTCGATCTGGTGATTATCTGATATCACGATTTTGCAATTTCGAGAAAGACCTGCAGAAATGCAGGTTTTTTCTTGATTGGCGATCTGTCAGGGTTTGTCATGTTTGACTACAGCCGTTTTTTGCTGTAAAGTTAAAAAACCTTACAGGAGGACTCATGAAACCTACATTGTTGGTTCTTGCTGCTGGCATGGGAAGCAGATACGGCGGAGTGAAGCAGATTGATGCTGTCGGAGCGCATGGCGAGACCTTGCTGGACTATAGCATCTTCGATGCGGTCAAGAGCGGATTCGGAAAAGTCGTGTTCATCATAAGACGTGACATCGAAGCGGATTTTCGTGAACGCCTGTTCGACAGAGTTGCAAGGAATATCGATGCAACCTATGTTTTCCAGAGCCGCGAGAATCTCCTCACTGATGAAGAAATATCACGCAGCGCCCAGCGGACCAAGCCATGGGGCACTGTCCATGCGATCCTTTGCGCAAGAGATGAAATCAATGAGCCGTTCTGTGTGATAAACTCAGATGACTTCTACGGACGTACTTCATATGAGATCATGGGCAAATACCTTGCTTCCATTGAGCCAGGTAGCACTGATCATGCCATGGTGGGGTACAAGCTCTGCAATACGATGAGCCCGATGGGTTCTGTTTCACGCGGAGTCTGCATTGTGAATGACGGTTTCCTCGTTTCGATGAGGGAGAATACCAAGATCGAGTTCGCTCCAGATGGGAAGATCG
>JAQUYU010000039.1:13679-15413 GCA_028691695.1 Sphaerochaetaceae bacterium | reverse complement strand
GTATAATGAATTGAGCAGCCGGATTTCTTCGGAATCCTGAGCAAAGACTTCCATATGGGCACTGAGGATGAACAAGCATCCAGTGAACAATATGGTTGATATGACTATGAGCCGTTTCATGTTGATTCCATTTATTCCCCGCTTGATTGTAACCCAGAAAATTGGAATATACTATAACATAACGCATTTGAGTGATTGAATTATTTGATGGAGAATGAGGGATTGGCCAAACCCCCATTCCTCGCCAGCAGGAAAGCCATGGACACCACTTTTATCAGGGACGGCTCAAGGACGAGCTGAACATCGAAAGGATCAAGTATGAGAATTCAAGCACAAGGAACAAGGCTTTGACTTTCTCATTAATACACTCTTTATGACAAGGGCTATATAACCGTAGATGAGGATTGCAAAGTCTGGAGCATTGATCCTTGAATGGGAAATCCCTTGCATTGCGTCGTTTATTACTTCAGTCTGAATACAGCGGACGGAGATTTTATGTTTCCTTCCCTGTATATTTTCCCTGATTGTATCAATGGGTTAATTATTTCTGAAAGGAATCTGCTTCTGCTTTTATGCTTTGTTCCTGACTGAAGGTCTTTTATTCCCTTGGGTCCGGATTCTAGTAATTGCATTACAATCTCATCATCTGGAAATTCATAATAAGACTGTGTATCCTCATGCAGTTTATCAAAAAGACGCAAGTCAAGAAAGCCAGGATAAATCATTACGCAAGGTTGCTTTTCTTCATCCGCATCAGCATAACTGTCAATCATTGTTTGAAAACCAGTTCCGCCTCGTTCCATTAGATTTGCAGCATCAAGACACGCAGCAATCATTTTATTTCTTCTTATTGAAGGAATAGATCCGACTGGATATTCATTGTAATCCTTGGGTAAAAGCCAAGAACCAGGAGAAACGATGTCAATCCTGTCTGTGAAAATATCAACATCGATCTGAGTGCCTTGAATTGAATAATCCCTGTGGGCGATTGCATTGACCATAGCTTCTCGAATTGCTTCTTTCGGATAGGACCGGATTTCTATTCGTCCGCCATCAGAAGTTTTTTTCCAGCCAGTTTTGGTATTGCGTTCAATAAACCGCAAAGCGAGACGCAAATTCTTTGAAAGCGGCCCTTTGAATCTCTGTGTGTCCAAGACTTCACCTGTTTTTTTATCGCTTCTCCAAAGCCTGCAGCATATCAAAGAATCGTCACTGTTATAATCATCTTTGAACATTAGAAAGCCAGATTTGGCATATCCTTCCTTCGTCAGGATCTCTTCATTCTGCAGATCCTTAATTGTGGGAACCGATTTGTCACTGCGGAATTCTTTGCATAAGTCATAATAATCAGTCCAGTTGTTTTCATCGAACAGGACTGAACTTGTTTCATTTTCAACTCCATATTTTCTTTTGGCCAATGAAATAATATCTTCAGGATAAGCAGGAGTAGAATTGGCATCGCCTTTAATGAATACTTTTTCGTTGAAATCCCCATCTCGCCATCTGACTACAGATTCAGATGGCTTGACTTTGATTCCAAGAACAAACCTCTCAGCATTGTCATCAACGCTTCGCATGGAAAAGCTGAATCTGGCATGAGGGAAAATATACCTGTCATTTACAATCGAAACCAGATTCTTTGTCTTGTCTATCTCATCAAGACTGAGTCCATACGCTTCACGATTATTGGAGACTCCGACAAAAATGTATCCGCCGTCTCCATTAGCAAACCCA
>JAQUYU010000039.1:0-13579 GCA_028691695.1 Sphaerochaetaceae bacterium | reverse complement strand
GTATCAACTCTTCGTCTTAGAAGCGGGAAACGGGACTCGGACCCGCGACATCCACCTTGGCAAGGTGGAGCTCTACCACTGAGCTATTCCCGCGCTTTGTTCTTTCAAACATTGGGATTTTACACAAAAACCTAGATTGTGTCTAGCCCTGTTTTTCATCTCAATCGAATCTGAGGCCACTATTCAGTGATTGGCCAAGCTTTTCTTCACTTGAGCTTAGTGCAATAGCAAGGCACTAAGGTAACGAGGTGCTGATGACAAGTCCGGTGCAGCACTGCTGCTGTACCCTGGCGTTAAGACAGGCTCGTTCGCAATTTCCGTCAAGGGTCACTTCCATCGGCGATGCCACGTCATAGAGCCGCAGGGCTCGGTCATCGCAAATCTCCCGTCAGTCGCAGTGCTTGCCCACGTCACCATCGGTGCGATGCTCTGCAGTACATTCGAGTGTATTCGCTGAAGACGATTTTTACCGCAACGATAGAGAACGCCTTCACAATGGAGCGGCTTGGACCCCAATGGAACCGAATGGAAGGACCGACCGAGGGGCACTGACTCAGAATTTTCGACCGAGCCTTTATTTTCGACCGAAGGGTACTGAGCGGCTTGGACCCCAATGGAACCGAATGGAAGCACCGACCGAGGGGTACTGAGCGGCTTGGACCCCAATGGAACCGAATGGAAGCACCGACCGATGGGTACTGAGCGGCTTGGACCCCAATGGAACCGAATGGAAGCACCGACCGATGGGTACTGAGCGGCTTGGACCCCAGTTAATCGTCCTCTGCGTCCCGCTTGTGTCCGTGATCCTCGGCGTCTCCAAGCTCCAGTTCATCGTCCTCCGCGTCCCGCTTGTGTCAGTGATCCTCGGCGTCCTCAGTTACCCGCTCAAATAATTCGGTTCACCCATTATCTTCGACTGAGAGGTACAAAAAAAATGGAAATCCTTGCAGCTTTAAGTTGAAAACAAAAATCAGGATCTGCATGCAGGTGGTGGTTCATTTTTACAAGTATTTAAGGCAATCTGATTCCGGTAAATGTTTTATAACCAGCATAGTAAAACAGAAACTACAAAAACTGGTTTTCAAAATGAGATGTTTTGCTTTGGCTTTTTCGGTTGACCACGACATTCGGTGCTTCCATTCAGGTACATTGGGATTCAAGCCACACGGTCAATTTGGCCATTGGCTGCGATGCCGCTTCATGCGGTCGATGGGTGAGGCCTTGTCAGGACTTTGGCTTCCCCATGATTGAGAAACGGGAGACAGGCATTGTGTAGACTATGCCGCTGCCAGGATCCTGCATGCAGGGGAGGGCTGTGATGGCATCGAATACTGTGTCATGCCTGGCAGAATCGACTAGGATCAGAAGCATCTCCTTCTCTGGGACAAGCTGGATGCCGAAGAATCTGGCATCGTCAGGAGTGCCCGTGCCTCGGCCTGCCATGACTGTTCCGCCGCCTGCACCCGCATCGCGAGCAGCCTTCATCACTTCTTCGCTGAAGCCCTGGTTGCATATGACATTGATCATCTTCCATCCGGTATCCATAGCTGCTTCTCCTTTTCCAACTTGAACAGTCTGCTTTATGTAGCTGCGTTCGCAGTCTATTGCGAATACGACGCCTTCGGTCTTCTCTGTACCGGCCATGGCATCGAAAATATTGTCTGAAAGGTCTTTGTCACAGAGAGTCAGGACCACTTCCTTCTTGGAATCCGAGAATCCAAGGATTGAAAGGAGGTTGGAAGGGGCTGTTCCCTTTGCCATAAGGATCGTTCCGCCAGTGCTTCCAGCGCTGCGTGCGTTGGCAAATACCGTCTGGGCTTTGCCCTTCTGAACTACTGCGAATAATGCTGTTCCGCTCATGGTTTCCTTCCTCCTTTCTTTTTTCCTTTTATCCGGTAGATGAGTCCCAGCAGCTGTATTGCAAGAAGGGGAGCCATCGAAATGCATCCGATTGCGCCGAAAAGGTCACCGCCGGTCCGGCTTCCAATTCCAATTGCGAATGGAAGGATGAACGCAGAAGCGATCGGACCTGCCGCCACGCCTCCGCTGTCGAAGGCAAGCGGGCCGAACAGGTCTGGCACGAAGAAGATCATGATGAAGGCCAGGGCATAGCCGGGGCCGATGATCCAGAAGTACGAGAATCCCAGCACTGAGCGAAGAGTAACAAGAGCCAGGGCTATGGCGACGCCTGAGGCCATGAATGTGATCATCATCCTGCGGGTGATTGTCCCGCTGGTGATCTCTTCGACCTGATCGATCAGAACTGCGAGCGAGGGCTCTGCAATAACTACTGCCGCTCCTAGAATGAACGAGCAGGATAGGACTATTGCAGGGTTAAGCGAGGCAAGAGTCTGACCCATGAAGTACGCAACAGGCATGAATCCGCAGTTGGCTGCAGTGAGAAACAGCGTCATTCCGAACAGGCTGTATATCATTCCGACTGCAATCTTGAGGAACTTGGATGGCGGCATCTTCAGAGAGAAGAGCTGGAAGAACACGAGAATTGCAGCAAGGGGAGCCATCGAAACAAGGGCAGTCTGGAAATATATCCACATGCCTTGGAGAAAATTGCCGGACTCATATGAAAACTGCATCGGCTTGCCAGCGCCGGCATCGCCGGAGGCAAGGCCCATGACAAGCACTGCAAGGATTGCCCCTGCGCCTTGGAGACCTACGAAGCCGAAGCTGTCTGATTCCTTCGAACCAGCTGCTGCTCGGGCACTGCCTATACCGAGACCCATTATGAAAGGCACTGCCAGGGGGCCAGTTGCCGAGCCTCCCGCGTCGAAGGCCATCGAAACGAATGTTTCCTTGCCTAGGACTGCAAGAATGAAGATCAAAGCGTAAACGAAGGCTATCATGTATTTATAAGGTATATGCAGCAGATTGCGCATGAAGGCGAGCATTATCGTAACACCGACGCCGACCGAGAGGGCCAGAAGCATTACGCGTGAATTGATTGATGGCCTTGCCATGGAAACCTGGGAAGACAGCACCTCGGCGTTAGGCTCGGCGAATGTTATCGCGAAGCCGACGATGAATCCTGCTATCAGAAGAATGATCAGGCTTCGGCGCTTCATCAGAGCGGATCCGATCTTCTCTCCCACTGGGACAAGAGCCATGTCGATTCCGAAGAGGAAGATAGAGATGCCGATGATCAGCATTGCAGCTGCAATCAAGAAGCTGGGATAATAGCTGTCCGGCAAGGGACTCAGAAATTGAAACACAGTGACGAACACTATGATGGGAAGCACTGAAAGCGCCACCCCCTTGAGCTTCTTCAGCAGTTCCACATCTCCCTCCACTTACTTACAGAGATTAGAATACAATGAAATCAGCTTCAAGGCAATGGGAAAATTCAACAGGTGGCGAAGATTGAAGGTTTGGCCTGATTAAACTGGACAGGTCACACCTGTGGTCGTGAAATTAGTGATGGTGTAGCTTACGTTTCCCGAAGAATCCGCTGAGTTTGAATAGCTCCACTTGTGGCAGAATCCGGTGGATGGGTTAATCAGGAAGCTAAGAGTAATCCCGCTGTATGTGAACGAATACTTCTCGCAGCTGATTCCTCCGATGGTTTCGTTTCCGGATTTGATGAATACTCCGAGCGAAATGTAGGATACAGGGGACTGCAGAAAGGAGAACAAGCCTTGTTTGAGAGATTCTAAACTCGTTTGTGCCGCTGATGCATCTGAAATTTCAGTCCAAGTTTCATCATCATTATTGTATGATTTCCAGACGGTTCCAGTTTTTTTCATGCATGAAATTGTATCTGCCTCGCTTCCTTCTCCTTTTACCTTTTGATAGAAGAATGAATCGGATACAGCATATTCTATTGTATCAGTGCCTTCTGAATCCGTTAAAGTCAACGTGAATGAATAGGCCTCTGGTGTATGAGCAGCGATGTACTCTTCGGTGTACTTGTAATCATCCTCATCAATCTTTTCACTGCAGGATACGAGATTGAATGCCATGATCATTGCCATGATCAGAATCAGAATGGCGAAAAGTGTTTTTTTCATTGAAATGCTCCTTTGCATTAGTATGAGTATGGATTAGATGATAGATTCCAAGGCTGTTGCAAACCAGCCCCCTTGAAGGGGGTTTTTGTTGCTTTTTGAAATAATGCAGTGTAGGATGGCTTTATGAATTCCTCTCGATACAGAAATTCAACGTTGCTCATGCTTTCCATGTTCTCAGTATGGCAGATGGGGCCGGTGTACTACTCAAGCCAGGCAATGTCCATAAGCGGCTCTAATCCGTTTTTCATTGGTCCAGCCTCTTCGACTCTGATTCTGGCCGCGGGCTTTGTTATCACGATAGTCTTCAACCTTCTTTTTCCTTCGAGAAGCGTGCTTATGGGCAGAGTGGCGATTTGCATCGCTTTCCTGGCCAATTGCCTGATGTCCTTCATGCCTGAGAGTTCAGCTGTTTCAGCTGTTTCTTATTGTGCAAGCTTTTTCTGCTGCATTTTCCTGATTGGATGCCAGTATTCAGTGGAGATAAGCCTTATGCCTAATGATGTTGAAAAAAGGCTGGTTGTCATTTCAACTGTAGTTTCTTGCCTTCTGATCTCACTTCTTCGTCCTGACTCTGTCATCATAAGGGTTTCGTTCAGGGGAAGTTCGATCGCTTCGGTTGTTCTGCTTGCCTTGTACGGATGGGGTTTCTTCCGACTTCCTCTGGCAAATCCTGTCCATTTCGAGAAGCTTGGCTGCTCCAGGAAGAAGGACAAGATGCCGCATCTTTTCGTGGCTGTGATGTATCTGGCTTCATTTCTCGGCTGCATGGGAGTGCTTTTTTCAGGCACTTTCGCCGAAATTCATAGCCAAGGGGTGCCTTTTCTGTACCTCAGCGGGGCGTTGATCGGGGGATTGGCCGGATTGCTTATGAGAAAGCGCCTGATGATATCAGCTCTTCCTGTGCTGTTCGGGGTGTCGATGGGCGGCTTCATCCTGGCTGTTCTTTCATTTGACATCGGATGGCATGCCTATCCTGCGATTGTCTTGCTGTCAGTGAACTATTTCCTGGGCATGGCGGCAGGGTTTTTCCTGAACTCGGTATTCCAGGATCGCCCGTATGCCATAATCAGCCAGAGCCTCATGGTCATTACCCTTGCCCTTAGCCTGCTTCAGAGCACTCTTGTTCCTTTGTTCGGCGATGATATTCAGGCATTGTTCCTGCTGATGAGTCTTATTATGATGACATGCACTTTGGTATTCATTTCCGCTTTTCCGTACATTCTCGAATATCTTGGAAGGGCAGAATCCCGAAGCAGGCCTGGAAGAAGCTATCTTTCCCCGAGGGAATCGGAGATAGTGGATCTGATTATTGAAGGCTATGAGGTGCCAGAGATTGCACAGAAGCTGTTTCTGAGTCCTAATACGGTCAAATCCAACAAGAAGGAAATCTATGCAAAGCTAGATGTCCATTCAAAGCGGGAGCTGTTTCTTGAAGTCAAGAAGAGGGATGCTCAGGCTCCGGCGTGCAGATAGGAGAGGAATACGTTGGTACTCATCTGCTCCACAAGATGAGCCATCTTCTCAGGCGTATCGCCTGTGCTTCCTTTGGTGAGCCATTCCTGAAGCACTCCAGTGCTGCCGTTTGCAGTGAATGTGAACAGGTACTCAAGTGTCTGCACCGGGATCTCTGGCACTTTCTCATGCCAGAGAGAGAGGAATTTGCCACGGACTATATCAATGATCCCATAAAGGAACTCCTTGTCTCCTGAGTTGCTGAGAATTATAGTGCACAGGTCCTTGTTCTGCTGAATAGACCTGAAGATCTGAAGAAGCAGGTCGTAGACCGTGCTGGTGTCGATTATTCCATTTAGCGGGGATTCGATCTCCTCAAACAGGTTCTTCTTGATCTGTTCGTACAGGTCGGTCGGATCCTTGTAGTATGCATAGAATGTGCCGCGGTTGATGTCCGCCTGCTGGCAGATGTCTGTCACTGATATCTTTGCGAGGGGCATTTTCGAAATAAGGGTCATAAGACTCTGCCTTATCACCATCTTCGTGTATTTGACACGTCTGTCGTTGCTTTCGATGTTTCCCTTTCGCTTCATATTTCCTCCAACATGTGCACTAATGATTATTTTAACACAGGTCTGGAAAAAAATAAACAGATTGACCTTGAAATGTTTTTAATCCGCTTCACTGTTCATTGTCCTTGGTGCTGTCTGCATTCCAGAGTTTCCTTGGGTTCAATCATCTTTTAAGGTGCTTCATCCTACGAAAAGGTCATGCCGAAGGTACGAAAAGGTCGTCAAAGGTCATGCCGATTGAATGGATTTGAATGAGTGTTAGGAATATACTGGGGTTATGAATGAAGAAACAAAGCGGCAGATAGCCCAGTTCACAGCCGACAGAAACTGGGATCAATTTCATTCGCCCAAGAACCTGGCGATATCGATAAGCCTTGAGGCCTCCGAGCTGCTGGAGAACTTCCAGTGGGTTGAGAGCGAAGAGGCTGTGAACACGAGGATGCCTCAGATCCGTGAAGAGCTTGCCGATGTGCTTGTGTACTGCGAGCAGCTCTGTGCAAAGCTCGGACTTGATCAGGATGAGATCATTCAGGCGAAGATGAAGAAGAACGCAGCCAAGTATCCGGTAGGCAAGTCCTACGGATCGTGCAAGAAGTACAGCGAGCTCTAGCTAGCGGGTGCGGGTCACGCCTATCTTCGGGCATGTGCCTGCGAATGGGCAGATGCTGCAGTGCGGGCTTACCGATGTGCAGATGTTCTGGCCGTAGGTGACAAGAAGCTCGTTCAGTGGAATCCAGTAACGGCGTGGCATCACATCCTGGAGAACCTTCTCGCTCTGCTCTGGGAATGAGGTTTCAATCCATCCCAGGCGGTTTGAGATCTGGTGAACATGGCAATCGACGCATATCGCATCAATTCCGAACCCGAGATTGAGAACGAGATTAGCTGTCTTGATTCCCACTCCAGGAAGCTTCATCATCTCGGAAGCTGAAGGCGGTACCTTGCCGCCATACTGGCTGATCAGGATCTTGGAGAGCTTGATCAGGTTCGCCGCCTTAGTGTGGTAGAAGCCCACAGGGAAGATTGTTTCTTCGATTGTATTCTGGTCAAGGGCGGCCATCTTCTCAGGAGTAGGAGCAAGTGCGAGGATCCGCTTGCTTGCATCAAGGGTGACGGTATCCTTTGTCCGAAGCGACAGGACGGTTGATACTAGAACCGCATAAGGGTCGCAGAGTTCCTGCTTGATTATTGAAACAGCGGGAACACGTGCTCCGACTGCGACAAGGGCTGCCTGAGCCTTTGCGAAGAAATCATCCCAGTACCTGTCATCGTATTTCATGACTGGATAATAGCAGAAAAACGGGATTTGAGACAGTGACCGAATCACAGAGATGAATGTTGACTTGGTGCTCGGGGTTTGGCTATTATCAGTTAGAAGAGGCTAACCAGAATTATGCAGAAAAGCTTTGATATACAGGGAATGATGTGCTCGGGGTGCACAGCGGCAGTGAAGCGTGCTGTCCAGGCGGTGCCGGGAGTCAAGAATGCCGATGTGGATCTTCTTGGAAAGATGATGGTGTGCACATATGACGAAAGCAAGACCGGTCCTGACAAGATAATCGCAGCGGTGAAGAATGCCGGCTATACTGCTTCCGAGCAAGGTGCCGGCTGCGGGCCTTCGTGTTCGGCACCGGTTCCAAACGGCCTTCCGTCAGAGAAGCTCAGGCTGCAGGTTTCCATACCTCTTCTTATAGTGCTTATGTACGTTGCAATGGGAATGCACATGGGCTTGCCTCTTCCTGCATTCCTTCACAATCCTCTGGTGAACTCGCTGGTTCAGCTCGCCTTGTCCCTACCTATTATAATAGTGAACCGGAGATTCTATGTATCCGGCTTCAGGGCACTGTGGCACAGGTCGCCAAACATGGACAGCCTCGTGGCGGTTGGTTCATCGGCGGCAGTGATCTACGGTCTCTGGTCAATCGGGAAGATCATATTCGCTTCCAGTCCAGAGCAGGCTATGGCGTATTCGCACAACCTGTACTTCGAGTCAGGTGCGATGATTCTTGCGCTCGTGACTGTGGGAAAGTATCTGGAAGAGAAGGCCAAGGGCCGCACGACTGGTGCCGTTTCACGTCTGATGGATCTTGCGCCGAAGAAGGCGATGGTCATGCGTGATGGAAATGCCATCGAAGTTGGGATTGCAGAGATTTCCAAGGGCGACATCGTTATCGTCCGTCCGGGCGAGAGCATAGCTGTCGACGGAGTTGTGACAAGCGGAGCCTCCGAAGTGGATGAATCGATGATTACAGGCGAGAGCATGCCAGTTGAGAAGGTTGCAGGAAGCTCAGTGATCGGAGCGACTATCAACCGCACCGGGAACCTCATGGTAAGGGCAGAGAAAGTCGGAGGAGAGACTGCACTGTCTCAGATCATCGACATGGTCCGCAGAAGCGGTGCAAGCAAAGCCCGCATCTCGACTGTTGCAGACAAGGCTGCGGCAGTGTTCGTCCCTGTTGTGATGGGCATTGCACTGGTCGCATTCGGCGTCTGGCTTGCTCTGGGCTACGGCTTTGAGTTTGCTCTTGGAATAGGAATCTCGGTATTGGTGATTTCGTGTCCGTGCGCGCTCGGACTTGCAACTCCTGTTGCTGTTACTGTTGCAATAGGGCGTCTGGCTTCCGAGGGGATCCTGGTCAAATCTGCCCATGCAATCGAGACCGCTAGCCGGCTTTCATGCATAGTGCTGGACAAGACAGGGACGGTGACTGAGGGAAGGCCTGAGATCATAGGTGTTGCTGCTGTCCCGGGGACAGAGGAGCAGGAGCTTGTTTCTGTTGCGGCTTCGCTTGAGAAGCTTTCCGAGCATGTGCTTTCCAAGGCGATAGTCTCCTATGCAGAGGATCTTGAGTATCACGTTTGCGAAGTCGAGCAGTTCTTCACCGAGCCTGGATTCGGGGTGAGGGGAGTGCTGGATGGCAAGCCTGTCTTCGGTGGAAACGAGGATTACATGAAGCGTCTGGGGCTTGATATAGCAATTCTGGAAGGCTCGTCTCAGCAGTATCTGGACAGGGGCTGCACTCCGATGTACTTTGCACTCGGCGGACGGCTTCTTGGTGCGCTTTTCGCGGCAGATGCCGTGAAGCAGACTAGCCGTCAGGCTGTTTCTGAAATGAAGAAGATGGGGCTGAAGGTGATAATGCTCACTGGCGACAGTAAGAAGGCCGCCGATTCCGTAGGCTCCGACGTGGGTGTTGATGAGGTTATTGCAAGGGTCCTGCCCGATGGGAAGGCGAAGGTCATCCAGTCGCTCAAGGCTGATGGCAGCATTGTCGCAATGGTCGGGGATGGTATCAATGATTCGCCTGCGCTGGCCGCCGCCGATGTGGGATTCGCAATCGGAAGCGGAACTGACATTGCAATCGAAAGTGCTGATATCGTGCTTCTGAAGAACAGCCTCACCGATGTGTCACGCACTGTTTCGTTCTCGCGCAAGGCTTTGGTGAACATCAAGGAAAACCTGTTCTGGGCGTTTCTGTACAACTGCATCGGCATCCCCATCGCAGCTGGCGTGCTGTATCCTGCCTTCGGCATAACTCTTTCTCCGATGATAGGTTCGCTCTGCATGAGCCTCAGTTCGGTCTTCGTTACTCTCAACGCCCTAAGGCTGAGACGCAAATGACCAAGGTTCGCTATGGACGGGAAATTTGGGATTGGCCAGAACAATGTTGCACAAAAAAACAATTGTGTGACACAAAAGATGAAAGCACATTTGTTTGACCTTGCGGTTTCATTCAACTGTGATATTATGAGCCTAGATTCATTTTAGAGGCTTTTTTGGCCGAGGAGGAAAAATGAAAAAATTAACAGTTGCCATCCTTATCGTGGCACTTGCAATGGGCTCGCTCTTTGCTCAGGGCGCTCAGGAAACTAAAGCAGCCGCTGCAGAGCCGATCACTCTGGACGTAATCATCGCTCAGTATGGGCCTAACACTCAGAACTGGTTCCTTGGAAACGGACTGAACGGAAGCAACTTCGTGAAGCTCTTCGAAGCCGCCAACCCAGATGTCAAGCTCAACCTCGAAGTCGTGTCCTGGAACGATCTGTACACTGTTGTAAGCACCAGAATCAGCAACAACAATGCACCTGACATTCTCAACATCGATACTTTCGCCGACTATGCAACAGAAGGACTGCTGCTTCCAGTGAAGGATTACTGCCCTGACGAGCTTTACAAGGACTTCTTCCCGTCATTCATTGACCAGTCCGTCATCGACGGCACAGTGTGGGCAGTTCCTGATCTTGCTTCCGCAAGAACAATGTACTACAACGCTGACATGTTCAAGGAAGTAGGAATCGAAGTTCCGGCTACATGGGCAGAGCTTGAAGAAGCTTGCCAGGCCATTCTGGACTACTACGGCGGGAATGTATACCCATGGGGAATCGACATGACCACTGATGAAGGCCAGGCTGCTTTCACATACTACACATGGAACAACGAAGGCGGATTCGTCGACAAGAACAACAATTGGGCTCTCAATTCCGCTGAGAACGTAGAAGCCATCAAGTTTGCTGTTGACCTTTACAAGAAGGGCTACACCAATCCGTCACCAGCCACACAGACCAGATATGATCTTCAGGACATGTTCGGTGCTGGAAAGCTTGCCATGGTCATTGCTCCTAACCAGCTGCCGACTTACCTCGCAGACAAGGGATACAAGATCAACTATGGCACAGCAGTCATCCCGGCCAACGAAGGCAAGGCTCATGGATCCACCGGAATCATGGACAGAATCATGGCGTTCAAGGATGATTCATACACCGATCAGGCCAAGAGAAACGCAGCTATCGGCAAGTTCCTGTCATTCTTCTACAGCAAGGACGTTTACACTGGCTGGGTAAGCATGGAAGGATTCCTTCCGGCCGTATCCTCCGCAGTTGCAAGCCTTGCAGCTTCCGATCCAAGCTTCAGCGCATGGCTGGCTGTTCTTGACAGCTGCCAGTTCTATCCGACCGCAAAGGCCGAATGGATCGATGTGAAGCAGGGAGTCATCCAGGTTGAGCAGAGTGCTCTTGAAGGCGGCGACGTGAAGGCTCTTCTTGATGCTCTTCAGGCCAAGGTCTCAAAGTAAAATAGATTAAGACAAATACTGAGTCCCGGCGAATTTCGCTGGGGCTCAGTTTATCCGCTTGCGCATTGCGCATCCAGCAAAGGGAGGAAATCACTTGAATAAAGTTCTTGTGCAGAGGAAGAAATGGGAGCCGTATGTCTGGCTTCTGCCCAGCACGCTTCTGATGACGATCTTCGTCGTCTTCCCGATTTTCATTGTTTTCAAGCTTGCATTCAGCAAGATATCGAAGGCGGGAGTCGTTACCGGGTTCGCCGGGTTCGACAATTTCGTCGCTGCTGTGAAGGATCCGGCATTCGGCACTGTCATGCTCAACACCCTTATCTGGGTAGTTGCAGTCGTAGGGCTGTCCACGATAATCGGATTCGCAGTTGCAATGCTGCTGAACAGCAAGTTCCACGGTCGAAAGATCGCCCGCAGCATAGTGGTGTTCCCTTGGGCGACATCGCTTGTAATCCAGGCTTCTGTCTGGAATTACATCATAAAGTATGAATATGGCAATCTCAATAACCTGCTTCTCAATCTCGGGATCATCAAGCAGGCGATAAACTGGCGCTCTTCATACCACATTGAGTTCATGTGGGAATGCGGGGTGGGAATATTCGTCACGATTCCTTTTGTGGCATTCTGCGTCCTTGCCGGCCTTCAGTCGATAGACGCCGCATACTATGAAGCAGCCACAGTGGACGGAGCAGGGGCATGGAAGAAGCTTCGCCATGTAACGATTCCTCTTGTAATGCCTTCGCTTACAGTGAGCACGGTGCTTAACATAATCTATGTGTTCAATTCTTTCCCGATCATCTACACGATCACCAAGGGAGCTCCGGCAAACAAGACCGACACCATCGTGACTTTCCTCTACATGAGGGCCTTCTATGATCAGCAGAAGGGGCCTGCAACGGCGCTCTCTGTCATAGGATTCCTGATTCTGTGCATTGTATCAGGCATCTATATGTCCATCACGATGCGAAGCGAGGAGAACCTATGACCCGGACTTCTCCTTTGGAAATTTCCCGCAGGAACATCCGCTGCCTGTCAGTGATGCTTGCCTGCCTTGCCCTGTTCTTCGTGATCATGGCTCTTCCTCTGTATACTTTCACAACTGACGTGTTCTCCAAGCGTGTCGTCAACATCGAAGTCGGTGATGCCAAGTACAATGAAGCCCGCTCTCTTGCCGAGAATGAGCTGACTTTGCATTCGGCTTCTGATTACGGCGGTGGAACGCTTGAACTTGTCACCGATGTGACCGAACGCACTTCCAATGCTGGTGCTGTCTCGAAGACTGCTTCATTCCGCGTGGTTCATACGATCAGACGCTCAGGATTTGCCTTGATGGGCTCGGCCCTTCCTGGTTCATGGATTCCGATTGCAATCGCAGTCCTGTGCTGCCTGAGCCTCGCCAGCGCTGCTGCCGGCACATTGGGCAACATGCAAACTGACTGCAGCTTCCTTGACCGCCGAAGCAGGACGCTTCGCCTTCTGTCTTCATTCTTTGCGCTTGCAGCAATGCTGCTTGTTCCAATTCTTTCGATGAAGGTCACCTATACGCTTCAGCGTCAGCTGATTGCCTTGATGTCTCGCAATGCCGAAGTTTCGCAGAGCGTTCTGGACAGTGCCCAGAACCTCATATATGGTCAGACGTTCGAGAACGGTCCGGCCCTGATCAAGAGCCTTTCCTTCACCATCGCACCATGGTACTGGATTCTTGTTCCTTCATTCTTCGTGATGCTCACCTCGGGCATAATGCTAGGAAAGGGAACAGTAGGCCATAGCCTTGCAATGGGCGGCAAGTACTTCGCCGCAATTGTCCTGTGCGTCGTGATTCTCTATCCGTACTACGTGATGCTTGTCACAGGATTCCGCAGCAATGCAGAGACCACGGACATGTTCTTCTCTCATATATTCCCGGTCAAGTGGGTCTGGTCCAACATCGTCGAGATCATGAGCCGCGGCGTTCCACGCTATCTGCTCAATTCACTTGCGCTTTCATTCGGGGCTACCGCTCTTGCGATGGTCTGCGGGATTCCCGCCGCTTATGCTCTTGCAAGAATGTCATTCAAAGGCAAGAAGGGCTTCCTCGGGTTCGTGATCATGAGCCAGATGTTCGCTCCTGTCGTGCTGCTTGTAGGCATTTCTCAGCTGATGAACGCCATCGGCCTCAACGATACGATCTTCGGGCTGATGCTGATCAATGCTGCATTCAACCAGGCTTTCGCAATCTGGCTGCTTCGCGGCACGTTCGTTTCCATTTCACCTGAGATGGAACAGGCTGCCTGCATTGACGGATGCTCGACTTTCGGGGCGCTTACACAGGTCCTGCTTCCGATGGCCGCCCCTGGCATAGTCACGACATTGATCTTCGTATTCATCAACGCATGGAACGAGTACACGATTTCCACTGTTCTGATTTCAACAGCCAGCAAGAAGCCTATCACCGTTGGAATCACTCAGTTCAGCTCGTTCA
>JAQUYU010000038.1 GCA_028691695.1 Sphaerochaetaceae bacterium | reverse complement strand
GGATGATTCTCCTTGAGCCATGGGATGATTACTGATGTGTCCAGTCCGCCGGAGTAAGCAAGTACTACTTTCTTGAATTTCTTTTCTTCGTTTTTCATATTTATGCACCTTTATTGACGCTAATATGCAGAAAATATACTAAAACAACCGTTTAATCAATAGGTTTAAGAATATTTATGCAATATTTCTTTTTCAGAACTTCCCGCATTCATACACTCTATCGTCTTCAGCATGCTTGATGTCCGCCCCGTCTTGCTTCGAGCTCGACGTAGCTCCGGGTACCTCGAATACCTCGCAGAGCTCCGGGTAGCTCAGCATAGCTCGCTTCGAGCTCGACATAGCTCCGGGTACCTCGAATAGCTCGCGGAGCTCTGGGTAGCTCAGCATAGCTCGCTTCGAGCTCGACATAGCTCCGGGTACCTCGAATACCTCGCAGAGCTCGGCATTTGGTTCTGCAAGAAGTTTAATTCAAGGGAATATAACAAGACGGGCTCCCTGTTGGAAGCCCGCCATGTAAAACTCTATTACTAGGTTTTAGAGAATTGTTATCCTGTTTTCAGACAGATGAATCGAGAGAGGCTGATCTTTTGAAGTGTGTTTCTTGAAGTAATCCTCAAGAGCATCCCTCATGAATGTCTTTCTGACATAAACAAGCTGATTCACATCCGTTGCCATCGTTTTGGTAGTATCAAGGACATTCAGCATTGTATACCCATCTCCGCCACCTGCAAGGAAGCTGTTGATCACGACTTTGTAACGCTTGTCCATTTCTAGTTCGGAACCATCAGAAAGAGTTACGCTTACAAGTTCATTAGGCGTCCCTGCCTTGAACACATAGGTCATTCCTGCTACCTGCGGGAACTTTCCGTTTGTTGCTGGGTATGCAGCAATTCCATTGGTCAATGCATCCCATATTGTCTTTCCGCTTGTCTCTACAAGCATCATGTTATTGTCAAACGGAAGAACAGAAGTGACCTCTCTAGTTGAAACTTCTCCAGCGTCAAGCTTTGCTCTGATTCCTCCGCCGTTTACTATGCACAGCTGGGCACCATCATCTTTAAAGTATGAAAGAAGAGCATCTGTGACAAGATTAGCAATTGGAGAATTCTGGCAGCGAACAAGCTGAGAAGACCATTCAAGATTCTGTGAGTTATAACCTATGGTTACATCCAAAGCAGCATCTACTTGAGCGTTGTATGCATTCACGATTTCCTTCACGCCAGGATCTTCGGAATATGCATCTGTGAGGAATATCTGGTTGCAGATGTTCCCGACAGCCTTGCCATCAAGGACATTGATTGAAACCTGAGTTAGAGCTTCGCCATGCTTGCCTGGATTGATCAGATACTGATTGTCTCCGAGGATGGTCGGCTTGCCAGCAATGTCATTCCCTCCACCAACTGAAATGTCGATATCCCTTTCCTGAAGAACAAGTGCCGGATTCTTCGAATGAAGGTGAGACAGTGCGATGATTACATCGCAGTGCTCGGTATTCTTCAGAGTCGCAACTACTTCATGTGACTTTGTAAGATCATCATCCCATGTGATGTCAACCGTATTGGAATAAAGGGTGGTCGCTGAGCTGTTATCATCGGTGATACCGAAGATTCCAATCTTCAGCCCAGCAGCCTTGCATATGATATATGAACCAAACTCTTCGGGGTATAAACCGCTTCCTTCTGGCTGATGGCCTTCCTTGTATTTCGTATTGGCAGAAAGCATAGCATAATCAGCATTTCCAGCGAGCCTGATCAAGTTCGCGAAGGAATAGTCATAATCATGGTTGCCCAAAACCGTTGCATTCAGTCCCAGAGCGTTGAGTGATGCGACGGAAACATCTCCGTTAGTGATGTTTGCGAGAGTGGTGTTGTATGGGGAATCTCCACCGTCCACATATAGGACATTGGCATTGCCAAGGTCTTCTCTCTGAACATCGAGGATGTCCTTGATTCTGGCAACTGATCCGATTTCGAACTTTCCGTCGGAAGACTTGTAAGGCATGTAGTTTCCATGAATGTCTGAAGTGACGAAAACTGAAACTGTTTCAAGTCTTGTCTTGAGTGAATCCGAAAGAGCATATGCAGTTTTTCGGTCGATGACTTCGTCGGTCAGAAAGGACTGGTCAAACACCTTATCTTCGATGGCTTTTGCCACGTGATCGAGTTCAAGGTCTGGACCATATAGCCCTTTTGCGACATAAGTTGCGAATTCCTTCTTCGTAACCGTTGCTTCTGGGTTGAAGCTCAAGTTGTCAGATGCAAGCTCCATGATTCCGGAATTGACTACAGCTTCAATATTAGGCAGTTCTTCGAGGTCTGTGCAGTCCTTAGCGGCCGCAATCACATTCTCCGATGTCACTGCACCGTTAGTGGCACTGTATCCTAGGTTTCTAGGAGTCAGCTCGAACCCTTCGATTTCTTTCGGGTTGATATCTGCGAGACAGAACAGATCATCTAGGATTGAGGCAGCTTCAGCTCTTTCCAAAGGTTTGTCTTCGACTCTTCCCATTGCGAAGGCAGACGATAAGCAGAGCAGCAGCACGAGCAGTACTGCAATCAGTTTTCTTTTCATTCATTTCTCCTTGTCGGCAATATGCCGTATTAATGAAGTTTCAGTAAACTATGACACATATTTATAGTCAAGCAAAATCGGAAAAGCTATCATTCAAGGTTTCTTGTTCAAGGCTCAAATCCCGAAGTGCAAGTAGCTATAAAACAGAGAATAATCCAGTAAACATTGACAATCAGAAAAAGGATTCATGAGTAAAAGATAACGCAAACCAGTTATTTCATTCTGATGAAAACGATGTTTTTAAAGCTTTCAATTATATATTCCATGAAAAAATGCCTGGAACTATTCAGATGTCTGATTCCATGCAACCGCATCTGATGACACACCTGCTGGGTGACAGTGGCTGTACCATAATTTTCCTCTCTATCCTTTTACGGCTCCAGCGGTAAGACCTTTGATTACATATTTCTGGAATATCATAGTAATAATGATTGCAGGTAAAATTATGGCAACTGCCGCAGCCATCACTGCACCCCATGCAACTTCTACATACGAAAGGAAGTTGTATACTGCAATTGGAAGAGTCCTCGTTTTCTGCCGGGAGAGTACCTGGCTGAACATGAAGTTGTTCCAGCTGTAAATAAAGCTCAAAGTTGTGGCAGTGACTATTCCAGGTCCTGCTAACGGAAGAATTATGGAGACAAATGATCGTGTACGAGTTGCCCCGTCAATCATTGCCGATTCATCCATCTCCATTGGAATGGATTTGAAATAGGGTACCATCGTCCAGATTATCAGAGGCAATGCAATGAGCATATGCGATAGGATCAAGGCTACATAACTGTCCATTAGCTTTAGACGTGAAAATATGATGTACCACGGCATGAGGAACGAGATTCCAGGAAGCAGCCTTGCTACCAGTATGAACATGGAGGTCTTGTCCATGTTATTTCTTGCAATAGCATAAGCTGCGGGAAGTCCGAGAAGCAGTGACAGACCTACTGCAAACACAGCAACAATTGTCGAGTTCTTCAAGTAAGCCAGGAAGTGCTGTTCCACAAATACACGCTTGTAGTTGTTCAGAGTAGGCTTGAATATGAATTTCGGTGGCCATGAAATGATGTCTACCTGTGTCTTGAATGAACTCATCAGCATCCAGATGAAGGGAAATACTATCGGGATGAGAATAATTATGATGAGCAGATAGAACAGAATTGTTTTCAACGGGTTTTTCTTTGAAACCATATCAAACCTCCGTTGCCTTTCTGATTCGCATCACTGCAAGGCTGAAAACCAGAACCAAAATGAAAAGGAATACAAGCATCACGGATGACTGTCCCATGCGGAAGTATTCGAAGCTGTATTTGTATGCAAGTAGATTAAGTGTTTCAGATGCATAGCCAGGTCCGCCCTGTGTCATTGAATAAATGATATCATAAGTCTTCAGAGCTTCAATAAGTCTGAGTACTGTTGCTGTCAGAATTGTAGGCATAAGCATCGGCAATGTTATATGCCTGAGGATTTGCCATGCGTTCGCCCCATCGACAGTGGCTGATTCGTAAGGTTCATCAGAGAGACCAGAAAGGCCAGCGAGAACCATGATTGTTATCATTGGAGTCCATTGCCATACATCTACAAGAATCAATGATGGCATGACTGTGGCTGCATCTGTATGCCAGCCGCTTTGCGGAAGTCCCAGAAGGTTTAGGCAGTAATTGAGGAATCCTATTGTCGGGTCATAGAATAGTGTCCATACGATTCCGATTGCAACCGGAGTGGCAACAAGCGGAAGCAGAAGCAGAGTTTTTGCTATTCCCTTTCCTTTGAATTGCTTGTTTAGCAGTAATGCAATGATTATTCCCAGCACTACTTCAAACAGAACCGCCCAGAATGTGAACTCGAGAGTCCTCTTGAATGCATCCCAGAATCTGGGTTCCTGGAGCACCGTGATGTAGCTTTTAAGACCGGTGAAGGATATGCTCTTTCCGCTGGTAAGCGTCCAATCAGTAAAACTTAAACCGAATGTATAGCAGACCGGGAATACCATCAGAATCAAAACGAAAAACAAGGCTGGCAGTGTGTAAACCCACTTGTAGTGCCTATCAATAAATCCTTTACCTTTCATAAAACGCAGCCATCCCTTTGTTAATCAATGGGTAGCCTGCATAAGCAGACTACCCGAAATGTGATTATTTTCAATCAAATCCTAATAAGGAAGGTTATGATACTCTCCATCGGTCTTGAGCAGTTCGTTGACTGCTGCCACTTTTTCCTTTGCAAGGGCTTCAAGCTTAGTAGAGGTTCCCTTGGTGTTGATTGACTCGATGATTACTTCACCGATCAGGTCTCTAGCTGCTCCGACGCTTGTTACAAACGGTCTGTCATATGGGTAGCCATTAGCTGCAGCATGAGCCTGTGTTGCAATTAGTTCTTCATTCATAAGGCCGGAAGCACCCTTCCATGCACTGTTAGAAGCCATTGTTATGTTGTTCTTGATGCCCTCAAGAGCAAGCTCCTGGCTTGTTGCCCAGGTAATGAACTTCATAGCGGCGTCTTTGTGAGTTGAGGTGTTTGCGATTGCCATTCCCCAGGATACAACCAAGAACGGACTGTCATCCACAGGGCCTGCTGGAAGATCGGCGATTCCGATGTTTTCCTTTGGGATAGCTGTCTTTTCAGGGTCGATTATCTGACCATAGAAGACAGATGCATCAGTCCACATAGCCAGTTTTCCAGCTTGGAATACGGGCATCAGGTTTTCCCATGACATTGATGTTACGCCCTGCGGGCCGTAATTCCCAAGCATCTCTCCATAGAATCTAATTGCTTTAATTGCTTCCGGACTGTCAAATACAGCCTCGCCGTTTTGAATGTACCTGCCACCGAAGTTGTAGACATAAGAAGACATCTGAGTAACAGCAGCAGCGCCTTTCCCTCTTGATCCAAAACCTGCAACATCCTTTGTTGTAAGTTTTGCAGCAGCTGCCTTGAGCTCATCGAATGTCTTAGGAACAGAAATTCCTGCAGCCTTGAAGAGGTCCTTTCTGTAATACAGAACCTGCCATTCGGTTACGAGCGGAACAATGTATGGGACGCCGTTCTTGGTTCCGATGTCAACCGTGCTTTGAGGATAGTCAGCGAAGTCATAGTCGGCAAGTGATGAGTACCAGTTGTTCTTTATGAACATCAGTCCTTCCTGAAGAGGACGAGTCATGAATACATCCACTGTCGATGATGCAGTAGCGAATTCTGTGGCAAGAGCCTGGGAAAGCTGGGATTCCTGAAGCTGTTCATAGTTGACCTTGATCCCATATTCAGCTTCGAATTCTGGTATCTTTTCCTTTAGCAGATCTCCGTATGGATGGTTTGCAAGCATTACACGGATTTCCTCTGGTTTTGTCTCTGTTGCACCTTGCGCAAACAATGAGAATGACAGAAGCACAATAAGCAGGGCTAACAAAAATCTCTTCATCTAAAACTCCTTTTTGCAATCATGAAGCATTGCAGTTTTTGTTTCTTCATTTTCCCATGGTATCTTTGATTTGTAAAGAAAAAGCTTTTTTCAAGTTTGTGCAACTGTTGGATATTGCATAATTTGGCAACATGAATTTTCTTTACATGAGAAATTATCGATGCAATAATTACACCAGTATTACTATAAGGAGAGAATAATCGTTATGAAAGCACTGGTAATGAGGGAATACAAGAAGCTTAGTTTCGAAGAAATACCGAAACCTGAGATTGTCAGCACTGATGAGGTTCTTATCAAAGTAAAAGCAGCTGCAATATGCGGAAGCGATGTTCATGGATTTGATGGGTCTACTGGCCGAAGAAAGCCGCCGGTAGTGATGGGCCACGAAGGAAGCGGAGTAATAGAAGCTGTTGGAAAGGATGTAAAGGGATTTGTCCCAGGCGACCGTGTAACATTTGATTCCACTATCTATTGTGGGAAATGCCCTGAGTGCAAGACTGGAAACGTAAATCTTTGTAGGAATAGGAAAGTACTGGGTGTTTCGTGCGATGAGTACAACTGCCAAGGTATTTTTGCAGAATACGTTGTGGTTCCAGAACGGATTCTTTATCACATAGCAGATGCGACCTCATTTGAAGAAGCAGCTCTCACTGAACCTTCCGGCGTTGCAGCTCATGCTGTAAGGCTTACGCCAATTGAATTGAATGACAACATTGCAGTTATCGGCTGCGGAATAATTGGACAGCTCATCATCAAGATCCTCAGGCCGTCATGCAGCGGCAGAATCATAGCCATGGATATTGATCCAGAAAAACAGAAAGCTGCATTGCAAGCCGGATCCGATTTGGCTATGGACAGCAAGCAGTTTGATCACAGCATTATTATCGACAGAGTGTTTGAAGCGGTAGGAATAGAAGCTACTGCAAATGCAGCTGTATCTATCGTCAGGAATGGCGGATCAGTGACACAGGTTGGCAATCTCTCGCAGAAGATATCATTTCCGCTCCAGGCGGTTGTTACTAGGCAGATCAAGATAATCGGTTCATGTGCCATCTGCGGTGAATATCCGATTGTCCTTGATATGATGGCCCATGGAAAGCTGGATGTTAAGCCATTGATAAGCAGGGTGGTTCCGCTCTCTGAAGGACAGATATGGTTTGATAAGCTTTACAACAGAACAGAGAACCTGCTGAAAGTCGTAATGATTCCTTAGGAGGAGCCCATCATGAGATTTGGCCTAATTGGATACGGAAAGGTTGCCAACCTTCATGCAATAGCGATAAACGAGGCCTCCGGCTGTGAATTAGCGGCTGTTACTGGACATAACGCAGAAAGGGGAAACTTGTTTGCTTCAAAGCATGGAATTCCATTCTATTCAGATGTACATACAATGGTGAAAGAGGGAAGAATAGATGCCGTGATTATCTCAACTCCTCATCCGCAGCACTGCATTTACGCTCTTCAGGCTATCGCTGAAGGGTGCGATGTCCTTGTCGAGAAGCCAATGGCATTGACTACCGAAGAATGTGTCATGATGATCGATGCTGCTGACAAGGCTCATGTTAAGCTTTCTGTTATGAGCCAGAGACGCTGGTATCCATCATGTCAGAGAATGCGAAAAGCAATTGATGATGGCAAGATCGGAACACCAGTGCTAGGGCAGGTGACGATGCTTGGCTGGCGTGATGAAGCCTACTATCGAAGCGATCCATGGAGAGGAAAATGGGATACCGAAGGCGGCGGGGTGCTTGTCAATCAAGCTCCTCATCAACTTGATTTACTTCATTGGTTCATGGGACCTGTCGAGCGGATAAGCTCAGAATGGGGGAACCTGAACCATCCATATATTGAAGTTGAAGATACTGCTGTTGCTTCTATCCGCTTCAAGAATGGAGGACTTGCTTCAATACTGGTATCAAACTCAGAGAAACCTGGAATTTATGCCAAGGTCCACATCCATGGGTCAAACGGTAATTCCGTTGGCGTACAGACTGATGGCGGGGCTATGTTTGTTGCCGGAATGAGTTCTGTGCTGGAAGCTCCATACAATGATATATGGACAATCCCAGATGAAAAGAACCTAGTAGATAGGTGGAAAGCCGATGATGAGGCATTTTTCTCCACGATTGATGCTACATGGTACTTCTTCAAACTCCAGATTGAGGATTTTGTCCATAGCAAAACCCCTTGCGTCACTGGCGAGGATGGCTTGGAAACTGTAAAGCTGATAGAAGGAATCTACTCTGCTGGGCGTGAAGGAAAGTATTATTGCTGACAATCGTTACTAAGGCAGCCAAGCAGCTGACTTAGCATCACTTGCGGAGTTTGTCGGTTATCTCGGCTGCAATGACCTGTACAGTCATCTCTGACTTGTTCTGGTAGTCAGACTGGAAGCCGAGCTCCTCAGGATCATCAAGATTCTCTGCATTCTTCTGATTGTTTCCAATGTAGTTGCAAAGCCTTGCGAAACTCTGTTCAGGATTCTTAGAACCGGCATAGAGAGCAATCCGTCCTGCAATGAAGTCATCCAAGGGAAGACCAAGGCCATCCGAAATGTCCTTGGTATCCTCGAGGATAGGTTTCAACTCCTCCTGAATTCCCTGCTGGCAGCTTGCTGCGAAAGCAAGGACTTCCAGGAATACAGGCCTGAAGAGCTTCAGCTGGGTTTCCGGAACACTGTCTCCGAGATAGAAGTCCATTACTCCACGAGAGGAAAGAGCCTGAGTGATTCTTGTCGAAACATCAGAGATGAACTCTGAAAGATGCTTTACTGAATTCATGATGATTCTCCTTGTGCTATTTCAAATGGCTATCGAACCAGCTTGTTATTTCATTGAGCCTTCTGATTCTGTGAAGCGGCTTGCCTGAGCGGGAAAGCTCATGGTTCTCTCCGTGGAACAGACACATGCGTGCCTCAATCCCATGAATCTTCAGTGCTGTGAACATCTGAAGCCCCTCGACCATCCAGCAGCGGTAGTCCTGATCCGAGTTGATGAACAGGGTAGGTGTTTTGACCTTGTCGGCATACTTCAGAGGTGAATGCCACCAGAGCTTGTCAGTGTCCTTCCATGCAGTAGCACCGCCATTCTGGTCCTCGGAAAAATAGAATCCGATATCAGTGGTGTTTGCCATGGAAATCCAGTTTGAAATGGAACGCTGGGAAGCAGCAGCCTTGAAACGGTTTGTATGACCGATTACCCAGTTTGTCATGAAGCCGCCGTAGCTGCCTCCTGTGACTCCCATGCGGCTGCTGTCTATCTCAGGATAAGAGCTGATGGCAGCATCGGTGAAAGCCATGAGGTCATCGTAGTCGATGGTCCCGTATTTGCCTCGGAGATCGGCGAACTCGTTTCCACGTCCATCGCCGCCGCGAGGATTGCAGAAGATCACGAAGTAGCCTCGGCCCGCCCAGACTTGCATTTCGTGGAAGAAAATATCACCGTATGTGCATTTCGGGCCGCCGTGAATATCGAGGATGCAAGGGTACTTGTGACCCTTCTCGAACCCAATCGGCTTCATCACAAAGCCATCGATCTGTATTCCGTCATTTGTTATATTCAGCCTTTCAATGTCCGCAATCTGGTGATTTGCGGTGAATTCTTCATTGAAATGGGTAATCTGGATAACTTTCCCAGTTGTCAAATCAAGATGATAAAGCTCCTGAAGCTTCTTGCCCTCCATGCCGCAGAACAGCAGGTCATTGCCGTGAACATCAAGGAAATCCACAGAACGGGAACCGGAGAGCAAGTCAGTCGCATTCATCTTGGAATCAAGCTTGCGTACAGTTGTCGTCGATCCCTTCAGGACATTGTAATAGAAGCATCCATCAGAAACAACGATGTTCTCGCCGCCTCTAAGTGAGCAGTCGCCAATGACTCCAGAACCCGGTGAAGTATCATCATCAAGGATTCTAGTGACGGCATTCCCGTCAAGGCGGAAGAAGAAAGGATTCTGGTTTAGTCCATACTTGCCGAAAGGTTCTTCTGCAATGAACACTACTTTCCCTTCGATTCTCTTCGCCAGCCAGATATTATAATGCCCGTCAGCAACCAGTGTCTCGGTCTTGCCGGAAGCAAGGTCATAGCGCTTGAGCATTGATGTCATGTTGAGCTTGCCGTTTGTGAATCCGCCGGTGGTGAACAGGATCTCGCCATCTTCAAGCTTGAAGCTTCCCACGTCGTCCGGCTGCTTTGAGATTTCAGTGATCTTGCCGGTCTTGATGTCGAGGATGCCCAGACAGCTTCTCTGCCCGTTGGTGAAGCCCTTGCCGTTGAACCAGTACGGAATCTCGTCGATGACCTCGTAGTCCTTCTCTTCCTTGGCTTTCGCCTTGTCCTTTTCGTCTTGAGGAGTTCTCGGGTCAAACCCATATTCTACAACTGCATGATCAGGATCAATGAAACTGAAATCATCGACAGCCTTGTCTATCCGGACAAGCTGCTGAGCTTCGCCGCCATCGATTGCTATGCACTGAAGCACAGTAAGAGGGGTTCCGTCTTCAGCCGCCTTCTTGTCCTTCTCTTCTCGTATTTCCGCAAATGCAATATTCCTGTCATCAAGCCACACGGGCTTGCCGGCCTTGCCTGTTGATGTAAGCTTCTTTGAGCTCCAGGTCTTTGCATCAAGGAGATAGAGGTCATTTCTGTATTTGTTGTCTTCCTTGTTGCATTCCGCTACGGCGAACACTGCATGCCTGCCATTCGGTGAGAACTTGAGAGAAGACAGGAACTTGAACTTCAGAAGATCTTCAATAACTACTTTTTCCATTTTTTCCTCCATTTTTCCATTCATCGATCATTGTCTGGGCAGAGCGGTTCATCTCTGCCATGAAAGTGCTTGTGTGCTTTTTGAAATAGTAGCGGTCGGCAATGCTTCCCGTGTTGTCATCCGGCAGAGAATGCTTTTCCCGAAGATCCTGCTCTTGAGCCTTGTAAGCTTCTTTCAGCTGCTCAAGATGAGGTTCCTTGTAGTAATTCTCCATGAAGACTGCCGAAGCAGGGCATCGTTTTGATTGCTTGCCCGTTCTTTCCTTGCTTTTCGGATAGCCCATTATCAGCATTGCTGCAACCATCACATGAGGCGTAAGCCCAAGAAGAGCTTTGACTTTTTCATGCTGCTCCACAATATCGCCGATATAGCAGGAGCCTAGTCCAAGGGCTTCGCCAGAGATCACCGCATTCTGGGCTGCAATGATTGCATCCTGAAGTGCAAGGTGCATGTCCCCAAGTCCGATTTCAGGGACTTTGATTCCTCGTTCAAGGCCTTTTGCATAAGAGCCGCCTTCGCTGTAGAAGTTCTCCCATTTCTGGACATCGGCGAGAAAAATCCAGACAATGGGAGCAGTGGCTATCATGACCTGGCTGTCGCATAGTTCGGCAAGAGCTGCTTTTCTTGCAGGGTCGGTGACTTCAATGATCGAGTAGAACATCTGGTTCCCTGCTGTGGGTGCTCGCAATGTCATTTCCTTGAGAGTCTCAAGGGTCTCATCTGAAATAGGTTCATCCGAGAAAGCCCTGAGGCTCCTTCTGTTTGCAATAAGCTGAAGCGTCTGATTCATGGGATTATGATAACAGCAAAGAACTGCCGGGTCTACAGATTAAAATGCTTTATTTTGCATCGTACATCTGTGTTATGCTGGCAATGTAACCCAGAAAGCGCTTCTTGTATGATTCAGGACCTATGATCTTCGCAGAAGTTCCGCATTGGATGATTCTCAGACTCAGCTCAATGGAATTCTCAATGCTCATCTTGCAGATGTATGTTCCATCTTCCTTCTTCTCCAGCTCGGGCTTGCTGTGAAACAGCGTTCCGAACGAGTTGAGCGCAGACTTCTCCTTCAGCTGAAGCACAAGGGGAACCATGTCTGGCGATTCATAATCATCTGCTTCGGACTTGCGCTTGAAAGCCTTGAGGTTGTCTGGAATCGTGTATGTCTCATTGAGGATCTCGGCGGAAGTGATCTTGGCTATTTCGAGAGTTTCAATGTCAGTTGTGTGCCTGAGCCTTCCTGTGACGCTTATGGGATTGCGCCCGTCTTCAGTTTCCACGAAGCCGATGAAGTAGGGAGCGAACTCCGTTTCCTCTGTTCCGCTGTCAGATTCGTACTTCACCTTGACGATCTTTCCGGAAACCCATCCGTCCACAAGGGCTTCCATGACCGCATTGTACTTTCCTGAGACTCCTTGCCCTGTTGTGATCTTTCGGTCAATCTCCTCGGCGAGCTTCATGATGTTCTCGCTCACGGACGGGGCATAGGTCTCCATGCTCATTGCAATCTTGCGCAGTCCTGTGACGAGATGCGGATTCTGAATATCCGAGTTCTGGGCAAGCATCTTTGCTCCCAGATTGAAGGCCAATCCCTCATAAACGCTCAGGTTGAGCGGCTCTTCATCCGGCTTCTGGGCGAGCTTGATCAGATTGTTCTCTTCTGAAAGATCTGTGTATTTCTTCAGTTCATCAACATAGCGGCTCACTGTTGAGCGGTGCACGCCGATCCTTCTTGCAATCTCCGCCTTGCGCATTCCTTCAGGATGTGCATGCAGAAGAAGTTCCAGCTGAGCAGCTTTTTCACCTTTCATAACGTTCCTCTTGGAAAAATTATACCATGAAAGTTGCATATTTCAAGGAATAATACAACAAAAAACAACAAAGCAACAATTTGTTGCTGATTTGCTTTGGATCTGATGCCTTCCAGTCTGGCGAAGAACATGTGTTTGGCCAGAATGAAAACCAGAGCCATCTGATATTGTTTCCTCTGCTCAAAGCTGATATGATTTGCACTATGAAAGAAGAGATTACAGAGCTTCAGATCAAGGCGGCTTACCTTGAAGACGAGATGAATGCCTTGAATGACATAGTCACATCACAGGGAAGTCTCATTGCCTCTCTTGAAAAGAAGCTGCTTGCACTTGAGAAGCGGCTTGAGAACGTTGAAGAAGAGGACAGGCCTGACAGAAGGCCTCCTCATTATTGATATGCATGGAGGAATAGAATGGTCATTGGAATCATTATTGCTGTTGTCGTAATACTGGCAATCTACATCATTGCCACTTACAACAAGTTTGTCACACTGAAGAATCAGGCCGAAGAAGCCGTTTCGCAGATTGATGCTCATCTTAAGCAGAGATATGATCTTGTCCCTAATCTTGTAGAGACAGTCAAAGGCTATGCTGCCCATGAAGCTGGAACGCTTGAGGCTGTGATCAAGGCACGCAATGCCGGAATGAACGCACAGACCCTCGCCGAGAAAGATCAGGCTGCGGCTGGTCTCACAGGGGCATTGAAGTCTCTGTTCGCCCTCTCCGAGTCCTATCCCGACTTGAAGGCCAATGAAGGCTTTGTCAATCTTCAGAACCAGCTCAAGGAGCTTGAGACGGAGATCCTCAGTGCCAGGAAGTACTACAACGCAGTCGTCAAGACATTCAATACAGCAACCCAGGTGTTCCCTGGTTCGCTTGTAGCCGGGCTTTTCGGAGCTAAGTTCCCGAAACTTGAGTATCTTCAGATTGAAGATGAGGCCAGGCAGAACGTCAAGGTGAAGTTCTAGATGAGATCGACACGTATCGTTCTCATAGCCATCTGCATTGCGCTTGCCTGCGGGTTTTCATTGGGCGCATCCGATTATTCGATTCATTCCTATGAAGCGGATATCAAGGTTCAGCGGAATGCAGTCCTTTCAATCGCAGAGACTATCGATGCTGAGTTCTATGATCCTATGCATGGAATCTACCGGGAGATTCCGGTAGGTTACCTCAATGGACAGAGAGCAATCGTCACGGATCTGAAATGGGATCGAACTGGCGAGATCTATGAGAGCTCGAAGAACTATATCAACATCCGTTTCGGTGAAGAGGATGTTGTGCTCACCGGGCCGCAGAGCTACAATCTCAGCTACGATTATGATATCGGAGCCGATCAGAACGAAGGCTATGATGAGCTTTACTACAATCTGGTCGGTGAAGGATGGCAGGTCGAGCTTGAGAAGTGCACCTTCAACATAAGCTTTCCCTCAGAGATTGATTCATCCAGGATCTGGGTTACCCGCGGACAATATGGATCCGAGTCATCAGAAGGGACGCAGTGGAGCATGACGAGCAGCAGTTCGCTATGCATCACTGCATATGGCATGCAGCCGGGCGAAGAGCTTACTGTTCGCGTTGAGCTTCCCGATGGCTATTATCAGGGTGCAAGGGAGATTGTTAACAAGACTCCTATGTTCTTCTGGCTTACAGTCGCAGGGTGCCTGATTGCAATCGGCGCTGCTGCCTTGATCTGGATGAAGTTCGGCAAGGACAAAGTTCCTGTATTCTATGCTTCATCGACGCCTCCTGAAGGAATGACTCCTGTGCAGATGGGCTACCTTGCGGATTTCTCTGTCGATGACAAGGATATCACATCGATGCTGTTCTACTGGGCCGACAAAGGGCTTCTGAAGATCGACCGTGGCGGAAAGAAGAAGGATGACTTCTCTTTCACCAAGGTACGTGACATCGGCGACGATGCTCTGTCAATGGAGAAATACCTTTTTGATTCATTCTTCGAGTGCGGAACGGACGGGGTGGTCACAGAAGAAGACCTTGAGCATGGTTTCTATGAGAAGATGGAGCAAGCCAAGGCAAAGGTGAAGGAATACTACAAAGGCACGCGAAGCCTGAAGGATTCAAAGAGCCAGGTCATGCAGGCAGTTTGCATTTTCATAGGACTGATTCCACTTGTGCTCTCCGGTCTGCTGCTCACATGGGATTATGTGGGATTCGGCACTTTCATCTTTGTTGTGCTTGGGTTCCTTCTGGAACTTGTTCAGTTCGCGATGATCAGCTTGCTTTTCTCGCGCTGGTATTCCATGAAGATGCCCAAGGCTATTGGCTTGATACTGACATTTTTCCCGACTCTTCTGCTTATAGCCATTGCTTTCATCGGAAGTGCTATCTCCGATGCTGTGGCCCTGCAGATGGCTGGTGCTCTTCTTGCATCGGTTACTCTTGGAATCATCGGGTTCTTTGCCGGTATTACTGAACGTCGCAGCGACTATGGACAGAAGGTCCTGGAGCAGGTGCTTGGGTACCGTGAGTTCCTTGAGAAAGTCGAGATGGATAAGCTCAAGCTTATGATCGACTCTGATCCTGAGCTGTTCTATCGCAACCTTTCGTATGCAATTGTGCTGGGGCTGGAAGACAAGTGGGCTCGCAAGTTCAGCAGCATCAGGATGGATGCTCCAATCTGGTACACTGGCAATGATGTTATATTTGATGCAATATTCTATAGCCATATGGCTCGTTCCTGGAACACTAAATTCCAGACTGTAGTGATGCCCAAGAGCACTTCATCAGGAGCTCCGGGGCTGAGGCTTGGCGGATCATCGTTCGGAGGCAGTGGATTCTCTGGCGGAGGATTCGGCGGCGGAGGTGGAGGGGGATGGTGATGGAACCAGCTTATGAAGGCATATTGCTTGCTTTTGCATTGATTTTAGGTGTGCTTTTCTTTGGATGGGCTATTGGAAGGATTCCAAATATTCCAAAAGAGTTCTCACGGAAGTTCGTCCACATAGGAGTGTCATGCTTCTATTTCATCTATGCCGATTTCCTCTATGG